>DASZAD010000179.1:0-2887 GCA_035945415.1 Streptosporangiaceae bacterium
TCCGGTGCTCGTGTTGGTGTACCGGACGACCAGTGGGCCGCGGAACTCCTGGAGCCGGGGGGCGCCGCCCGGATAGCGCGCCAGCGTACGGAACTGCTCATGCTGGTAGACGATGGTCGCGGCCACGCCGAAACTGCATACGGCCCCGGGTGCGTCGGTCCACGGTGCCGTGTGGTACGGCCGCCAGCCACCCGGGCTGGCGGCGGCGCTGGCCGACGCGGCGGCCGGAACGGCGAGGATGGCAAGGGCTCCTGCGGCGGCGCTGGCGGCCAGGCGGCGAAGTCTCATTTTCGCACCTCCTGAATAACGGTTGCTTCCGCAGCGTGCCCGCCGCCAGCGCTGGATGCGATCCTTTAGGCGACAGCCGAAATGTCACGCTATGACGGTTGACGGTCGTGCTCAGAATCCATTTGACTGCCCAGGATCTGCTGCGTACCAGGTTCGCCAGCCACCCGGCGCCGTTGATCGAGGTCGGCCTCGCGCTGGCCGCGATGCGGCAGCAGGACCCGCTGTTCGCTATCTGGCGCCGCCGGGCCGCCGCCGGGTTCCCGCCGTCGGCCCGGCCGCTGCTGGAGCTCGTCCCCGCGTCCGCGACCGGTCCGCTGTTCCTGGATCCGGTGAGCGTGAGCCTGGCCGAAGGCCTGGAACTGGTCCAGCAGGCACCAGCCCAGTTCGCCGCGGCTGAGCTACAGCGCGTGTCGGGCGCCCAGCGCCCGCCGCCATGGGTCAGGATGCTGGCCGAACGTGACCGCCAGAGCTGGCGTGACCTGGATCGAGCGCTGAAGCTCGCACACCGGCACCTGCTGGAGGGCGACTGGTCCCGGGTCTGGAGCGGGTTCCGGTCGGAGCTGGCCTGGCGGAGCAGGCTCATCGCCGAGCTCGGCGTGCAGGCCGCGCTGTCCACGATGCATCCCACTGTCACCTGGAGCGGGACGGTGCTCCAGATCGACGCGCCCAAAGAGATGGACTTTCACCCCAGCGGCGCCGGCCTCACGTTGCTGCCCTCGGTTCTCTGGACCGGACGGCCCATGATCACCGACCACTCTGACGGCTCCACGGTGATCGTCTATCCGGCGCTGACCCCGCTTCCGCTGATCGAGGAGACCACCAGCGACCCGGTCGGCGGACTGCTCGGGCGCACCCGGGCCGCCGTGCTGCGGCTCACCGTCCGCGAGCGCACTACCACCGAGCTGGCCAGGGAGCTCGGGATCAGCGCCGCGACCGTCTCCGGGCACACCAGGACGCTGCGGGATGCCGGACTGATCGTCACCACCCGCGCGGGCAAGGCCGTGCTGCATTCGGTCACGCCGCTCGGCAGCCGGCTGCTGGAGGGTGCGGCCCCAGGCCTGCGGGCGTGAGGTCAGCGCGTTCGCGCACCAGGGGACATCCGCGCACGGTACTTTGATCCGGTCCTGCCTTGAGCGGAGCCGGGTCATTCCGCCAAGGACAGGCATCGCCCGGGCCGCCGCCCGGGATCCGACCGGCCGCGTCCCCCAGCGACAAGGAGACGAACATACCCATGGCAGCCACGCTTCAGGAGATCCTGCTCGCGCCGGACACCAAGCCGAAAGTCATTGCCGACTGCCACACGCTGATCCAGCATGAGCTCGCCAGCAAGTCAGGGATCTCCGGGACGGCGCTCAAGCTCGCCTACAAGACCGTGAGCACCTTCGCCCAGGGTCACATCGACCACATGCTCAAGGCCCTGCTGCCGCAGATCCTGCACGAGCTGGAGCCGTACTGGGAGGACTTCAACGTCTCGGGCGGCTCGGAGTTCGGCGACTACCTGGCCAAGCGGGGCGACGAGGTGTCGCAGGCCCTGCTCTCGGTGACCGACGCGCGCGCAGCGGCCTCCAGGCGGCCGACGATGGTCAGGGCGTACAACACCGTGCGGGGCAGCGCCGCCAGGCACGTCGAGGCCGCGCTCCCGCAGGTCGGCGCGCTGGTGATGAAGTACGCGGGCTGACCCCGGACATCGGGATGACCCCCGCCCGCGGGCGAGCCCGGGCCGGTTAGCACACCGGCCCGGGCTCGTCCGGTAAATCTCAGCCGTGGATGGTGAAGTCCGCGCTCAGGCTGGCCGGCGTCCCGATCTGGGCCTGATAGGCGCCTGTCTCCACCTGCGGGGCGGCGAAGGAGTTGATGTCGCCCGGCGTGACGGCCAGCTCCGAGACGGGGAAGGAAACCGTCACGGTCTGGGACTGCCCGGGATTCAGCGTCACCCGGGTGAACCCCACCAGCCGCTGGTTGGGCACCAGGACCGCGCTGACCGGCTGGTGCACGTACACCGGCACCACGTCGGTACCCGCCACGCTGCCGGTGTTGGCCACGGTGAAGGTGGCGGTCACCGTCCCGGTGGTGGACACGCTGCTGGTCGCGGTCAGCCCGCTGACGCCGAACGTGGTGTACGACAGCCCGTACCCGAACGGGTAGAGCGGGTTGTAGCCGCTGCCCTGGCCCGAGCCGGTGTAGGAGAGCTGGTCGAAGACCTTCGGCTGGTCACCGAGCGGTGACGCGGCTCCGGTCTGGAAGTCTCCGCCCGGCGCGGCCGCGTCCGACGGCCAAGTCACCGGCAGGTGGCCGCTGGGGTCGGCCTTGCCGAAGATCACGTCGGCCACGGCCTGGCCCGCCTCGGTGCTGCCCTGGTAGGCCATGAGGATGGCGTTGGCCTGCTCGGCCGGGCCGAGGCCGAGCGGCCGGCCCGCGACCACCACCACGATCACCGGCTTGCCGGTCGCCTCCAGCGCGCTGACCAGGCCCTTCTGAGTCGACGTGAGCTGCGGTGCGGGGTTGTCCCCGAGTCCTTCGGCGTAGGCCTTCTCACCCACCGCCACGACCACGGCGTCCGCCGAGGCGGCGGCGGACACCGCCGCGGCCAGGCTGGGAG
>DASZAD010000180.1:0-4501 GCA_035945415.1 Streptosporangiaceae bacterium
TTGTCCGCGCCGGTGGCCCGGGGCCAGGTGCTCGCCGAACGCGCCGCCGCGCTGCTGATCGACCTCTCCGCCGTGGCCGCCGCCGCCGGGCTGGCGATGTGGGTGTTCTCCCTCGCCTTCGGCATGCACCTGGGCGTGGCCGCGATCGCAGCCGCGGCCGCCGCCCTCGGCATCTTCGGCTTCTTCACCGGCGCGGCCGCCCTCGCCGTGGGCGCCGGAACCGGCAGCGCGGCGCTCGCCCGCGGCCTGGCCGCGCTCGCCGCGGTCACTAGCTATCTGCTCAACGCCCTGGCCCAGGTCACCACCGCGCTGAAGCCAGCGCGGCCCCTCTCCCCGTTCTACCTCCTGTTCGGCAACGAGCCGCTCCAGCACGGGCTGCGCGCAGCCGGCGCACTGTCCGTCCTGGCAGTCAGCCTCGCCCTGGTCGCCGCCGGCGGCATCGTGTTCGCACGCCGCGACCTGATCTGAGCGCCCAGGTCAGACCTGCGCCCGAAGTCCGGGCGCGGGCAGCGGGCAATCAGCTCATCGACCAGGGTGTGGACGGCGCGATTGTGCGGTGCGTACCGGTCGTCCCGCTGCTGTTGCCGGTGATGCCGATCACGCATCCGCCAATGTGCGCGGCGGGCCTGCCGGTCAGCCGCACAGGCCAGGGCCTCGGCCAGGAAGAGGCCGACAACTTTCGTGCCGGGCGGGGTCGCGGTGATCGAGGTTGAGGCGGACATCCGAAGACCTGCCGAGGAGGTCTTCGACTACGCCAGCGACCCGCCAACGAGCCCGGGTGGAACATCCGGCTGAAGCGCGTCCAGAAGCTGACCGGCGGCCCAGTCGGTCTGGGCGCCCGTTACCGATAGAGTTCACTCAAGGTCCTGCTGCTATCAGCGAGTGCGTGCGCTTTGAGCGACCGGACGCGTAGGAGCACGCCGGTAGGTCGAAGATCATCAGCTCTGGTTTCAGTGGCCGGGCGGTGCCTCGGGGTGAGCACAGCCACCTGTTGCTCCGGATGCAGATCCGGCCCTGGGGGCCGCTGCGGCTGGTGCTGCCGCTGGTGCGGCCCGGATGCAGCGGGAACTGGAGCGCGACGTCGTCATGATCAAGGCCAGGCTGGAGTACGCAGCGCAGACATCACCCGGCCCGCAGAGATCCACAACGAGCGCAAAAGATGATCAGCGAGAAGGAGGCAGCTGACTTCCTCGCGCTAGCTGGTCGCTGTGACGGCGGTCTCTCACAAACCCTGGTGATCAGCGCCAGGGAAGATCCGCTGGCGCCGTACCGGATCGCCGCCGCGGCAGTAGCGCGGATCGCCGGAGGGCGGCTGGGGACGGTCGAGCTGGGCGGTCACCTATTTTCTCAGGCATGACGCCGTGGTGCGGCGGGCAATCAAACTTCTCGTGTTCGCGGTGGAACTTCGACAGGTTCAAGATCGCCTGCAGCAGCGGCAGGGTTTCGGCCGGGGCGGTGCTGGCGGTCATCAGCACACCTCCTTCAGGCTGGTCCGGCCGACGGGACCGGCTGGCTCCGACGTACCTCAACATGCATGACCGGATGTTCTCTGCACTGGGCGGTCATGCATTGTCATGCAAGCCGGGTAGCCGGACGTCATGCAGGGCTGGACTCTCCTGGCGGCCGCCGCAGTGGGCCGGGATGTCAGCTGATGGGAAGTTCGGCTCTCACCAGTGCGCCACCGTTCGCGGCCGTGCGGATGTCGAGTGATCCGCCGACGGCGCTGGCCCGCTCGCGCATGGACCGGAGGCCGACACCTGTGGCGTCGAGTTCCCCAAGCCCGTGTCCGTCGTCGGTAATTTCGATCACGAGTGTCGTCCCCGGCGGATTAACGCCGATACGGACCTGGGCGTGGTGGCCGCCGCTGTGGCGGTAAGCATTCGTCATGGCCTCGAGGGCGATCTGATAGGCCGCCGCTTCGATCTCGGGCGCCAGCGCCGGCAGATGAATGGCCGCGGAAACGTCCGACCGCCAGCCACGTGCCTGGTCACCGACGGTGAGTCGTGTCGCCGCCGCCTGCACTGCTGCGGCGAGCCCGAGTTCGTCGAGTTCCGCGGGCCGCAGGCCCCGGGTCAGGCGGCGAACCTCGTTGAGCGCGGCGTCCACCTCGTCACAGGTGTGTCGCAACGTGTCCGTCAGGGGGGTTTCCTGCGCGCTGGTGGCGGCCGCGTCGAGTTGAAGGGAAACACCGACCAGCCGCGAGCCGAGCCGATCGTGGAGATCGTGCCGGAGTCGGGCTCGTTCCTCTTCTCGTGCCACTGCGAGCCGGGTCCGGCTGGATGCGAGTTCGGTGATGAGCGCGGCAGCCCTGACCGTCGCGGCGAGGTGAGGCGCCAGTTCGGCGAGCAGAGCACGGTCGGCGGTTGACAACACGTGTTCTCCCGGCCGGGCGCCCACGATCAGCTCGCCCACGGTCTCGCCCTGATGTACAAGCCTGACGCGGTCAGGCTGGGCTGGTGGCTGTCCCCGCTCGCAGGCCAGCGCCTCGTCCGGTCCGGCGATCCTCAGGGCCACGTATGGCAGCCGCAGCGTGATGGCGATCGTGTCCGTGATGGTGGGGAGGATCTCATCCGGCGGCAAGGCGGCCTCCAGGCGCCTGCCCAGGGCGGCCAGCACGTGCGCCGGCTGGCCCCGATCGCCGTAGAGCAGACGCCCGACACCCCGCTGCACCCGAGATCGCAGGGGCGCGAACGCGACCGCGATGACGGCGGTGGCGGGCAAGGTGGCGGCAATGCCGGTGCTGTTCGCCAGCGCACCGATGAGGGCGACTATGCCGGCATAGATGCCCAGTAGCAGCACGGTGGTGACGACGAAAACGAGGGCGCGATTGAGCGTCGCCCGGATATCGAGAAACTCTCCCCGCAAGATCGCGGCCGCCACCGCGATCGGCAAGGGCAGGAACAACGCCGCCACGACCCATGGGGAGGCGGGCGTCCCGGCGGCGACGGCGTTGAGGATGATGACGCCGGGAACTGTGATGCCCAGCGCCAAGCCGACCAGGCGCACCTGTGCCCGGATCGTCGTCGTTCGCAGCGCCAGCAGGGCGGTCCGCGTCATCCCGGCCAGGGCGAGCAGTACGAGTATCCAAAGGACGACACCTGAAGCGTTCAGATACCGTTGGAGGCCGCTGACAGTGGGATGACCGGCCAGCAGGTACACCACGACGCCGCCGGGGTTCACCGCCAGCCCGGCGCCGTAAAGCAGGCCGATCAGCCAACCCCGGCGTGCCAGAAAGACCGGAGACGAGGGGAAGGTCAGCGCCAGGTGCGCCAGCGCCGCGACCATCACGGTGAACCCTGGGACGCCGCCGGCCATGCCGAGGACGAACAGCCACGGCGTCGTTACCAGGTGGGCGACCTCCCAGCCGAGGGTCGTGAACGTGAAGCCAGTGGTGAGACCAGCACCGAGCAGCAGGAGCGCATGGGCGCTGGGGTGATCGGGGCGCCGGGTGACGGTGAAGCCGCCGAGAAGGACCAGCGCGACGGCAGCAAGCCCAATGGCACCCTGGTGACGCAGCCGGGCCCAGACCGGGTCGGAGCCGGTGAGACGAACGGGGACGTCGAGCACGACCCCATGGCGTCTGAGCCGATACGTCAGTGCCGTACCGGCAGCCAGGGGTGGCCGGCGAGGCGACGAACGGACCAGCCACCGATCCAATGACACCCCGTCGACCGCGGTAACCACATCGCCGGCCCGCAGCCCCGGCCCGTTCGTGCCAGAGCCAGCGTCCAGAGTGACACCGCCGGTGAATCCCTGATCCTGCCGCCAGGGTGCCCCGTCGCCGGGCAGGGAGGCCCTCAAGGCAAGCCACGTCGCACTGAGCGCCAGCAAGGCCGCCGCGCCGGCAATGGCGAATCGGGCGTCCCTATGCCTCGTCAGCACGGCTGGCTCCTTGTCACCGATGTCTCCTGTCATGGTGAATGAGCCGGCGTCCCGCCGTCATGGGCTTCGGGTCCCGCGCTGCCGGGACCTCCGCTTACCCGAGCCGATCGCCGCGCCCGAGGCCTGCGCGCCGGGCCAGCCCGGCCGCGGCGAAGCGATCCGGCACGCCGAGCTTGGCGATAAGCGAGGAAAGCTGGTTGCGCACCGTTTTTGGCGCCAGGTGCAGCGTGCGCGCAATCGATGCATTGTCCAGCCCACGCGCCACGAGGTTGAGCAGCACCAGCTCGCGATCGGTCAGAGCGGGGAACTGGTCAGCACCCCGCGGTCGCCGCGGCGCGCTAAAGAGAGCGGCCACCCGATCCGCGACACCAGCACCAAAGACCAGCTCACCCGCGGCCGCGGCTCGAATGGCCCCTTCAATCTCGCTCCCCCTCGCCCCCTTCAGCAAGTAACCCCGGGCGCCTGCCGCCATGGCCGCGAAGAGCGACTCATCCTCGTCATCCAAGGTCAGCACGAGACAACGACCCTCGGGATGGACTCGCCCCAGCTCGCGGATCGCGGCCACCCCGTTACCACCCGGCATATGAAGGTCGACCAGCATGACCGCCGGGCGCAGCCG
>DASZAD010000181.1:0-7026 GCA_035945415.1 Streptosporangiaceae bacterium
CCGGCGCGAGCCGCGGTCCCGCCGGGAGTTGAGGTCCCGCCGGGAGGCGAGGTCCCGGCGGGAGCGGGGGCTTGGGGAGGACGGCCGGCTGGACCCGCGTCCCTGCGCTTCCGCTCGCGCTGGGACCCGAGGCACGGCGCAGGCTGATGGCCCGGCGCACGCCGTAGGTTACGGCGGCCACCTTCGCGACCGGGCCGGCCGTCAGCCCGCGGGCCAGCCCGGCCAGCGCGCTCACGTGCTCGGTCAGCTCCGCGACGTCCGCACTCACCTGGTCCATGTTCGCGGTGATGGCGTCCGTCCGGTCGAGCTGCTCACGGGTCCGGTCGATCGCAGCTTGCGCCTGGTCGATGAGGGTGCCGGTGCTCTCCCGCATCCCGGTGAGAAAGCTGGTGGCCGCAGTCAGCAGGCGGGCCAGCTTGATGAGCACGTACGCCGCCACGCACACGCCGGCCGCCCAGAACGCCGCAGCGATCAGCGCGGCCAGCTCACCCGCGCTCACGCTTACCTGCCTGCTCCCTCACCCGCCTGACCTTACCGCGAACGACGCGTCCGCTCAGGAAGACCCCGACCCTCGGCCTGATGGCCGGGCGCCGGGCTCCGGCGGCTCCGGCGATTGCAGCGGCTCCGGCGGCTCCGGCGATTGCGGCGACTCTGGCGGCTCCGGCGATTCCGGCGGCTCCGGCGGCTGCGGCGACTCTGGCGGCTCCGGCGATTGCGGCGGCTCCGGCTTGCCGAGGGCCGCTCTGATCCGCTCGGACCGGTCGGCCAGCCGGGCTTCGGCGCCGTGCCGGGACGGCTCGTAGTAGCGGCGGCCGGCGATGGCATCCGGCGCGTAGCCCTGCCCGACGATGCCGTCGGAGTAGTCGTGCGGGTACAGGTAGCCCTGCCCGTGTCCGACCCGCTGCGCGCCCGCGTAGTGGGAGTCGCGCAGGTGCGCGGGCACCGGCCCGGCCAGGCCCGCCCTGACGTCGGCGTCCGCCGCGCCGATCGCTTTGATCACCGCGTTGGACTTCGGCGCGAGCGACAGGTGGATGACCGCCTGGGCGAGGTTGATCCTGGCCTCGGGCAGCCCGACGAACTCGACCGCCTGCGCCGCCGCCACCGCCGCCTGCAGCGCGGACGGGTCGGCGAGCCCGATGTCCTCGCTGGCGTGCACGATCAGCCGTCTGGCGATGAACCTCGGATCCTCCCCGGCCTCGATCATCCGGGCCAGGTAGTGCAGCGCGGCGTCGGCGTCGCTGCCGCGGATGCTCTTGATGAACGCGCTGATCACGTCGTAGTGCTGGTCGCCGGCGCGGTCGTAGCGGACGGCAGCCCGGTCCACCGCTCGCTCCAGCGTCGCGACGTCGATCGTCCCTCCGCCCGGCGCGAGCCGAGGCTCCGGCAGCCCCAGCGCCGCCGCCTCCAGGTAGGTCAGGGCCCGCCGCGCGTCCCCGCCGGCCAGCCGCACCAGGTGCTCCCTGGCCGGGGGGGCCAGGGTCACCGCGCCGGCCAGCCCGCGCTCGTCCACCAGCGCCCGGTCGATCACCGCGACCAGGTCCTCGTCGGACAGCGGCTCCAGGGTGAGCAGGAGCGACCGGGACAGCAGCGGCCCGACCACGGAGAAGAACGGGTTCTCCGTGGTGGCCCCGATGAACGAGACCCACCGGTTCTCCACCGCGGGCAGCAGCGCGTCCTGCTGCGCCTTGTTGAACCGGTGCACCTCGTCGATGAACAGCAGGGTCTGCCCGCCGGTCAGGCCGATCTGGCGGCGGGCCACGTCGATCGCGGCACGCACGTCCTTGACCCCGGCCGTGACCGCGGACAGCTCGACGAACTCCCGGCGCGTGGTCCGGCTCAGCACGTGCGCCAGCGTGGTCTTGCCGGTGCCCGGCGGCCCCCACAGCAGCAGCGACATCGGCGCGTCGTGCTCGGCCAGGTTCCGCAGCGGCGTGCCCTCGCCGATCAGGTGCCGCTGGCCGATGACCTCGGCCAGGGTCCGCGGCCGCATCCGCACGGCCAGCGGCGCGGCCGCGCGGGCGGCCTCGTCCCCGGCCGCGTCGAACAGGCTGTCCGGCTGCCCGCTGTGGCCCACGGCCTGACCCTACCCGCCGTGCCGCCGGCGGCGGGGTGCCGGAGAGTCTGGCCGGCCTGCTAACCAGGCGGCGGGGCGTCGATGCCGGCCTCGGCGCGCTGGGCGGGCGTGATCTGGGTGGGGGCGCCGGTCAGCGGGTCGAGCCCGGAGGCGGCCTTGGGGAACGCGATCACGTCGCGGATGGTGTCCCTGCCGGCCAGCAGGGCGACGATCCGGTCCCAGCCGAAGGCGATCCCGCCGTGTGGCGGCGGCCCGTACCTGAACGCCTCGAGCAGGAAGCCGAACTGGACGACCGCCTCCTCAGCCGACAGCCCGATCACGTCGAACACCTTGCGCTGCATGTCAGCGCGGTGGATTCGGATCGAGCCGCCGCCGATCTCGTTTCCGTTGCACACGATGTCATAGGCGTCGGCGAGCGCGCTCTCCGGCGAGCCGTCGAACTTGTCCGCCCACTCGGATAGCGGCGCGGTGAACGGGTGGTGCATGGCGGTCCAGCCGCCGCGGCCGTCCTCCTCGAACATCGGCGCGTCCACCACCCAGGTGAAGGCCCACTCCGAGCGGTCGATCAGCCCGCAGCGGCGGCCGATCTCCAGGCGGGCCGCGCCGAGCAGCGACCGGGCCGCGTCAGCGGTGCCCGCGGCGAAGAACACGGAGTCACCCGCTCCCGCGCCGGTCGCACCGGGCAGGCCGGCCCGCTCGTCGTCAGACAGGTGCCTGGCCACCGGTCCGGACGCGGCGACCTCGCCCCCGGCGTCGAGGAGCACGTAGGCCAGCCCGCGGGCGCCGCGCGAGCGCGCCCACTCCTGCCAGCCGTCGAGCTCCCGCCGGGACTGCGCCGCGCCGCCGGGCATGACCACGGCGCCCACGTGGGCGGCGTTGGCGAACACGCCGAAGCCGGTCCCGGCGAAGAACCCGGTCAGGTCCGCGAGCTCGCAGCCGAACCGCAGGTCCGGCTTATCGGAGCCGAACCGGCGCATGGCCTCGGCGTAGGTCATCCGCGGGATGGGCCGCGGGACGCGGTAGCCGGCGATGTCCGCCCACAGCCGCTCGATGAGGTCCTCCGCCACACCGAGCACGTCGTCCCGGGTGACGAAGCTCATCTCCAGGTCGATCTGGGTGAACTCCGGCTGCCTGTCGGCCCGGAAGTCCTCGTCCCTGAAGCAGCGGGCGAGCTGGTAGTACCGCTCCAGGCCGCCCACCATCAGGAGCTGCTTGAACAGCTGCGGTGACTGCGGCAGGGCGTACCAGCAGCCGGGACGCAACCGGACCGGCACCAGGAAGTCTCTGGCCCCCTCCGGGGTGGACCTGGTCAGGTAGGGGGTCTCCACCTGGACGAAGCCGTGCGAGCGCATCACGTCGGCGGCCAGGTAGGTCGCGCGGGACCGCAGCCGCAGCGCCTCGGCCACCTCCGCCCGCCTGATGTCCAGGTAGCGATAGTGCAGCCGGAGCTCTTCGTTCAGCTCAGCGCTGCCCTCGATCGGGAAGGGCAGCGGCGCGGCCTCGCTCAGCACCTCCAGCGCATCGGCGCTGACCTCGACCTCGCCGGTCGGCAGCTCGGGGTTCTCGTTGCCCTCGGGCCTTGTGCGCACCTCGCCGGTGACCCGGACGCAGTATTCGGCCCGCAGGTCGTGGGCGACATCTTCCTCGCGCAGCACCACCTGAACGAGGCCGCTCGCGTCCCGCAGGTCGATGAACACCACGCCGCCGTGGTCGCGACGGTGTGCCACCCAGCCGGCCAGCGTGACCCGCTGGCCAGCGTCGCGGGCACGCAGCTCCCCGGCCCGGTGCGTCCGCATCATCCCGATCTCTGCCTTCCTCGTGTGTTGCCGGCGAGCGGTGCCAGATACGGGTTGGACGCGCGCTCCGCGCCGATCGTAGTCGGCGGGCCGTGCCCGGGCAGCACCGCGGTCTCGTCCGGCAGCGGCAGGCAGACCCGGGCCAGGCTGTCCAGGATCGTCCGGTAGTCGCCGCCGGGCAGGTCGGTGCGCCCGATCGACCCCTCGAACAGCAGGTCTCCGGAGAACAGGAGGCCGGCCAGCTCGGCCGGATCGTCCGCCGCCGGCAGCCGGAACGTCACCGAGCCGGGCGTGTGACCGGGCGCGTGGTCCACCGTGAACTCCAGCCCGGCCAGCGGCAGCGTGATCCCGTCGGCCAGCTCGGCCACGTCGTCGGGCTCGCTGAACGCCAGCCCGCCCAGCAGGAGCTCCCCCGCGCCCGGGGGCAGCCCGCGAGCCGGATCGCTGAGCAGCGCCCGGTCGCCCGGATGGATGTAGGCGGGAATGCCCTTCGCCCCGCACACCGGCACCACGGACCAGATGTGATCGAGGTGGCCGTGGGTCAGCAGCACCGCGACCGGCCGCAGCCGGTGCTGCCGCAGCCGCTCCTCGATGCCGGGTACGGCGTCCTGTCCCGGGTCGATGACGACGCATTCCTCGCCCTCGCCCGGCGCCACGATGAAGCAGTTCGTCCCGAACGATCCCGCGGGGAACCCGGCGACCAGCACGCTCGTCCTCTCTCCGGCAGCGCCGTGACCGGCACCGCACCGACGCCCAAGGTTACCGAACCGGTAACGGGACCGCCGGTACGGTGACTTCACCGGGTAGCATTCGCGAAGTTCACTGGTCGCGGCAAGATATGGATCGGGAAGGCACATACTCGTGGCGGGGAACAAGGAACGCCAGCGCAAGCTCGCGCGCGAAAGGTACGAGCGCCAGCAGACACGGCGGATGGAGCGGGCCAGGAGGCTGCGGCAAAGAGGCGCGATCGGAGGGTCGGCGGCAGCCGTCGTCGCCATCGCGGTCGGAGCGTACTTCCTGTTCAGCACCGGCCCGGCCCACAAGGCCGCCGCCTCGACCCCGTCGCCGGCGCCCAGCACCACCAAGCCCGTCTCGATCCCGGCCGCCTCGCCGCTGGCCCAGGTGCCTACCGGGCCGCCCCCGACGCCGCCCGCGACGCACTGCACCTACACCCCGTCCGGGCACGCGGCCCGGCCGGTGGGCCTGCCCCCGGCCGCCCCTGACACCAAGGCGTCCTATCAGGCGACGCTGGTGACCAACCGGGGCAGCGTCGTGATCGACCTGCTGAACAGCCGGGCACCGTGCGCGGTGAACTCGTTCGTGTACCTGGCGCGGAAGGGCTACTTCAACAGCACCCCCTGCCCGCGGCTGGTGAGCAGCGGGATCTACGTGCTGCAGTGCGGCGATCCGACAGGCACCGGCAGCGGCGGGCCCGGGTACAAGTTCGCCGACGAGAACACCAAGGGAGCCACCTACCCGGCCGGTACGGTGGCCATGGCCAACGCCGGACCCGGCACCAACGGAAGCCAGTTCTTCATGGTCTACGCGCCCGGCGTGCTGTCACCCACCTACACACCCTTTGGCGTGATCGTCAAAGGTCTGGATATCGTCAGGAAAGTAGCCGAGGCTGGCAACGACAACAGCAGTCAGGCGGGCGGCGGCAAGCCGAACGAGCAGGTCACCATCGAGAGAGTTCAGATCAGTTAGCTAAGGGCGCGCGGCCGGGCGGGCCGGAGGGCTGACCCGGCAAGCGGCCAACAGCCAGGCGGGCAGGAGGTTCGTGGGGTGAGCACCGCCAGCGATCCGTGGGGCCGGGTAGACGCCGACGGCACTGTCTTCGTTCGTACCACCGAGGGTGAGCGGGTCATCGGCTCGTGGCAGGCGGGCAGTCCCGACGAGGCCCTGGCCTTCTTCCAGCGCAAGTTCACCGCGCTGGAGACCGAGGTCGTCCTGCTCGAACAGCGGATCGCGTCCACCGACCTGTCTCCCGGCCAGGCCCAGGCCAGCATCGAGCGGCTGCTGCGGACGGTCAGGGAGGCGCGTGCGGTCGGTGACCTCGACGGGCTCGCGGCCCGGCTGCAGGCGCTGGGGGGCCTGGTGGACAACCGGCGCGAGGAGGCGCGGGCGGCCCGTGAGCAGGCCAGGCACGAGGCGAAGGACGTCAAGGAGCGCATCGTCGTCGAGGCCGAGCGGATCGTGGCGGAGGCCACGCACTGGAAGGTGAGCGGGGAGCGGATGCGCCAGCTCCTGGAGGAGTGGAAGGCGGCCCCGCACGCCGACCGCGCCATCGAGACCGCGCTGTGGAAGCGGTTCTCCGCGGCCCGCAACGCCTTCACCAAGCGGCGCAAGGCGTACTTCGCCGGCTTGGAGGAGGAGCGGGAGACGGCCAAGGCCCGCAAGGAGAAGCTGGTCACCCAAGCCGAGGAGCTGGCGTCCTCGACCGACTGGGGCGCGACGGCCAGCGCCTTCCGCGAGCTGATGCGGTCATGGAAGGAGGCCGGGCGGGCCGGGCGGGCCGAAGAGGAGGCCCTGTGGACCCGGTTCAAGGCCGCTCAGGACCAGTTCTTCCAGGCCAGGTCCGCGGTGTATTCCGCCAAGGAGGCGGAGCTGCGCGAGCACGCGGCGGTGAAGGCGAGGCTGCTGGAGGAGGCGGAGGCGCTGCTGCCAGCGACCGACCTGCGGGCGGCCCGGGCCGTGATGCGGTCCATCCAGGAGCGGTGGGAGCAGACCGGCCCGGTGCCGCGCGAGTCCAGGGACCGGCTGGAGTCGGGGCTGAGGCGGGTCGAGGACGCGTTGCGCCAGGCGGAGGACACGCAGTGGCGCCGGTCCAACCCCGAGGCCCGGGCCCGCGCCGAGGGCACCGTGGCGCAGATCAGGACGGCGATCGAGCAGCTCGAAGCGCAGCTCGCCCGGGCCAGGGAGAACGGCGACGCCAAGGCGGAGCAGCAGGCCGCCGAAGCCCTGGCGGCCCGGCAGTCCTGGCTGGAAGAGGCCGAGCGAACGCTGGCTGAGTTCTCCGGCTGAGCTCTCCGGCGCTAGTTCGTGACTGGCTACATCGGCCCGGCCGACAGGGCGGCGGACCGGCGATCCCAGTCAAGATCGATGGGGACTTTTATGGCCGGGACTGGTAGAAACTCCCCATCGATCATGAACAAG
>DASZAD010000182.1:0-12110 GCA_035945415.1 Streptosporangiaceae bacterium
GACCGGCACCTGGTGCTGCTGTTCGAGCACGGTCTCGGCCGCGGGGACGGCGGGCCGTGGGCGGCGCGGTTCGGGGACAAGGCCGACTCGCCGCGGGAGATGCTGCGCGGGCAGCTGTGGTGGGCGATCGTGCACGACATGAGAGACCGGGTCCGGCTGCTGGTGGGGCACGGCGTCGACTTCCGCACGCCGTACGCAGCCCCGGGCGGGCGACCGACGGCGCTGCGGAACTCCGACGGGCTCACCCCGGCCGAGCTGGCGAAGCTGAGCGGGTACCCCGAGCTGGCCGGCTGGCTGGTCGCCCACGGCGCCGCCCGGCCGGCGCTCGACGAGGTCAACTCGCTGATCGCCGCCGTCCTGACCGGAGATCGGGACACCGTGACGCGGCTGCGGGCCTACGCCCCCGAGGCGCGCGAGCGGCGACCCGGCCTGATGGCCTGGGCGGCATCCGGCCGCAAGCTCGATGCCATCGCGCTGATGGCCGAGCTCGGCTTCGACGTGAACGCCCGTGGCCGCCTCGACATCCCGCTCGAACAGCAGTGGTTCACGCCGCTGCACGAGGCGGCCCAGACCGGCGACGTCGAGATGGCCCGGCTGTTGCTGGGGCTGGGCGCCGACCCGAACATCCGCAGCGAATGGGGCGCGACGCCACTGGAAAGCGCCCGCCAACACGGCCGGGAGGCCGTCGCCGAACTGCTCGAGCCCCTGACCGGGCCGGCCTGACCGGGCTGGCCTGACCGGGCCGGCCTGACCGGGCTGCCATCCGGTTCACCGCGCGCGCTAGACCAGTTCGGCGCAGGACCCACGGCAGCCCGCATACCTGGCGGGCCCTCATGAGATAGAACTTCCTCATGACTGCCGCGCAGAGTGAGCTGGCCGGGCGGACGTTCCTGGTCACTGGGGGCAACACCGGGATCGGGCGGGCCACGGCGGCCGGACTGGCCGAACGGGGCGGCCGGGTCTATGTGGCTTGCCGCTCGGAGGAGAAGGGCCGCCGGGCGGTCGCGGAGATCAAGGCGGCCACCGGCAACGACGGGGTCGTGCTCCTGTCCCTGGATCTGGCGGATCTGGCGTCGGTGCGCCGGTGCGCGCAGGAGTTCCTGGCGCGGGATGAGCCGCTGCACGTGTTGATCAACAACGCTGGCGAGGGCGGGCAGCGGGGACTCACCGCCGACGGGTTCGAGCTGGCCTTCGGCATCAACCATGTCGGCCACTTCGCGCTGACGCTGGCCCTGCTGGACCGGCTGGCGGCCAGCGCGCCGGCGCGGGTGGTCACCGTGGCCAGCGACGCGCACTACCAGGCCAGGGGCATCGATTTCGACGCGGTGCGGCGGCCGACCGCCAGCCTGACCGGGATGCGCGAGTACGCCGTCTCCAAGCTGGCCAACGTGTTGTTCTCGACCGAGCTGGCCCGGCGCGTCCGGGAGCGGGGGATCACCACCTACTCCCTGCACCCTGGCGTGGTGGCTTCCGACATCTGGCGGCGGATCCCGTGGCCAGTCCGTCCGCTGATCAAGCTGCGGATGCTCTCGCCCGAGCAAGGCGCCCGGACCTCACTGTACTGCGCCACCTCCGACGCGGTGGCGGGAGTCACCGGCCGTTTCTACGACGACTGCCGCGAGCGCGAACCGAGCAAGGCTGCCACCTCCGAGCTGGCCCGTGCCCTGTGGGAACGCACCGAGGCGTGGGTCAGCGCCTGAGCTAGGCCAGCAGTGAGGCGGCGTGGTCGGGCACGAACGTCTGTGACTCCATGGGCGCCCGCACGTAGCCCTGGGACTTCGGCCGGGGCGGCAGTTTCAGCGGCGGCGGCTGCACATCGTGGTAGGCCAGCGTGCTCAACAGGTGGGCGATCATGTTGATCCGGGCGCGCCTCTTGTCCTCGCTGTCTACCACGTACCAAGGCGCTTCCGGGATGTCGCACTGCACGAACATCTCGTCCTTGGCGCGCGAGTAGTCCTCCCACCGGGTGATGGACTCCAGATCCATCGGCGACAGCTTCCAGCGGCGCATCGGGTCATCGTGGCGGGACCGGAAGCGCCGCTCCTGCTCCTCGTCGCTGACCGAGAACCAGTACTTGCGCAGCAGGATGCCGTCCTCGACGAGCAGCCGCTCGAAGATGGGGCACTGGTGAAGGAACCGGCTGTACTCCTCCTTGGTGGCGAACCCCATCACGTGCTCGACCCCGGCCCGGTTGTACCAGCTCCGGTCGAACAGCACGATCTCGCCGGCCGCGGGCAGCTGCGCGATGTAGCGCTGGAAGTACCACTGCGAGCGTTCCCGCTCGGTGGGCGCGGGCAGGGCGGCGATCCGCGCCACGCGCGGGTTGAGATACTCGGTGACCCGCTTGATCGTGCTTCCCTTGCCGGCCGCGTCTCTGCCCTCGAACACCACCACGAGGCGGACGCCTTCGGCCCGCACCCACTCCTGGAGCTTCACCAGCTGTGCCTGGAGCCGGAACAGCTCCTTCTCGTAGATCTTCCGGGGTAGCTTGACCGGCCGGGTGGCGTGCCCGGCGCCAGCCTTCCCATCCGCTGTCGATGCCTTACTCATCTGCGCTCCCTGCGGAAATGGTCAAGCAGGTCATGCAGGGATCGTAGTTCCGTACGGCCCGTACGGCCAAGGTGAGCAGCATCTCCTCGGGGATCAGGAACTGTCCGCGGTCTCATCGAGTTATAACTTGACGAAGACGGAGTCACGACCTACTCTGACGATATATCGTGATCGTATCGTGAGAGGCGAGGGGCAGATGATGGCGGGAGCAGGCTGGGGCGCTGAGAAGGCTGGCCCGGGCTCATTCGAATGCGGCGGCGACCTGCTGGGCTCACTGGGCCAGATCTGGCGCGGCCTGGCGGCCAAGAAGGGCGCCGGTCACTGGCGCGGCTTCGCGGCTATGGGGGGCGGCGGCCCCTGGCACGGCGAGTCGTGGCAGCGCAAGACCGAGAGCCACAGGGGCGCCGGGCACTGGGGCGGCGGCTTTGGCGGGCCGTGGGGCGGCTGGTGGCCGGGAGCGCCTGGCCCGCAGAAGCCACCGTGGGCCCAGAAGGGACCGAAGGCCGGCCGCGGCGACGTGCGGGCCGCGATCCTGGCCCTGCTGCGCGAAGGCCCTCGCAACGGCTACCAGATCATGTCCGACATCGAGGAGCGCAGCGGCGGTGCCTGGCGGCCGAGCCCGGGCGCGGTCTATCCCGCGCTATCCCAGCTCGCTGACGAGGGCCTGGTCGTGGGGGAGGAGTCGGGCGGCCGCCGCACCTACAGCCTGACCGACGCCGGCCGCGAGTACGTGGAGCAGAACCCAGACATGGCACGCGGCGCGTGGGAGTCGGAGGCTCAGCAGGAAGCCTGGCAGCTGCCCGGCCTGCTCGCCGAGGCGGCCCGGCTGGGTGGCGGGATCATGCAGCTCGCCCACGCGGGGACGCCCGAGCAGGTACGGGCCGCCGAGCGGCTGCTGGAGCAGACCAGGCGCGCGCTCTACCGGATCCTCGCCGACGACGAGGGCGCGGACGAACCGGACGCCGGCGAGCAGGAAATATAGACAAGGAAATATGGACAGGGCGGCAGGACAATGGACGATCGTATAAGGGTTTCGGACGCGGACCGGGAAGAGGTAGCGGCCCGGCTTCGCGAGCACTTCGCCCAAGGCCGGATCAGCTCCGAAGAGCTGGACGAGCGGATCACGGCGGCGCTCAGCGCGAAAACCGCAGGAGACTTGCGGCGCGTGCTGACCGACCTGCCCGGTCCCTCGCCGGTGCAACAGGCCGGCCCGGCTGTTCCGTGGGGCAGGCCGGGCGGGCCCCGGGGCGGGTTTCCGGTAGGAGTCTTCCGCCGCGGGCCGCGGCTCTTGCCACTGGTGGTCTTCGCGCTGATCGCCTCGCTGCTGCTCCCCGGCGCAGGCTGGGTGTTCTTCGCCTTCTTCCAGTTCCTTCTGGTGATGTTCCTGGCGGTCAGCGTGACCGGGATCGTCATGGCAGCGCGGTTTCGCCGGAACCTGCGCCGCAACTGGCAGTCGGGGAACGGCCCGTACTGGCGCCAGTACCAGTGGCACAACTAGGCCGGGTCCCGTAGATCCCGGCGCTGCTGAAGATCTACGGACCCGGCCTAAGCCCAATACCGTTCAGGTCGAGGGCGGCTTAGCCTCAGGCTCGGTGCCTCATCTTCGGCAGCCGCACCGCACGCCGCCACGGGCACCTCTTACGTCATCCAGCTCATCCAGGCACCTGACGGCTCGGTGCGCTACTCCATCACCCACTGACCGGAACGACCCGGCCAGAACCCGCCAGCCCCGGGGAGACCAGCCTCCCCGGGGCAGTGACAGCCCAGCGGTGACCGCATCAGCCTGAGAGCCAGCGGGGGTCCCGGCCGGCCAGGGCGATCACGCGGTCGAGCGGCGGCGCGTCGTCAGGGACCTGCCGCGAGGGACCGAAGGCCACGTCCGGACCAGCCGGCGCGTCCGGGCTGGCGAAGTACCCGAGAAACGTGTGCGCGGCCTCCAGCGCGTCCGGATCGACCGCGTACGGCCGGCCCGTCGCCCGGGCCACGTCCCAGCCGTGCACGACCAGTTCGTCGGCGCAGGCGAGCCCGGTCATCTCTGCCGGGGTGTCCGAACCCGCGATCCTGGTCATCCCGGTCCACGCGCCGGGCCGCTGCCAGGCCGCCGCGAGCGCAGCGAGATCTCTCGGGATCCGGGCCCGCCAGCCGGCGTCCAGGCGGGAGGCATCACCGGAGGGCTCGTGCTCGTTCCAGCCGCCGGTTTCCTTGCTCGCGGCGGCGGTGAAGGCGAGCGTGAGCCCGCCGATGTGGTCGATCAGATCGCCTACCGTGTAGGCCGGGCAGGGGGTCGGCTTGGCCAGGTCATCGTCGGATACCTGCGCCACCAGGTCAGCCAGCTGCCGGGCCGCTGGGTCAAGGTTCACGGTCATGAACAGACAGACTATTCGGCCAGCCTGTTAGCCACCTCTGGTCAGAGGTGGCTGGGTCAGGGTCGTGACCCGGCCACCGCGACCTGGCTACGGAGCGCATCATTGCCGATCGCTCATCCACAACGGCCGACGTAGGCTGCGTCTTGGAGAAGGAGGCGGCCATGGAGTTCGAGCACGTCCTGGTCGAGCGGTCCGGCGAGTTCACCACCATCACGATGAACCGCCCGCGGCGGCGCAACGCCCTGTCTCTGGGGCACATGCGGGAGCTGATCGCGGCGTTCACGCAGGCCGGCGACAGCGACGCGACTGGCATCGTGCTGGCCGGCAACGGGCCGGTCTTCAGCGCCGGGCACGATTTCGCCGACGTCGCCGACGCCGATCTGCCGGCGGTCCGCTCGCTGCTGATGACCTGCACCGAGCTGATGACGCTGATCCAGCAGGTCCCCCAGCCCGTGGTGGCGCGGGTGCACGGCCTGGCCACGGCGGCGGGCTGCCAGCTCGTCGCCAGCGCCGACCTGGCCGTGGCCAGCGAGGACGCTGGCTTCGCCGCCCCGGGCGGCAAGGGCGGCTGGTTCTGCCATACCCCGATGGTGGCCATCGCCAGGAACATCGGGCGTAAGCGGGCAGCCGAAATGGCGCTGTCCGGCGAGGTCATCGACGCCCGGACCGCGCTGGACTGGGGCCTGGTCAACCGGGTGGTGCCCGCGTCGCAGCTCGACTCCGCCGTAGGTGACCTGCTGGAGCGCGTCACCCAGGGGTCGCCGCAGAGCAAGGGCATCGGCAAGCAGGCGCTGTACGCCCAGATCGACCTGGACCAGCCCAAGGCCTACGCCTACGCGATCGAGGTGATGGCCGCCACCAGCCAGCTGCCGGACGCCCGCGAGGGGATGCGCGCGTTCCTCGAGAAGCGCAAGCCGCAGTGGCAGCGGCCATGAGCCCAGCCCAGCCGCCCGGGCGGCGGGACGAAGGCCGGGCGTGATAAGGGTAAGGCATCGACCAGGAGCCAAGACGGCGCAGCCACTGGGCGTGGGGTTACCAGGACGAGACGCCCACGACTGAGGTGCTGCGCTCCACCGCCGCGGGGATGGCGGCCGTGCTGGGCTTCGGCGACGCCGGTGACCTGGAGGAGCCCGTACCGCTGGAGCGGGTGAAGCTGCCCGCGCCGCGCCTGTCCCCGCCGTCCGGTCTGGCCGGGATCTGCTCGCAGACTCCGTACGACCGGGCCTCGCACGCGCACGGCCAGTCCTACCGGGATCTGATCAGGGCGTTCCGGGGGCGGTTCGATCACGTCCCCGACGTGGTCGCCAGGCCGCGCGGCGAGCGGGACGTGGAAGCGCTGCTGGAGTGGTGCGATGCCGAGGGGGCGGCGGTCATCCCGTACGGTGGCGGGACGAGCGTGACCGGCGGGGTGGAGCCCGATGTCGGCGGGGGGTACTCCGGGGCCGTGTCGCTGGACCTCGGCCTGATGGACCGGGTCCTCGACGTAGATGGCACCTCCGGCGCCGCCCTGGTCGAAGCCGGCGTGACCGGGCCCGCGCTCAACGCCCAGCTCGCCGCCAGCGGCCGCACCCTGCGGCACTTCCCGCAGTCCTGGCAGTTCTCCACCGTGGGCGGATGGGTCGCCACCCGGGCCGGCGGGCACTACGCCACGTTGCACACCAGGATCGACGACTTCGTCGAGTCCATCCGGGCCGTCACCCTGGCCGGCCGGTGGGAGTCGCGGCGGCTGCCGGGCTCGGGCGCGGGGATCTCACCGGACCGGCTGATGCTCGGCTCGGAGGGCACGCTGGGCGTGATCACCCAGGTGTGGCTGCGGGTGCAGCGGCCGCCGGTGCACCGGGCCTCGGCCACCGTCCGCTTCTCGTCGCTGCAGGCCGGCGCCGATGCCGTGCGGGAGATCGCCGGTGCCGGCCTGTACCCGGCTGGGTGCCGGCTGCTCGACCCGGCCGAGGCCGCCCTGGTGGCGGGCGGCGACGGAGCCCAGGCGCTGCTGTTCCTCGGCTTCGAGTCGGCCGTTCACCCGGTCAGCGCCTGGCTACGGACCGCCCTGCAGATCGCCGCCAGGCACGGCGGCCAGCGGGACCGGATCACCAGCACCGACGACCCGGACCGGGAGACAAGCAAACCGGTGGCGGGGGAGCGGTGGCGGGAGGCATTCCTGCGGATGCCCTACCTGCGCAACGTCTACCCGGCGATGGGAGTGCTGGCCGAGACGTTCGAAAGCGCCATCACCTGGGACGCGTTCCCGCGCTTCCACCAGGAGGTGCTGGCCGCGACGCGGGAGGCGGCACGCCGCGAATGCGGGCAGGCCCTGGTGACGTGCAGGCTGGCGTTCGCCTATCCGGACGGGCCGGCCCCGTACTACACGGTGATCGCCCCCGTACGAAGGGGCGCTGAGGTCGAGCAGTGGGACGCGATCAAGAGCGCGGCCAGCGACGCCGTGCTCAGGGCCGGGGGCACGATCACGCACCATCACGCTGTCGGCCGCGATCACATGCCCTGGTATGAACGACAGCGACCCGCACCGTTCGAGATGGTATTGCGCGGCGCCAAGGCAGCCCTCGACCCGCACGGAATCCTGAACCCCGGCGTCCTGCTGCGCCCCCAGCCGCGGCCCGGCGTCAGCCCTACGGAAGGGTGAGGATCTCGTAGCCGGTGTCGGTGACCAGGACCGTGTGCTCGAACTGGGCCGTGCGCTTGTGGTCCCTGGTGACCGCGGTCCAGCCGTCGGACCAGACGTCGTAGTCGATCGTGCCCAGGGTGAGCATCGGCTCGATCGTGAACGTCATCCCCGGCTCCATGGTCACGTCGTTGTCCGGGTCGTCGAAATGCGGGACGACCAGGCCGGAGTGGAACGTCGTGCCGATGCCGTGCCCGGTGAAGTCGCGTACCACCCCATAGCCGAACCGGCGGGCGTACGACTCGATCACCCGCCCGATCGCGTTCAGCGGGCGGCCCGGGGCGACGACACGGACCCCTCGCATCATCGCCTCCCGGGTGCGCTCCACCAGCAGCCGCGACTCCTCGTCCACGTCCCCCGCGCAGAACGTCGCGTTGGTGTCGCCGTGCACGCCGCCGATGTAGGCGGTGACGTCCACGTTGACGATGTCGCCGTCGGCGATCACCGTGTCATCGGGGATGCCATGGCAGATGACCTCGTTGAGCGATGTGCACAGGGACTTGGGGTAGCCGCGGTAGCCCAGCGTGCTCGGGTAGGCGTCACGGGCGACAAGGAAGTCGTGCCCGGCCCGGTCCAGCTCGTCGGTGGTGACGCCGGGCGCCACGTGGCGGCCCACTTCCTCCAGCGCCTGGGCGGCGATGCGGCCGGCCACCCGCATCCGCTCGATGGTGGCGGCGTCCTTGACGTCAGGCTCGCCGAGCGTCGGCCGCTTCCTGCCGACGTACTCTGGCCGCGGGATGTGCGCGGGCACCACTCGTAGCGGAGAAAGCCTGCCTGGCTGGAGCAAAGTCGCCATGTGATGGGAGTCTAATGGGCATGAACGAGAACCAGCGCTGGTACTTCTGCCTGATACACCAGACCGTCGAGCCCGAGGACGGGCCTTGCCCGGGTAAGGACCGGCTCGGCCCGTACCCCACCAGAGAAGCGGCCGCGAGCGCCCTGGAGACCGTGCGCCGGCGCAACGAGGAGTGGGACTCGGCCGGCGAATAGGGCCTACCGATAGGGTATGGGCAGCGGCGAGAGGGGCTGGCGTTGACCCACGGGCACTCCCATGACCCGCTGCCTCCTGCGGCGGAAGCGCGGATGGCGGAGATCCGCAGTAGCGGCACCTGGGGATCGGCGCTGTCCACGGACGAGTTCGCCGCCATCCGCGGCGTCGGCTTCGAGCCGGCCGGTCAGGTGCTCGGCGCGGCCGTGTACAACATCGGCTACACCGGCGGATACGGCTGCCCAGGCTCCTGGGCAGGCTACGGCGGGTTCGCCGTCCCTTACCGCAGCGTCACGCAGGTCTCCAGCCAGGGGGGTTACGGTTCGTTCAGCGGGCTGGTGCAGACCATGTACAGCGCGCGCCGCGCCGCGATAGCCCGGATGTTGGCCGAGTGCGCCGAGCTGGGCGGCCACGGGGTCGTCGGCGTGCTGCTGAGCATCGGCGCCTTCCCGGCCGGCGGCCTGGAGTTCAAGGCGATCGGGACGGCGGTCAGGGCGCCGGGCGCGCCGCCGCCGTCGCAGCCGTTCACCTCCGACGTGTCCGGCCAGGAGTTCGCCAAGCTGATCACCACCGGCTGGGTGCCGGCCGGGCTGGTCCTCGGCATTTCCATCGGCGCCCGGCACGACGACTGGCTGACCCGGGGACAGACCCGGTGGGGGGCGGGCAACGCCGAGGTGACCGGCTACACCGAGCTGGTCAACGACGCCCGTCATGACGCACGGATCCAGCTGGAGAAAGACGTGCGGGCCCGGGGGGCCGAAGGCGTCGTGATCAACAGCATGAGCATGCGGATCCGCGAGCGCGAGTGCCCGGCCCAGGAGCACGGCCGTGACCACATCGCCGAAGTCACGCTCATCGGGACCGCCATCGCCAGGTTCGGCCGGACGGCCGGGCGGGAGCAGGCCCGTCCCAGCCTGCCCATACTCTCGCTCGACCCGCAGCGACGACAGGCCGCCAGAGTCCGGCTGGGGCGGACCAGCTGACGGGGACGGGGAGCGATGACGGGGACGACACGCGGCGGCAGGAGCACGCCACAGAAGCCAGGCAGGTCATAATGCCAGGGAGAGGGCGATGACTGAGCAGCAGAGCAGAGATACGGAGACCGCGCGGGAGCGGCCTGAGCACTCGCTGGCGGGCGTGCCGCAAGACGCCATGCGGCGGCTGGCCGAGCTACAGCCGGGCAAGGCCGGGGCCATCTTCACCTCCGATCTGTCGGTGAACGAGTTCCTGCTCGTCCGCGAGGCCGGCTTCCGGCCGCTGGGCCTGGTCCTGGGCAGCTCGATCTACCACGTGGGACTGCAGCTGGGCCGCTGGAGCAAGAACCAGGAGCTCGACGTGCTCTCCCAGGCCATGTACCACGCGCGCGAGCTGGCGATGACCCGGATGGAGGCCGAGGCCGACGAGCTACGCGCGGACGGGATCGTCGGCGTCCGGCTCGACGTGGAGATGAAGGAGTTCGGCAACGACATCGCCGAGTTCATCGCGGTCGGCACGGCGGTGAAGGCGGAGGACGGGGCCGGCGGCGGAGGCGTCACCACCTGGCGCAACAACAAGAACCAGCCGTTCACCTCCGACCTGTCCGGGCAGGACTTCTGGACCCTGGTCCAGGCCGGCTACGCGCCGCTGGGCATGGTGATGGGCTCCTGCGTCTACCACGTCGCGCATCAGCGGCTCGGCGGCATGCTCGGCAACATCGGCAAGAACGTCGAGCTCGAGCAGTTCACCCAGGCGCTGTACGACGCGCGCGAGCTGGCGATGAGCCGGATGCAGGCCGAGGCCGAGGCGCTGCACGCCGAGGGCATCGTGGGCGTGCAGCTACGCCAGCACAGCCACACCTGGGGCTCGCACACCACGGAGTTCTTCGCGATCGGCACCGCGGTGCGGCCGCTGCGGCCCGACCACATCATCGCCCGGCCCACCATGGTGCTCAGCCTGGACGGCTGATCACCCGGGTGACCGGCAGGTTTCATGGCCGGTGCGACTCCGCGTCGTCGCGGAGGAACGCTGCCGGTGAACCGTACGGGAGGAGTTGGTCATGACGGCGGTACGGGTACTCGTGGGGACCCACAAGGGAGCGTTCATCCTGACGTCCGACGGCAAGCGCGAGCGGTGGGAGGTCGCTGGGCCGCACTTCGGCGGCTGGGATATCTACCACGTCAAAGGCTCTCCCGCCGACCCGGACCGGCTCTACGCGGCCCAGACCAGCGGCTGGTTCGGGCAGGTGATCCAGCGCTCGGACGACGGCGGCCTGACCTGGACGCCGGCCGGAAACGAGTTCACCTACCAGGGCGAGCCGGGCACGCATCTGTGGTACGACGGAACCCCCCGGCCCTGGGAGTTCAAGCGCGTCTGGCATTTGGAGCCCTCGCTCAGCGACCCGGACACGGTCTACGCGGGGGTGGAGGACGCCGCCTTGTTCCGCTCGAACGACGGCGGGCAGACCTGGCAGGAGCTCGCCAGCCTGCGCCAGCACCCGTCAGCGCCGTTCTGGCAGCCAGGGGCGGGCGGCATGTGCCTCCACACCGTCGTTCTGGACCCCGCCGAGCGCGGCCGTATGTTCGCCGCCATCTCGGCCGCGGGCGTGTTCGCCAGCGACGATGACGGTAAGACCTGGCGGCCGGCCAACCGCGGCCTGAAGTCGGACGGGATCCCCGACCCCGATGCCGAGGTCGGCCACTGCGTGCACCGCATCGCCCGGCACCCCTCCCGCCCGGACGTGCTGTTCATGCAGAAACACTGGGACGTCATGCGCAGCGACGACGGAGGCGAGTCCTGGCAGGAGATCAGCGGCAACCTGCCCAGCGACTTCGGTTTCGTGATCGACGTTCACGCGCACGAGCCGGACACGGTCTTCGTCATCCCGATCGAGAGTGACTCCAAGCACTACCCGCCGGAGGGGAAGCTGCGCGTGTACCGCAGCCGCGCCGGCGGGAACGAATGGGAGGCGCTGACCGACGGCCTTCCGCAACGCGACTGCTACGTGAACGTCCTGCGCGACGCGATGTCGGTGGACTCGCTGGACGAGTGCGGCATCTACTTCGGTACCACCGGTGGCCAGGTGTACCTGTCGGCTAACGCGGGCGACAGCTGGGCGCCGATCGTCCGCGACCTTCCGGCCGTCCTGTCGGTGGAAGTCCAGACGTTGCCATGATCAGGGTCGCGCTGCCGGCGCACCTGCGGACGCTGGCGCGGGTCGAAGGCGAGGTGCGGCTCGACATCCCCGGGCTGGTCACCCAGCGGGCCGTGCTCGACGCGCTGGAGGCCCGCTATCCGATGCTGCGCGGCACGATCCGGGACCACGCGCAGGGCAAGCGGCGGGCGTTCATCCGGTTCTACGCCTGCGAGCAGGACCTGTCGCACGAGTCCCCCGACTCCCCGCTCCCCGAGGCGGTCGCCGCCGGGACGGAGCCTTTCCTGGTCGTCGGCGCGATGGCAGGCGGCTAGCCGGCTACCTGAAGCGCGGGACCCGGGCCAGGCCGTCGTTCTCCAAGATCGATGGGGACTTTCTATCAATTCAGGCCATGAA
>DASZAD010000183.1:0-1537 GCA_035945415.1 Streptosporangiaceae bacterium
GGGGTCACCTCGGTGAAGGTGTTGCCACCGTCGGTGGACTCGTAGAAGCCGTTGAACTGCGTGTCGGTGGGCAGTGTGCCGCCGCGCCAGCCGAGCGCCGCGATGACGTCCTGGCCGTTCGTGCCCGGCTTCACCTGCACGTCGGTGATGAACGAGGTGCGGTAAGGCGAGTTGGCCGGGTTCGGGTCCGGCTTCAGCACCGTGGTCCAGTCGGCCTTCAGGTCGAGCGCGCTGCGCTTGAGCAAGCCCTGGCTGGTGGCCGCGTACACGTTCCCATGACCGTCGAAGGTCAGGCGGTAGATGAGGTAGTTGGACAGGGCGTTTCCGACCAGTTGCCAGGTCTTGCCGCCGTCGGCCGACCGGAAGACGCCGTCACCGCCGTAGGAGTCCTGGCTCGTGTTGGGCTCGCCCGTGCCCGCCCAGATCGAGTGGTCGGCGGGGTTGACGGCCAGCGCGCCCATGGACAGGTCGTTCTGCGGGTCGAACACCGGCGTCCAGTGCCCCCCGGAGTCGGTCGACTTCCAGATGCCGCCGGCGGCCGCGGCCGCGTAGATAGCCCCCTGGTCCACCGCCAGCGCGGTCATCCGCCCGGAGACGAGGCCGTTTCCGCCGCTGGAGTTGGACCAGAACGGGTCGCGGTAGTTCACCGCGTCCTGGTTGTAGACCTGGGTGGTGACCTCCTGCCAGTTGCCGCTCACCTGCGGCAGCCTGTTGCCCGCGGCAGCGGCCGCGGCGAACGCGTTCGCGCTGACCGTGGTCCCAGGCGCGGTGCGGACCGCCGCGAACTGCTGCGCCGAGTTGAGTATGTTCTGGCCTTCGCCGCCCGGATTGTCGTTGGGCTGTATGGTGGAGTGCCGGATGGCTGGCAGCAGGCCCGCCGGCCCCGGGTGCGACGAGGGCGCCCCGGCCAGCGCTGGCCCGCTCACCCCAGCCACGAGCGCAATCGCCGAGCCCGCGATCAGTGTGTGCAGGCCCGTTCGTTGGATACGACGCATGTAGACCCCTATCTCGGCATAATGCGGGCGGCGATCCGCTTCGTTGCGCCCGCCACCGCGTTTTAATCGTCGATGACTATACGGTGGCATGTGCGGTTTGACCAGGCTTTGCCGTCACTCGGCTAGGAGCTGTTATCGAATCGCAGAGGGTGACCCACCAGCCCGCCAGGTGAGCGTGGGTGTCATGCTTGGCGGAGCCGGGCGGAAAAGGAGCACCGATGTACCAGCGATACCCCGCGTCAGCCGAGCCGCCGTTGCAGCCGGTTCGCCCGGAGCCGCCGACTACGGTACGGAACGCGGTCAAGTTCATGTACGCCGGTGCCGCGCTGAGCACGATCTGGCTGATCATCGGCCTGGCCAGCGCGAACAGCGTGAAAACGGCGATCAAGAAGGCCTATCCGCACTACACCGCCGCTCACGTGCACAGCCTCGAAGTGGCCAGCGTCGTGTCCGGGGCGGTCATCGAGGCGATTGCGGTCGCCCTGTGGATCTGGATGGCCCGGGCGAGCGCGGCCGGCCACGCCTACGCCCGGATCGCGGGC
>DASZAD010000184.1:0-11201 GCA_035945415.1 Streptosporangiaceae bacterium
CTGGAGGCAGGCGTCACCGCGGCGGAGAACTACACCGTGCAGGAGGCCGCGAACGACTTCCTCGACCAGGGCATGAAGGGCAAGGGCCAGGGGACTATCGACAACTACCGGTCGGTCGCCCGCCACCACCTGATCCCTTACATCGGAGCGGCCAGGCTCAAGAGGCTCACAGCCGACGAGCTGGACGGGTGGATGGATGACAGGGCGGAGGAACTGTCCACCCGCACGCTCCGGCTGGTTCACTAGATCCTGGAGCGCTCCATCCGGCACGCCCAGGCCCGAGACAAGGTCCGGCGCAACGTCGCGACCCTGATCACCGTCCCCGAGGGCCAGGAGGGCCGTCCGTCCCGGGCGATGACCCTGGATCAGGCGGTCCAAGTCCTGGACCAGGTCGGCCCGGGAAGCGGGCACCGCCTGGCGGCGTACGTGGTGCTGTCCCTACTGGCCGGGGTCCGCACCGAGGAAGCTCGTGCGCTCACCTGGGCCGACGTGGACCCGGATGCGGGCACAGTGGCCGTGTACCGGTCCGTACGGGCCAAGGGCGACACCAAGACCCGCCAGAGCAGGCGCGTGCTCAAGCTGCCCAAGCGAGCCGTCGAAGCGCTCAGGGAACACGGCAAGCGGCAGGCTGCCGAACGGCTCAGCGCCGGTGATGCCTGGCAGGATCATGGCCTGGTGTTCTGTCGCGAGGACGGCGCCTCGCTCGACCGCTGGCAAGTGCGCCGTGAGTTCGCCGCCATCACCAAGGCCGCCGGTCTCGGGGAACAGTGGGCACCCCGGGAGCTGCGGCACTCGTTCGTCTCCATTCTCAGCGCCAGCGGCGTCCGCATCGAGGACATCAGCGACCTGATGGGCCACAGCGGCACCGCTGTCACCGAGACCGTCTACCGTTATAGATCAGGCCCGCGCTCACCAAGGGCGCCACGGCCATGGACAAGATCCTCAGCAAGCAGCGGCCCAGGTCCGCGTGAGCCCGTTCCCGGGCGTAACCCCGAGAACTGTTAGTCGAGTGGCTCCCCATTTGGCTCCCGAAGATCAAAAGGAGGTCCCGCGTAAACCCGGAACCTCTTCTGACCTGCGAACATCTGTCGGGACGGCCGGATTTGAACCGGCGACCCCTTGACCCCCAGTCAAGTGCGCTACCAAACTGCGCCACGTCCCGGTGCCGAAGGCACGCGCCCGCCGCAGCGAGCGTACTCACCTTAGCGTAGCGTCGAGGCAGTTCGCTGACGCCAGCCCAGGGGGAGTCCTCGCGCCATGTCAGACCGGCTCGCGACACTGCTGCCGTCCCCGGCCAGGGTCCGCGCGCTGCCGGGACGGTTTGGGATCGGCAGGGACACCACTGTCATAGCCGGGCCGGGGGCGCGGGACGCTGCCGAGGCTGTCCGGCGGGTCCTCACTACCCTGCCCTGGCCGCAGCAGCAAGCAACGGCGCCGGCTGAGACCAGAGTCAGCATCGAGCCCGCCCGGCCGCCGGAAGGGTACCGGCTGCGCATCAGCCCGGACTGGATCGACATCGCGGCGGCCGATCCGGCTGGTGCCTTCTACGCGGCGCAGGTCGTGCGCCAGCTCCTGCCGGACGAGGCCTGGCGTACCGCGCCTGTCCCCGGGCCGGCCTGGGATCTGCCGTGCGCGGAGATCGAGGACGCGCCTGCGCTGCGGTGGCGCGGTGGGCACCTGGATGTGGCCAGGCACTTCTTCCCCAAGCGCACCGTGCTCAGCTTCATCGACATGCTGGCCGCCCACAAGCTGAACCGGTTGCACCTGCACCTGACCGACGACCAGGGCTGGCGGGTCGAGAGCCACCGCCATCCAGCCTTGCAGCAGGTGGCCTCGCACCGGCCGCAGACGCTGACCGGCCCGCTCCACGCCCGGCCAGCCGCCTACGACGGCACCCCGCACGGGGGGTACTACACGCTCGACGATCTCGCCGAGATCGCGGCGTACGCGCGGCAGCGCATGATCAAGCTCGTCCCCGAGGTCGAGGTGCCCGGTCACGCCTCGGCGTTGCTCGCCGCGCTGCCCGAGCTGGCCCCCGACAGCGGCCGGCGCTACCGGGTGATCACGGAATGGGGGGTCTTCCCGCAGATCGTGGCGCCGCTGCCGGCCACGCTGGGCGTGCTGGAAGATATCTTCGGCGAGCTGCTGGGCGCCGTACCAGTGGACTTCGTGCATATCGGCGGGGACGAGTGCGTGCTCGACCACTGGCGGGCCAGCCCCCGGGTCGAAGAGTACCGGCGTGCCCTCGACCTGCCGGACCACGAGGCACTGTACGCGTACTTCCTGCGGCGGGTCGAGGACATGCTGGCGGACAGGTTCGGCGTCCGCGCTGTGGTCTGGGACGAAGGATTCGCGGGCAGCGTAAAGGATCATGAACAGACCCGGCCGCGGGGGGACACCATCGTCATGGCCTGGCGGGGCGACGATATCGCCCTGCGGGCCGCGCTGGCCGGGCACGAGGTCATCCAGACACCGGTCGCGTCCACGTACTTCGACATCAGCCAAGCCGACGATGACGATGAGCCGCTGGCCAGGCCCGGGCCGGTCACGATCGAGGACGTGGCCGCGCTGTGCCCGGTCCCGGCCGGCTGGCCGGACCAGGCCGCGCGACGGGTGCTCGGCACGCAGTTCCAGGTCTGGACCGAGTACATCCCGGATGCCAGGGCGCTCGATTACATGACGTTCCCCCGCGCGTGCGTCCTCGCCGACGTGGCCTGGCACGGCCGCCCCGCCCGCTGGGCCGAGCTGAGCCCCAGGCTGGCCGCGCACCTGGGCCGGCTGAGCGCCGCCGGCATCGAGTACCGTCCGCTGGCCGGACCGCATCCCTGGCAGCGGGCCGGTACCGGGGCGCGGCGCCATCCGCGGCCGGAACAGACGGGAGGTTCCCGCAGGTAGATTGCGGACTGGCATTGCCAGGCCCGGCCATGCACCATGGTTATTGGGATGATCTACGCGCACTCCGGGGGATGCGATGGCCGAGGCTGAGGTGTCCAGCGCCAGCGACGGCGCCACTGCGTCCCAGCCCGCGTTCGCTTATCCCTCGCGCGGCCGCCGCATCCGCCGGCGGATCCGGCGGTTCACGATCATGCTTTGCATCCTGGTCTTCATCGTCATCGGCGGGGTCGCCGTGTTGTTCGACCTCACGCCCCCCGTTTCGAAGGCCCAGGCGCTGGCGCAGGCACTGGCCCGCGCGCATGACGTCCAGTATCCCGGGCCGGCCGTGCCCGCCAGGTTCGCCCGGGCCCTGGTGGCCACGGAGGACCACCGCTTCTACTCCGAGCCCGGCATCGACCCGTTCGCCGCCGGCCGGGTGCTGGTCGGCTGGCTGGACGGCAACGGCGGCCAGCAGGGGGGCTCCACCCTCGACCAGCAACTGGCCAAGATGCTGTACACATCCGGCCGCACCGGCCTGGGCTCCCTGGCCGAGCAGGTCGTGCTCGGGGTCAAGCTGAACTTCGCCTACAGCAAGGCACAGATCTTGCAGATGTACGCCGGCATCGCCTACTTCGGGCACGGATACTACGGCCTGGCCACCGCCAGCTGCGGCTACTTCGGCGTGGTGCCCGCCCGGCTGACCTGGCCGCAGGCGGCGATGCTGGCCGGGCTGGTGCAGGCGCCTTCCGTGTATGATCCGCTGGCCCACCCGGGCCTGGCCCGGGAGCGGGAGGCGCACGTGCTCGGCCGGCTCACCGCCACCGGCATGCTGACCCAGGCGGAGGCGAGCATGGAGCTCAAGGCGCCCCTCGGCCTGGTCACCGCGCAGCCGGGGCGGCTGGCCGTACCGGTACCGGTCAGCGACACCTGCCGGACCGGCAGCGGAAGCACCGGCAGCAGGAGCACCGGCAGCGGAAGCACCGGCAGCGGAAGCACCGGCAGCGGAAGCACCGGCAGCGGAAACTGAGCGCTCGGAAACCCGTTCGGAATTGTCGGGGCATCACGGTAGCGTCGCCGTCATGCCTCCTTCCGAGATCTTGGCCAGCGCGCGCGGCCTGACCAAGCGGTTCGGGGCCTTTACGGCGGTGGACGGGATCGACTTCCAGCTGCGCCGAGGGGAGGCGTTCGGCTTCCTCGGGCCGAACGGCGCGGGCAAGTCGTCCACCATGCGCATGCTCGGCTGTGTCTCCCCGCCGAGCGAGGGTGAGCTGACCATCCTCGGCCTGGACCCGGTCACCTATGGGTCGCGGATCCGCGCCAGGCTGGGCGTGGTGCCGCAGGAGGACACCCTCGACGTCGAGCTGACCGTGCGGGAGAACCTGCTGATCTACGGGCGGTACTTCGGGCTGCGCGGACCGGTGCTCAAGGAGAGGATCGAGCGGCTGCTCGACTTCGTGCAGCTGTCCGACCGGGCCACGGATCTGGTCGAGCCGCTGTCCGGCGGCCTGAAGCGGCGGCTGACCATCGCCCGCTCGCTGATCAACGAGCCGGACATCCTGCTGCTCGACGAGCCGACCACCGGGCTGGACCCGCAGGCCAGGCACGTGGTCTGGGACCGGCTGTTCCGGCTCAAGCAGCAGGGCGTGACGCTGATCCTGACCACGCACTACATGGACGAGGCCGAGCAGCTGTGCGACCGGCTGGTCGTGATGGACCACGGCCGGATCGCGGCCGAGGGCTCGCCGCGTCAGCTCATCGAGACCTACTCCACCCGCGAGGTGCTGGAGCTGCGGTTCGACCCGGACTCCCGCGAGCAGGCGGCGGAGAAGCTGGCCGCCGTTCCGGCCGAGCGGACGGAGGTGCTGGCCGACCGCATCCTGCTGTACATACCGGACGGCGATCGGGCACTCGACGCCGTCCACGACCTCGGCCTGGAGCCGGTCACCTCCCTGGTTCGCCGCAGCACGCTGGAGGACGTGTTCCTGCGGCTGACCGGCCGCCAGCTGGACGACTGACCGATGACGGCGCCCGAGGCCAGTGACCATGCTCGCCGGTCTGCGATCCGGCTTCGCCTGGGCCCGCGTAGTGCTGGCCCGGGGGGACGATCCCCCGGACCCCCCCGCGCCCCGGCCGCGATGGCCGCCCGCCACTTCCGGTTCTGGCTGACCGACTACCGCAGGACCTGGCGCGGCTCGATCTACTCCAGCGTGCTCAACCCCGTCCTGTACCTGAGCGCTATGGGGATCGGCGTTGGCACGCTGGTCGACCGGCACGGCACGGGGCACCTGGGCGGGGTCAGCTACCTGGTCTTCCTCGGCCCCGGTCTGCTGGCCGCGTCGGCCATGCAGGCCGGCGTCATGGAGTGCACCTACCCGGTGCTCGGCTCGGTGAAGTGGAACCGCACGTACCAGGCGGCCGCGTCTTCGCCGTTGCGGCCGCGCGACATCTTCCTGGGCCATCAGCTCTTCGTGGTCATGCGGCTGGCGATGAACTGCGCGATCTTCCTCGTGGTGATGACCGCGTTCGGGGCGGCCCGCTCGCCGGACGTCCTGCTCGCAATGCCCGCCGCCGTGCTGACCGGTATGGCCTTCGCCGCGCCCGTGGACGCCTGGGCGGTGACACAGCGCAAGGACTCCGGGTTCAGCGCGGTGTTCAGGTTCGGGATGATCCCGCTGTTCCTGTTCTCCGGGACGTTCTTCCCGATCGCCCAGTTGCCGGGCTGGCTGCGGCCGGTGGCCTACGCCACCCCGCTGTGGCACGGAGTGGCGCTGTGCCGCAGCCTCAGCCTGGGCACGCTGACCCTCGGCGACGCGCTGCTGCACACCGGCTATCTGGCCGTCATCACGGTGGCGGGCCTGGTGGCCGGGGGACTGACCTACACCAGGCGACTGCATGCCTGAGCTGATCACCGGCGGAGAGATGGCGGCCGCGCTGCGGGTGCTGCCGGTTCCGCGCCTCCGGCTGGCGCGCGGCGGCGTGCACCTGATGGAACGGCACGCCCGGGTGTACCGGCACGCCTGGCTGATGTTCGTCTCGGGCTTGCTCGAGCCGCTGTTCTACCTGCTCTCGCTGGGGGTCGGGCTGGGCCAGCTGGTCGGCCACGTGACCGGGCCTGGCGGCCGGCTGATCAGCTACACCGCGTTCGTGGCGCCCGCCCTGCTGGCCAGCTCGTCGATGAACGGGGCGATCTTCGACTCCACGTTCAACGTGTTCTTCCGGCTGAAGTACGCGAAACTTTACGATGCCGCGCTGGCCACGCCGCTGCGCCCGATCGACGTCGCGCTGGGCGAGATCGGCTGGGCCCTGCTGCGCGGCGGCCTGTACGCGCTCGCGTTCATGGTGGTCATGCTGGCCATGGGACTGGTGCACTCGGTGTGGGCCGTGGCGGCGGTGCCGGTCTCGCTGCTGATCGGGTTCGCCTTCGCCGCCGCCGGGATGGCCGGCACCACCTACATGCGAAGCTGGCAGCACTTCGAGTTCATCGAGCTGGCCATCCTGCCGATGTTCCTGTTCTCCGGGTCGTTCTACCCGTTGAGCGTGTACCCGCCGGCGCTGCGGGTCGTGGTCGAGGCCACTCCGCTCTACCAGGGCGTGGTGCTGCTGCGCGACCTGACTCTGGGGGTGGTGGGACCTGGCCTGCTGCTGCACGCCCTCTACCTGGCCGTGCTGGGCCTGGCCGGCCTGGCCCTGGCCAGCCGCCGGATCGGCCGCCTGCTGCTGCGCTGAATCCTCGCCTCCCCCCGGGGACGTACCGGCCGGTAGGTACGCTGTGCGCCATGGACTTCGCCTTTGACGCCCGCACCGAAGAGCTGCGAGAGCGGCTGCACGAGTTCATGGCCGATCGGATCTACCCGGCCGAGCCGGTCCACGCCGCCCAGGTGGCCGAAGCCGCGGCCCAGGGCCGTCGCTGGCAGCGCCCGCCGGTGATGGCCGGGCTCAAGGCGGAGGCACGCCGCCGCGGGCTGTGGAACCTGTTCCTGGCGGCGAACTCGCACACCCGCGACCTGCCCGGCGTCCCCGGGCTGACCAACCTGCAGTATGCCCCGCTGGCCGAGATCACCGGCCGTAGCCCGCATCTGGCGCCGGAGGCGCTCAACTGCGCCGCGCCCGACACCGGGAACATGGAACTGCTGGCCGAGTTCGGCACCGCGGACCAGCGCGAGCGGTGGCTGCGGCCGCTGCTCGACGGCGAGATCCGGTCCGCGTTCTGCATGACCGAGCCGGACGTGGCGTCCTCGGACGCCAGCAACATCGCCACCAGGATCGAACGGCGCGGCGACGACTACGTGATCAACGGCACCAAGTGGTGGTCGTCGGGCGCGATGGACCCGCGCTGCGAGATCCTCATCGTGATGGGCCGCACCGACGAGACCGCGGAGCGGCACAAGCAGCAGTCCATGATCCTGGTGCCCAGGAGCACCGCGGGTGTCCACATCACGCGCGGCGTGACCGTGTTCGGCTACGACGACGGTCCGCACGGCGGCCACGCGGAGATCGAGTTCCGCGACGTCACCGTCCCGGCCGACAGCCTGATCGGCGGCGAGGGGGACGGGTTCGCGATCGCCCAGGCCCGCCTCGGCCCCGGCCGGATCCACCACTGCATGCGGCTCATCGGGGCCGCCGAGCGCGCGCTCGAGCTCATGTGCCGCCGGGTGGCCTCGCGCACCGCGTTCGGCGCTCCGCTGGCCGGCCAGAGCGTCATCCAGGGCTGGATCGCCGAGTCCAGAGTCCGGATCGAGTCGGCCCGGCTGCTCGTGCTCAAGACCGCCTGGCTGATGGACACCGTCGGCAACAAGGGCGCGCACACCGAGATCCAGGCCATCAAGATCGGCACTCCGGCGACGGCCGAATGGGTGATCGACAAGGCGATCCAGGCGCACGGCGCGGCCGGGGTCAGCCAGGACTTCCCGCTCGCCCAGCTGTGGGCGAGCGCACGTTCGCTGCGATTCGCCGACGGGCCGGACGAGGTGCACAAGCGCTCGCTGGCCCGCCGGGAGCTGCGCCGCGCCAGCACCGCCGTTTCCTGAGCAGGAGGACTCATGCCACAAGATCAGCAGCGTGTCGCCATCGTCACCGGGTCCGCCCGCGGCATCGGCGCCGCCACCGCCACCCGTCTGGCCGCCGACGGGATGGCCGTCGCGGTGCTCGACCTGGAACAGGCCTCCTGCGCCGGGACGGTGGACACGATCACCGAGGCCGGCGGCCGGGCCATCGCGGTCGGCGCCGACGTGAGCCAGGCCGGCCAGGTCGAGGCCGCGGTGGACAAGATCGTCGCTGAGCTCGGCCCGCCCGCGGTGCTGGTCAACAACGCCGGGGTCATCCGCGACAACCTGCTGTTCAAGATGACCGAGAACGACTGGGACACGGTGCTCGGCGTGCACCTGCGCGGCGCGTTCCTGATGAGCCGGACGACGCAGAAGCACATGGTGGACCAGCGCTACGGCCGGATCATCAACCTGTCGTCCAGTTCCGCGCTCGGCAACCGCGGCCAGGCCAACTACTCCGCGGCCAAGGCCGGGATGCAGGGGTTGACCAAGACGCTGGCCATCGAGCTCGGCCAGTTCGGCATCACCGCCAACGCGGTCGCGCCCGGCTTCATCGTCACCGACATGACCGCGGCCACGGCGGCCAGGGTCGGCATGGACTTCGAGGAGTTCCAGAAGGCGGCGGCCAGCCAGATCCCGGTGCGCCGGGTGGGCCAGCCCGCCGACGTGGCGCACGTGATCTCGTTCCTGGCCAGCGAGGCGGCCGGTTTCGTCTCCGGCCAGGTGATCTACGTGGCCGGCGGCCCGTTGTGCTGACCGAATCCGACCTCAGGGAGCGGGTCCAGCGGTTCCTCGCGGCCCACGACCCGGCCACGGAGAAGCCGCTTGAGTTCCTGCGGGCACGCTACGACGCCGGGCTGGCCTGGGTGCACTACCCGCCGGAGCACGGCGGGCTGGACGCGCCCCGGGCGCTGCAGGCCGTGGTGGACGAGGAGTTCGCCGTCGCCGGCGCGCCGGACAACAACCCGCGCCGTAACGGCATCGGCCTGGGCATGGCCGCGCCCACCATCCTCGCGTTCGGCACCGAGGAGCAGCGCCGCCGCTGGCTGCGCCCGCTGTGGACCGGTGAGGAGACGTGGTGCCAGCTCTTCAGCGAGCCGGGCGCGGGCTCGGATCTGGCCGGCCTGGCCACCCGGGCGATCCGCGACGGCGACGGCTGGCGCGTCAGCGGGCAGAAGGTCTGGACGTCCGTGGCGCACCAGGCCCACCGGGCGATCCTGGTCGCCCGCACCGACCCCGACGTGCCCAAGCACGCCGGCCTCAGCTACTTCGCCCTGGACATGACCGCACCCGGCGTCGAGGTGCGGCCGCTGCGGCAGATCACCGGCGAGGCCGAGTTCAACGAGGTGTTCCTGTCGGACGCGCCGATCCCCGACTCCGACCGGATCGGCGCGGTGGGCGAAGGCTGGCGGGTGGCGCAGGCCACGCTGATGAACGAGCGGATCGCGATCGGCGGCGGCGCGCTGCCCCGCGAGGGCGGGATGATCGCCCACGCCGCCCGCACCTGGCGGGAGCGGCCCGAGCTGCGCACCCCGGGGCTGCACGACCGGCTGCTGCGGCTCTGGGTGGACGCCGAGGTGGCCCGGCTGGCGGGGGCGCGGCTGCGCCAGCAGCTCGCAGCCGGGCGGCCGGGGCCGGAGGGCTCCGGCGCCAAGATCGTGTTCGCCCGCCTCAACCAGGAGATCTCCGCCTTCGAGGTCGAGCTGGCCGGTGGCGAGGGACTGCTCTACGACGACTGGACCATGCGCAGGCCGGAAAGCGCGGACTTCTACGGCCGCGGCCCCGGCTACCGCTACCTGCGGGCGCGCGGCAACTCCATCGAGGGCGGCACCTCGGAGATCCTGCGCAACATCGTGGCCGAGCGGGTGCTCGGCCTGCCTCCCGAGATCCGGGTGGACAAGGACGTGCCGTGGAAGGACCTGCCGCGATGACCGGAATGCCGGATCTGCTCTACGGCGAGGCGGAGAACGATCTGCGCGAGGCGGTGCGGTCGCTGCTGCGCGAACGCTGCCGCGCCGCCGATGTGATCGCCAGGACGGAGAGCACGCAGCCCTACGACCCGGCGCTCTGGCAGGCGATGACCGGACAGCTCGGCGCCGCCGGGCTGCTGGTGCCCGAAGCGCTGGGCGGCGCGGGCGCCTCCTACCGCGAGGCAGCCGTGGTGGCCGAGGAGACCGGCAGGGCGGTGGCGCCGGTGCCGTACCTGGGCAGCGCCGTCGTGGCCACCGCCGTCCTGCTGGCCGCGACGCGCCCGCCCGGCTCCGACCCGGCCGATTCTGAGCTGGCCGGTTCTGACCCGGCCGGTTCTGAACTGGCCGGTTCCGAATCGGACCGGAAGCTGCTGGCGGCGCTGGCCGACGGCACCACGACCGCCGCGCTGGTGCTGCCGTTCGAGAGCGCGCCCGGCACCGAGCCGCCCGCCACGATCCGGGTGGTCGGCCCGCACACCGGGGACCAGGCAGAGACAGTCCGGCTCACCGGCACCGCGACCCGGGTGGCCGACGCGCTGCCCGCCGACGTGCTGATCGTCCCGGCCGACGCGGTGCCCTACGGGCTGTACGCGGTGGACGCCAGGGACGCCGGGGTGCGGCGGACGCCACTGGTGTCGCTGGACGCGACCCGGCCGCTGTGCGACCTGACCCTGGAGGCGGTCCCGGCCCGGCAGATCGCCGCGGGCGCAGCGGCCCGGCACGCGATCGACGCCGCGCTGACCGCGGGGACGGCCATGCTGGCCGCCGAGCAGCTCGGCTTGGCCGACCAGTGCGTGGCGATGACCGTGGCCTACGTGAAGGAGCGCCGCCAGTTCGCCCGGCCGGTGGGCTCGTTCCAGGCGATCAAGCACCGCCTGGCCGACCTGTGGGTGTCGGTCACCCAGGCCCGGGCCGCGGCCAGGTACGCCGCCGCCTGCCTGGCCGCCGGCGACGAGGACACCGCGGTGGCGGTGGCGATGGCCAAGGCGTACTGCAGCGAGGTGGCCGTCAAGGCCGCGGAAGAGTGCGTGCAGCTCCATGGCGGCATCGGGTTCACCTGGGAGCACCCGGCGCACCTGTACCTGAAGCGGGCCAAGAGCAGCTCGGTCGCGTTCGGCACGCCAGACCGGCATCGCGCCGCGCTGGCCCGCCTGGCCGGCCTGCCCGGCGAGAGCCGGGGCCCCGGCTCCGGGGAGCGGTAGTGAGGTCCGTCGCCGGGGCCGGCGCCGTCGTCACCGGGGCGGGCAGCGGCATCGGCGCGGCTCTGGCCCGCAGGCTGGCCGCCGAGGGCGCCCGGGTCGGGGTCAACGAC
>DASZAD010000185.1:0-12901 GCA_035945415.1 Streptosporangiaceae bacterium
GACGCCGGAGGCGCGCGGTGACCGATGTCCACACCCGGCCAGGCCCCCCGGGCGCCCCGCCAGGCAGCGAGCCGCTGCTGCGGGTGGAGCGGATGAGCCGGCACTTCAAGATCGGCAACGCCATCTCCCGGAAGACCCTGCACGCGATCGACGACGCCACCTTCACCGTGGGTGAGCGCCAGATCGTCGCGGTGTGCGGGGAGAGCGGGAGCGGCAAGAGCACGATGGCCCGGGTCCTCGCCAAGATCTACAAGCCCACCAGCGGGGAGATCTACTTTCAGGGCAAGCCGCTGTCGTCGATCCGGTCGCGCCGCGCCAGGCTCGCCTACGGCGGGCAGGCGCCCATGGTCTTCCAGGACCCGTTCGCGTCGATCAACCCCGTCTTCCGGGTGTCCCACGGAGTCATGCGCGCGCTGAAGCTGCACCGTCCCGAGCTGGCCAGCCGGCAGCGTTACGCCGAGGCGGTGCGGGTCTTCGAGGCGGTGGGCCTCAACCCGGGCGGCCAGGTGCTCCAGCGCTACGCGCACGAACTCAGCGGCGGGCAACGGCAGCGGGTGGGGTTCGCCCAGGCCCTGGCGATGCGGCCCAAGCTGATCCTGGCCGACGAGCCGGTCTCGATGCTGGACGTGTCCATCCGCATCGGGCTGCTCAACGTCATGGCCAAGCTGCGTGACACCGAGGGCGTGTCGATCCTCTACATCACCCATGACCTGGCCAGCGCCCGCTACGTGTCCGACCGGCTGATCGTGATGTACGCGGGGCACATCGTGGAGACCGGCCCGGTCGAGGAGGTGCTTGCCAACCCCAGGCACCCCTACACCGAGCTGCTGCTGGCGGCGGCTCCCGACCCCCGGGCTCCGCTGAACGCGAGCGCGGAGGCTGACCGGGGCGAGCCTCCCAAGGTGATCGACCCGACGCCGGGCTGCCGGTTCCGCTGGCGCTGCCCGCTGGCCATCGAGGAGTGCCACCGGGTCACGCCGCCCTTGCGGGAGCTGCTGCCCGACCACAGTGCCGCCTGCCATGTCGCCTGGGCGGGCGCACCCACCGGGGCGTTCCAATGACGGGAGGCGCCGGATGAAAATAGCGGTCATCGGGGGCGGCTCGACCTACACCCCGGAGCTCGTCGACGGTGTGGCCCGGCTGTCCGGCGATGTCGGCGTCAGCGAACTCATGCTGGTGGACCCGGACGAGGGCCGGCTGTCGGTGGTCGGCCCGTTCTCCGCCCGGATCATGCGGGCGCTCGGCCATCCCGGACAGGTCCGCTGGACGACCAGCCTGGACGAGGGCCTGGACGGCGCGGGGGCGGTGCTGCTCCAGTTGCGGGTGGGCGGCCAGGCGGCCCGGCAGCGGGACGAAACCTGGCCGCTGGACTGCGGCTGCGTCGGCCAGGAGACGACCGGGGCGGGCGGACTGGCCAAGGCCCTGCGCACCATCCCTGTGGTCCTGGATATCGCCGGACGAGCGCGGCGCCGGGCCGATCCCTCGGCCTGGATCATCGACTTCACCAATCCGGTCGGCATCGTCACCCGCGCGCTGCTCGACGCCGGCCACCGCGCCGTGGGCCTGTGCAACGTGGCCATCGGGTTCCAGCGCCAGTTCGCCGCCATGCTGGGGGTGCCGCCCGGGCGCGTCCTGCTCGACCACGTCGGGCTGAACCACCTGACCTGGGAGCGCAAGGTCATGGTGGACGGCAAGGACCGGCTGCCCGACCTGCTGGCCACCGGCGCTGAGGAGATCGCGGCCGAGATCGAGCTCCCGGCCGGTCTGGTGCTCAGCCTCGGCTCGGTGCCGTCGTACTACCTGCGTTACTTCTACGCCCACGACCAGGTGGTCGAGGAGGAGCGGCACTCCCCCACCCGGGCCGAGCAGGTGGCCGGGATCGAGCGCGAACTGCTCGCCATGTACGCCGATCCCGCGCTGGATCGCAAGCCCGAGCTGCTGGGCCAGCGCGGCGGGGCGTTCTACTCCGAGGCGGCGGTGGCGCTGCTGGCCTCGCTGACCCTCGACACGCGAGATACCCAGGTGGTCAACGTCCGCAACGCGGGCACGCTGCCGTTCCTGCCCGACGAGGCGGTCATCGAGGTGCCGGCAACGGTGGGTGCCGCCGGCGCCGTGCCGCTGCCCACCGGCCCGGTCGAGCCGCTGCAGCGAGGCCTGATCGCGCACGTCAGCGCCTACGAGGAGCTGGCCGTGGATGCGGCGCTGCTCGGCGGTGCCAGCCGGGTCGAAGCCGCCCTGCTCGCCCACCCGCTGGTGGGCCAAGCGGACCGGGCGCGCTGCCTGACGGACCGGCTGCTCGCGGAAAACGCCCGCTACCTGCCCTGGGCCGGCGGAGCGGACCCGGGGTGAGCCAGCCGTCCGCAGCCGCCCCCCAGCCTGGCCGGGCCCCGGCTCGCGCCGAACTGCCCGCCGTGCTGGCGGTGGACGGCGGCAACAGCAAGACCGACGTGGCGCTCGTGGCCGCCGACGGGTCGCTGCTGGCCGGCATCCGGGGGCCGGGCATGAACGCGCCGCGTGACGGCGTGGCGGCGACCCTGACCATGCTCGGCGTCCTGGTGCGGCGGGCGGCGGAGCAGGCCGGCCAGGACTCCTCCTCCCCCGTGGCCGCGCACACCTCCGCCTGCCTGGCCAACGCCGACCTGCCCGAAGAAGAGGAGGAAATGCGCGCCGCCATGGCGGCCCAGGGGTGGAGCCTGCGTACGTCGGTGGTCAATGACACGTTCGCGGTGCTGCGGGCGGGCCTGGCCGTCACCGGACCCGGCCTCCCCGACGGCCCGGGCGGCCTGTGGGGGGTGGCGGTCACCTGCGGCGCCGGCATCAACTGCGTGGGGCTGGCGCCGGACGGTCGCTCCACCCGCTACCTGGCGCTGGGAGACATCAGCGGCGACTGGGGCGGCGGCTACGGCCTCGGCCGCGCCGCCCTGTGGTGGGCGATCCGGGCCGAGGACGGGCGCGGCCAGCCCACGGCGCTACGCGAGGCCGTGGCCGCCCGCTTCGGGGTGGCCACGGTGCATGATGTCACCCTGGGCCTGCACCAGGGCCGCATCGACGAATACAGCCTGACCGGCCTGGCCCCCGTCCTGCTCGCCGCGGCGCGTGGCGGGGACGAGGTGGCGCGCCGGCTGGTCGACCGCCAGGCCGCCGAGATCTGCCTGATGGCGCTCACCGCGATGCGCCGCCTGGACCTCCTGGAGCTGGCCACGCCGGTCTTCCTCGGCGGCGGGCTGCTGACCGCCAGGGACCCGCTGCTGATTGGGGGAATCGAGGACGGGCTGCGGCGGGAGGCGCCCCGAGCCGTCGCCAGCGTCATCGACGTGCCGCCCATCGCCGGGGCCGCGCTGCTCGGCCTGGACCAGGTGCACGCCACCCCTGCGGCCCAGGCCCGCCTGCGCGACGCCTACTCGGCCGGGGCGTGACCCAGCCGGCCTGTCCGGTCCGGCCTATCCGGTCCGGCCTATCCGGCGTGCAGCCGGAGATCTGCGGCGAAGCGCTCGGCCATCTCCAAGGTCTTCGACAGCTCCCGGTGCCGTACGATCACCATCCCGTCGGAGACGATGACGGCACGCCAGTCCCGCCGCGGTGCGCCGATGGGCAGCAGGTCGAGCGCCACGACGTGCTCTGAATAGTCCGCGAGCAGACGCTCCAGGCCGGCATAGCCGGTGATCCGGCCGACGCCTTCGGCGCGCTTGAAGATGACCGCCGCGTTGTAGCGCCGCTCGACCGGACCGCAGATGCGGCCCTGCGTGATCGCTTCTGCCCAGGCAAGGAACAGGTCGGCGTCGGTGGCGTAGTTCATGACGTCGACCATCCGCCCGCCGGGCGGCCGGGCGCCGATCTCGCCGAACACCGCCTCGCCGTCGGCCTTGCGGTACCACTCCATGTGCGTGAATCCGTCCCTGAAGCCGAGCACCTTCACCGCGGCACGGCCGAGCGCGCGGCCAGCGGCCAGGTCCGGCACGTCCAGCGCGCGGAGGGCCACGGTGACCGGGCTGATCCACTCGTGCAGCTTGGTGAGCAGCGGCCGGGGGCGGTACCAGCAGATGTTCTCGAAGAGCACCTGCCCGCCTGCGCAGATGGTGTCGTAGGTGAACTCCTCACCGTCGATGAACTCCTCGACGATGATGTGGGGAACGTGCCGGAGCATGGGCAGCATGGCATCGAGGTCGGTGGCGGAGTCGGCCCGGTAGGTATCCGCCGCGCCGGCTCCGGCGATGGGCTTGACGATAAGCGGGTAGCCGAGGCGCTCCGCCGCCTCCCACACCCCCGCGACGGTCGCGGTGCTTTGATGCCGGGGCGTGCGCAAGCCGGCGCCGCCGAGAAGCTCCTTCATCCGCTCCTTGTCGCGAAACGGCACCGTCTGGTCCACCGTCAGCCCGGGCAGGCCCAGCACCTCGCGCAGCCGCGCGGCGAGCAGCATGTACGGCTCCCACAGGCACTCCACCCGGTCGATGCGCACCAGCCGGGCCAGCCCCAGGACGGCCGCGACCACCGCTCCCTCGTCCGCGAGCGAGCCAACCTGCGCGTAGTGCGCCAGAGCCGCCCGGGCGGCCTGAGCCATGGACCCGGCGTGCTGGTCGCCGACGCCGATGACGGTCGCTCCGGCCTCCGCCAGTCCCCGGGCGAACAGCGCCATCTCGGCCGGGTATCCGGGGGAGATCATGACGACGTTCATCGCGGTCAGCCCAGTTCCACGCGCACGCCGGTGACCAGCCGCCACATCGCTTCCGTCACGGTCGCGGTGTCCGGGTGGGCCACGATGACGTAGCCGTCGCCTTCGTAGCTGCCCGAGGACTGCTGGCCCGGCTCCGGCAGCCGCGACTCCACTACCAGCGGTCCCACGACGGCGTCGAGTTCGCGCAGGCCATGCACCGCCCGGATGCGTCCGATGCCCTGCCCGCGCAGGAACACCGTCCCGGCCGCCCGGCGGCGCTGCGGGGGGTCGAACCGGTCCAGCGCCATCAGCCCGGCCCAGGCCTGGTAGAAGTCGAAGTCGTGCACGTACCCCAGCATCGCGGTAAGCTGCCCGCCGGCCGGCCGGGCCGCTACCTCGGACACTGCGACCGAGCCGTCGGGCCGGCGGAACCACTCCATGTGGGTGAACCCGGTCCGCAGGCCCAGCGCCCGCAGCGCCGCCGGCGCTACCGCCCTGATGCCGTCATAGTCGCGGCCGCCTATGTTGCCGGGCAGCAGGACCCGCCACTGGATCCACGAGTTGCGCAGCACCTCCAGCGGCGTGGGCAGATAGGCCGAGATGGAGTGCCACACGACGCGGCCGTCGATCATCACGCTGTCGAAGGAGCCCTCCTCGCCGGTGAGAAACTCTTCGACCAGTGCGGGCCGGTCCGGCGCTGGCGGGGCCGACTCCAGCCATACCCGTAGATCTCCGGTGTCGTCGAGGCGGAACGTGCTCTTGGCCCCGGCCCCCGCGGGGGGCTTGACCACCAGCGGGAACCCGGTATCGGCGGCGAACTCGGCCGCGGCGCCCGCGCTGTCGCACAGCCGGTACCGCGCGCATGGGACCCCCGCCGCTCGCAGCACCGATTTCATCTGCGCCTTGTCGCGGAAGTTGCGTGCCGTCGCCGCATCCATGCCGTCGATGCCCAGCTGTTCCCGGGCCTGAGCGAGCGGCACCTGCAATTGTTCGAGCACCGCCAGCAGCCGCCGCACCGGGGCGACGTGCTCGCTGACGGCCCGGACCGCTGTGGTGATCTGCCCGGCGTCGAGCGGGTCGTCCAGGCGCCAGTGCGCGGCCAGGCGCCCGCGCAGTTCCGGCGGCACCCGCTGCTCCGGCTCACAGGTGATCAAGGCCAGCTCGATGCCGGGCAGCCCCGCCGCGGCCGCCACGAACCGCATGGTCGCCTCGAGCAGATAGGGCGCGACAAACGCAGCGACCGCCATGCCGGGACGATACCTCGCGGCGGGTCCCGTACGCCGGCTTGTGTCTGGTGTGCCTGCGGCTGGATCTGATGGGATGAGATCGGTCCAGGCGGTAGGAGCCACGTCATGAGGTCATCTGGTACGGAAGTCGCCGGGCGGGCGACGACGAGCTCGTTCGAGGCGGAAATCAGCGAAACCGAGCGATGGTTTGCCAGTCCTCGATTCGAGGGCATCACGCGTTTGTATTCCGCGCGTCAGGTGGTGGAGCAGCGGGGCACCATCCCGGCCGGCTACACCGTGGCCGCGGTGGCGGCTCAGCAATTCCATGATCGGCTCCGTCAGCTCTTCGCCGCGCGCAAGCAGATCACCACCTTCGGGCCGTATTCACCCGGTCAGGCGGTGGCCCTGAAGCGGATGGGCATTGAGGGCATCTATCTGGGGGGCTGGGCGACGTCGGCCAAGGGCTCCGTAACCGAGGACCCGGGACCCGACCTGGCCAGCTATCCGCTCTCCCAGGTGCCCGACGAGGCCGCGCCGATCGTGCGCGCCCTGCTCACGGCAGACCGGAACCAGCGCTTTGCCCGGTCCCGCCTGAGCGAGGCGCAACGTGCGGCCTCTCCCGAGATCGACTACCGGCCCTTCATCATCGCCGACGCCGACACCGGGCACGGTGGCGACGCGCACGTCCGGAACCTGGTCCGTCGGTTCGTTGAGGCCGGCGTCCCCGGCTACCACATCGAGGATCAGAAGCCGGGCACGAAGAAGTGCGGGCACCAGGGGGGCAAGGTCCTCGTCGGCGTGGACGAGCAGATCAAGCGGCTGAACGCGGCGCGCTTCCAGCTCGACATCATGAACGTGCCCGGTCTGATCGTGGCCCGGACCGACGCCGAGGCGGCCACGTTCCTCGAGGGCCGCGGCGACGAGCGCGATCATCCGTTCCTCCTGGGCGCTACCAATGGTGAGCTGCCGTCCTACAAGGTCGGGTACCTCGCCATCCTGAGGAAGCTGCGTGAGCTGGGCGTCGAGGACGCGCGCGGTCATCTGCTGTTCAAGATCTCCGCGGAGGAGTACGACGAGGCCAGCGACTGGCTCGCGCAGGCGGGCATCCTGCAGATGCTCGAAGAGACCACCAAGGCGGCCCAGCAGGCCGGCAGGCCGGCCGAGGAACTGCTTGAGGGTGCCGAGACTCGTTACCTGGAGGCGTGGCTGTCCGAGGCCAGCCTGAAGAGCTATCCCGAGGCGGTCGCGGACGTGCTCGAGTTCCGCGCCGGCGAGGGCGAGTACTTCGACATGAACGCGGCCGGGTGGCTGGCCTTCGCGAACCGGACCTCCTTCCACGCCGCCCGGGCCAGAGCCAGATCGATGGGCGTCGACGTCAGCTGGGATTGCGAGCTCTCCAAGACTCCCGAGGGCTACTACCAGGTACAGGGGGGAATCGAGTACGCGATCGCCAGATCGCTGGCCGTCGCCCCGTTCGCGGACATCTTGTGGATGGAGACCAAGACCGCGAACCTCGCCGATGCCCGGCGTTTCGCCGAGGCGATCCACGCTGAGTTCCCCGGCAAGTTGCTCGCATACAACCTGTCACCGTCGTTCAACTGGGACACCACCGGGATGAGCGAGGAGGACATGAGGCGATTCCCCGAGGAGCTCGGCGAGCTGGGGTTCGTCTTCAACTTCATCACCTACGGCGGGCATCAGATCGACGGCCTGGCGGCGGAGGAGTTCGCCACCGCACTCCAGCAGGACGGCATGCTCGCCCTGGCCCGGCTGCAGCGTAAGTTCCGCCTGCTCGAATCGCCCTACCGGACGCCCCAGACGCTCGTGGGCGGTCCGCGGTCGGATGCGGCGCTCATGGCCGCTTCTGGCGGCACGGCGGCCACCAAGGCGATGGGCAAGGGCTCCACGCAGCACCAGCACCTGGTCCAGACCGAGGTGCCGACCAAGCTGCTGGAGGAATGGCTCGCGATGTGGGCGAAACACCACCAGATCCCGGGCTCCCTGCACGCCGGGCTGCGGCCGCACACCGCGTACTCGGACCTGCTGGAGCTCACCTTGTCCAATGCGAGCGGGGAAACGGTCGCCAACATCATTTTCGACGTGATCGCGGACCGCCGGGGCCGCAACATCCTGTCCATCAGGGACCAGAACACCTTCGACGCCGCCCTGCGCCAGAAGCGCCTGATGACGCTCAACCACCTGTTCCTGGTCCACCGCTACAAGATCTGGTCGGTCCACTACGTCAGCCCGACTGACGACAATCGCTACCAGGCCCAGAAGATGAAGACGCACGGTCTCTTCAGCGATGTCCACGACGAGGTTGGCCAGGTGATTGTCGCGGATGTGAGCGCGGAGGGCGTCAAGGCCCTGCTCGCCCCGGACCGGGACCGCTTGACCGCCTTGATCCAGCGGAAGTATCCCTATGGGCAGGTCGACGCCGGCGATGAGGGCATGTCCAGATGATCACTGCGCGGATGGCGGGGGGCTGGCGTGGCGCGCCCCCGGTGCTGCCCGTGCTCGTGCGGCCCGTGCTCGTGCGGCCTGCGCTCGTGCGGCCCGCGCTCGTGCTGCCCGTGCTCGTGCTGCCCGTGCTCGTGCTGACCATGCTCGTGCTGGCCTGGGTATGGGCTCCAGCGCCGCCCGCGGCCGGGCAAGACCGCGTGCGGCTGGCCGGGGGGATCGTCTCGACGTTCGCTGGAGGGCCTGGCGGTCCGGCTCTGGCCACCACGGTGCCTGTCGCTCCGTGCGGCGTGACGTCTGCCGGCGGACACCTGCTGATCGGCGACGGCGCCGGAGACGCCGTGCGCCAGGTGAATCCCCTGACTGGCTGGCTGAGGACGCTGGCCGGAGTGGGCCCGCTCGGGTCCGGCGGCGGATTCTCCGGCGATGGCGGCCCGGCGACGGCGGCGCAACTGTCCGGGCCGTGCGGCGCGGCCATCGATCCGGCGGGCAACCTGATCATCGCCGATACCGCCAACGACCGGGTCCGGGTGGTGGCGGCCAGGCCGGGCACCTTCTACGGCCGGCCCATGACGGCGGGCAACATCTACACAGTGGCCGGCTCCGGGCCACCGGCGGGCATCTGCGGTCTCGACGATGGGCCCGGTTTCTGCCCGGTGGACGTGGCCGTGGACCATTCCGGCAACGTGGTGGTCGCCGACACCGGAGAGGCGGATGCGTTCAACAAGCCAGCCCTGGTGCGGGTGATAGCGGGCCGGTCGGGCATCTTCTACGGGCAGCAGATGACGGCCGGACACATGTACGTGGTGGCGGGCGGCGGCCTGAGCGTCTCGGGCGACGGCGGCCTGGCTCTGCGGGCCGGTCTGGGCACCATGATCGGCCAGGTGCGGATAGATCAGGCCGGCAACCTCGTGATCGCGGATGGCCGGGTCCGGGTGGTGGCAGCCAGGGCGGGCACGTTCTACGGCATCACGATGAAAGCCCTCCACATCTACACCGTGGCCGGCGGCGGCACCAGCCTGGGCGATGGCGGGCCAGCCACCAGGGCCAGCGTCGGCTCGGCCGGGGTAGCGGTGGACGGCGCGGGCAACCTGGTCATCGGCGACACGGGCAACGACCGGGTCCGGGTCGTGGCGGCCAGGGCGGGCACGTTCTACGGCATCACGAGGAAAGCGCACGACATCTACACGGTGGCGGGTGACGGGCAGGCGGGATTCAACGGTGATGGCGGTCCTGCCGTCCAGGCGAAATTGATCGTCTCCGGAGCGGTGGCGGTGGATGGCGCCGACAACCTGGTGGAAGCCGACGGCAGTGCCCGGGCGCGGGTGGTGGCCGTCACCTCGGGCACCTTCTACGGCCGGCCCATGACGGCGGGCGACATCTACACCGTGGCGGGCAACGGCTCAGGTCCCGGGTTTTCCGGCAACCGCGGGCCAGCTACCAGCGCCGAACTGGGTTTGCCCGGCGGAGTGGTCGTCGATGGCGCAGGCAACGTGGTGATCGCCGATGGCCGGGTGCGAGTGGTGGCAGCCGCGCCGGGGACCTTCTACGGCCAGACGATGAAAGCCGGCCACATCTACAGCGTGGCTGGCGGCGGCGCCAGCCTGGGCGATGGCGGGCCAGCCACCAGGGCCGAACTCGGCGCCCAGGACGTCACCATGGACCGCGCGGGCAATCTCGTGATAGCCGACGTAAGCACCGTGCGGATACGCGTGGTGGCCGTCACCTCGGGCACCTTCTACGGCCAGCGCATGACCGCGGGCGATATCTACACCGTGGCCGGGACCGGCGTCGGAGGATTCTCCGGTGATGGAGGCCCGGCGACCAAGGCTGAGATCAGCAACTACACCTGGGTCGCTATCGGCCGGGGCGGCAACCTGGTGGTGGGCGACACCGCCAACCTCCGGGTCCGGGTCGTGGCCGTCACCTCGGGCACCTTCTACGGCCAGCCCATGAGCGCGGGCGACATCTACACCGTGGCCGGAAACGGCAGCACCGCGTTTTCCGGCGACGGCGGGCCAGCCACTCAGGCCGGTCTCAACTACCCCGGACAGGTCGCGGTCGACCGGGCGGGCAACCTGGTGATCCCCGACAGCGGCAACGACCGGGTGCGGCTCGTGGCGGCGACCTCGGGCACCTTTTACGGCCAGGTCATGACCACCGGGCACATCTACACCGTGGCTGGAAACGGCAGCAGCGGATTCTCCGGCGACGGCGGCCCAGCCACCAGGGCCGAGCTCTTCAGCCCGGGCATGGTAGCGGTCGACCAATCCGGCAACCTGCTGATCGCCGACCGCGGCAACAACCGGGTGCGGGTCGTGGCCGCCGCCTCGGGCACCTTCTACGGCCAGGTCATGACCACCGGGGACATCTATACGATCGCTGGTAACGGGCACATCGGATTCACCGGTGACGGCGGGCCGGCCACGGCGGCTGAATTCTTCGGCACGGAGGGAATGGCGATCAATCCAGCGGGAAACCTCCTGATCGTCGACAGCGCCAATCACCGGGTCCGCGTCGTGACCCGGTGAAAGGACCGTGATCAAGGCCGGGCTCGCATATTGTGGTCGCATGCCGCGCTATGAGTACCGGTGCCGTGCCTGCGGGGCCACGTTCGAGCGGACCCGGCCGATGAGCGAGTCGTCGGAGCCGTGCCCCTGCCCTGAGGGGCACGACGACACTGTGAAGTTGCTGTCCACCGTCTCGGTCGGAGGCCGGGCTGGCGCCCCTCAGGCGCCGTCCGGCGGCGGGGGCTGCTGCGGCGGCGCGTGCGGCTGCGGCGGCTGACCACCAGGCACCAGGCACCAGGCACCGGGCACCGGGCAACACCGGCGGAGGCGGCCTACGCCTCGGCCAGATCGATGATCGCGTGGACCAGATACCCGGTCAGCTCGGCTGGAAGGTCCTGCGCCGACGTGGTGAGCCGCCGGTCGCTGCGGGATCCGGCGCCCTGCCTGCGCTCGGTCTGGATGCGCAGGGACCCGTTGCGACCACGGCGGCCCGCCCCGCGCAGCGACGCGCGGAGCGTTCCGCGCGAGGTCATGATGACGGCCTTGCCGGTGTGCACCAGATCAGCCACGGCTCGTTCGGCCATCGATGCGACGAAATCCTCCACCAGGGAATGCGGCTGCCCGGGAGCGGCGGGAAGCGCCTCCAGCCTGGGATCGGCGAGGATCTGCTCGATCAGCGGCTGCGGGCCGCCGACGTAGGTCCAGCACAGGTCGATCTCGGAGGCCACGAACCAGGCCCGGTCAGCGGGCCACCACAGGTTCGGCGTCTGGCCCTGCGACCCGGCGAAGGCCAGGGCGGCGTCGATCGGCCCGGTGTAGAGGAGGTAGTCGCGGCCGGGTAGCTGGACCCGCGGGCCGTACCTGACCTCGGCCGGCACCAGGTCGGGGACCGGCAGCTGCGGGTCGCCGGGCAGCGCGGGCACCATCGCGGTGTCCCAGCCCCAGCCGTCCCACAGGCAGAACAGGCAGTCGTCGGGCGTGCCGGTCCGCGGCCCGAGCAGGTCGATGAGCGCCTCGGCATCGGCGATGTCCAGGCTGCCGCGCTCGGGTCCCTGGCTCTGCCAGGGCGGCTCACGACGCTCGGCGGGTGGCAGCGCGATCGAGTGGAACTGCGAGTCCGGCCGCAGCGGCACCCCGCTCCAGGCGGCCACCTCGGCCCAGCGGACCGTGCGCGAGCCCCGGCCGAACATCGCGCGGACCGGGTGCAGCACCCGCGCGTACGCCTCGAACCCCGGCGGGATGACGGAAGCGACCAGGCGCGCCTCGAATGGGGCGAGGCTGGCCGCGACCCAGTCTGCCTCCTCGACCGCCGTGCTCCACTGCGTCTGTGGCAGGGCGATTTGTTCCACCTTCGGCACCATACCGCCCGGCGGCCGTCGCCACCGGTAATCGCGGCCGGCCGCGCCGGTAATCGCAGCCAGTAATCGCAGCCCGGTAATCGCGGCCCGGTAATCGCGGCCCGGTAATCGCAGCCGGTGATCGCGGGTTACCGCGGGTCGGGCCGGTCCAGGTTCCAGTGCCTGATCGTGGAGTGGTACCACAGGCCGTCGTCCCCGCCCGGCATGACCGAGAACCGGGTGATCACGCGCTGGCCGCCCTCGTGGTCGCCGTACAGCAGGTCGATCGACACCCCGGTCCGGCTCTTGATGGCCTCCAGCGCCGGGCGGTACTCCGGATCGGCCGGATCCCGGAACGCGGCTTGCCAGAAGCCGGTGTCGTTGACCGGCACGAACAAGTCTCGTACGTTCCTCCGGAACTTCTCGGGCGGCGGGTGGTCCTGATCGGGATTCCTCGACCGCTCCGGGTAGAAGCGCCAGCCGTGGATGACGGCCAGCCCGCTGCCGGCGTTGTGCAGCGACATGGCCAGGTAGACCGTGTCCACTCCGGCGACAGTGCGGATCTCGCCGATCGTCGCACCGGCCGGGAGCTTGAACCACTGCTCGTCGCCGAACATGATCTTCTGCGCCGTCTCGTCCCGCCGCGACGGCATCAGCACCGGCCGCAGCCCGGCCAGCAGCGACTCCTCGGCGGCCCGCGCTGTCCGGTTGGCCGAG
>DASZAD010000186.1:0-4139 GCA_035945415.1 Streptosporangiaceae bacterium
CGCCAGAGACGCCCTTTCCGCGGCGGCCTGCGAGCGCATCGCCTGGGCTCCGCTGGGCCCTGAGGCGCACATCCGCGGTCTGCTCGATCCAGACTGGGAGAGCAGCCTGCCCAAGCGGGTCAGGTACAACCTGCGCCACGACCGGGAACTCGTCGCCACGGCGGGCATCGTGAGCGGGCAGTCCTCCTGGTCCGGGATCGAGGACGCGGCCAGCGAACTGATCGCCAAGCACAACATCAGGAAGGGCCAGCCCGATCATCCGGAGTTCGTCCGCATGCGGCACCAGCAGTGGGCCGACTGCGCGCAAGCCGAGCTGATCGTGTTCACCGCCAGGTCACCCGCGGTAACGGGCGTGGAGACCGCCGTGGTCTGGAAAGACGAGCTCGACCTGCGTGAGATAGGCCTGACCGGCGACGAGGGAGCCGATCGGAGGGCCGCATATCTCGACCTCGTCTTCCGCCAGCCCATCGCTTTCGCCCGGACGCACGGGCTGCGGCGGATCCGGCTCGGAATGGAGGTCGACCGGGTGAAAGCCGGCCGCGGCGCCGTCATGCAGGACTTGTACGGGGGGGTACTACCCGCCTCCGACGTCAGGAGATTCGCTGATGAGCATGCCTAGTCCACGGCCAGACGGTCCGGGATCGCGCCCTGTCCTTCCCGGCCCGGGCCGGGCGGCGGGGCCAACCGCCGGTGAGGTGACCTCGGTCATCGAGGAGATCCTCGAGATCAGCCAGATGGCAGCGGACGAGAACTTCTTCGAGGTAGGGGGAAGCTCCATCCTCGCGCTGACGCTGATATCGAGGATCGAGCAGCGCTGGGCGGCGACGCTGTCGCTGACCGACGTGATCCGCAACGCCACGCCCGTGCTGCTGGCCGATCTCATCGCGAAGGCGGCGCCCGGCCCCGACGGGGTCTCCCCTCCCGGCGGGCTGGCGCCATGAGGACCGTCTGGGACGCGGTGCAGGCCCAGGCACAGCGTGCGCCGCTCGCCGCGGCGGCCTGCGGCGAGCGTGACTACACCTACCGGGAACTCACAGAACGCGCGGCCGAGATCTCCCGGGTGATCCGGGCCCTGGCCGATCCTGGTGCCGTCGTCGCGCTCGAAGCGGCAACTCCCGCCGCCGGGGCCATCGCGATCCTGGGGGCTGCCAAATCCGGCTGTCCGGTGCTGCTGCTCAGCCCCGACAGCCCGCCGGCCCGCCGAGAGGACATGCTGGCCGACGCCAGTCCTGCCGTCCTGCTCCGGGAGGCCGGTGACGACATGTTCACCGCCGAGCCGCTGACGGCATCCGATTCGCTTCCGGACGGCGCGAGCTTGCCGCGGTGGGACCTGCGGGACGTCGCATACATCATCTACACCTCCGGCTTGACCGGCCGGCCCAAGGGCGTCGTCGTGCCGCACGATGCGCTGCTGAGCCAGCTCGAGGCTCTCGCCTGCGTCCCGGGGTTCGGCCCGGCTGATTCTTTCCTCGCGATGTCCGCGCTCACCTTCGACATCTGTCTGGCCGAGCTGTTCCTGCCCCTGATCACCGGCGGGCGCTTCGTCGCGGCGCCCCCCGCGGCGCGGCTGGACCCGGAGATCTTCGACCGGGTGGTGCGAGCGAGCGGCCCGGACGTCATCCAAGCGACGCCGAGTTTCTGGCGGCTCGCGCTGGCCTGGGGCTGGCGGGCGGGCACCGGCCGCCGGCTGTGGTCCGGCGGCGAGATACTCACGCCGGGCCTGGCGCGCAAGCTACTCGGCGCGGGCGCTGAGCTGTGGAACGTGTACGGGCCGACGGAGACGACGATCTGGACGACGGCGGCCCGGATCACCGCCGCCGGATCGATCAGCCTGGGAGATCCGCTGCCGGGCAGCGGGCTCTGCCTGGAGGACGGTGACGGCAAGCTCGTCTCCGAGCCCGGCTGCCCCGGCGAGATCCTCCTCTACGGGGCCGGGGTCGCGCTCGGCTACCTGAACCGCCCCGAGCTCACGGCGGAGAGATTCCGTGTCTGCGACACGTTCGACGGCCCGCGGCGGTGCTACCGCACCGGCGATCAGGCGCAGTACACCAGCGACGGAAGCCTGCGCTTCCTCGGCCGGACCGATGGCCAGATCAAGCTGCGCGGGTGGCGTATCGAACTGGGCGAAATCGAGGCCGTGATGGAGGAGCACCCCGCGGTGCAGCAGGCGGCGGCCGTGCTGCGGGACGCCGGCGATCCCGGCCGGGCGCACATCGCGCTGTTCGTCGTGGCCGGCCCGGAGTTGACGGTCCGCCAGATCCGCGGCTGGATGTCGGAACGGGTGCCGGCCGGGATGCGGCCCGGCCGGATCATGATCCGGCCGGCGCTCCCCCGCACGACCTCGGGGAAGGTCGACCGGGTCAGGCTGGCCAGCGAGCCCGTCACCCGCAGCAGTGCAGGCTTATGACCGATCTTCAGCACGCCGCCGGGCGTCAGGCCGGAGCGGAAGTCCTGCCCGCGGTCAGGCGGGAACGGATGTTCTGCCGCCACTGCTCGTACTCGGGCACGCCATCGGATCCCCGGCCGGCGGCCGGCCGGGTGCCGTCGGCCAGGGCGACCGCTGCTTCGACGGACAGGCCGCTGAGCGCGACGCAGGCCGCCCCGGTATGGTCCGGCAGGAAGCCGGCATAGGAGCGTGCCTTGACCGCGAACACCACGCCAAGCGCCAGCTCCGCCGTTGATTCGCCGGCGGCCCTGCGCAGCGCGACCAGGCCCGCGGGATCGCAGCCGCCGGCGAACGCCGCGGCCAGACCGACGCCGCTCCACAGGTCGGCCTGCCGCTCGCTGGCGAAGCGCCCAACGGCGGCCGCGACGTCGGGTACCTGCGCGCCGCAGATGAACCACAGCGCGCGGCCGATGCCCTGGTCGACCGCGCGGAGGAAGTAGCCGGGCAAGCCCTCCCAGGGATAGGCCGCCGGGACCCGTTGCGCGTCGACCCAGCGCCGGGTGTCGAAGTAGGCGCGGTCGAAGCCGTAGCCGTCCACGGCCAGCCAGCTCATGGTCGGGTAGTACTCGAGGCCGTCAAGCTGGGGGACGACCTTCTTCCACAGCGGCCGGGGCAGCCGGGCCATGGCGAAGCCCATTCCGATGTAGGCCAGGAAGATGTGCGGCCGGCCTGGCCCGAGGAGCAGGTCGCGGGCGCGGTGGCCGCGGCCCATCGCGTCAAGCACGGTGAAGGCCATCGTGGCGCCCTCATAGGCGAAGCCGCGCACCTCGGGTTCCACCAGGCTCAACCGCCGCTCCACCTCCCACTGGTCGCGTGCTTGGATGCCCCACTCGAACCCGCAGATCACCGCCTGCGGAACCGCCTCCAGCCGCTCGGTGGCGGCCGAGGCCGCGACCGGGAATCCCCGCTTGGCGAAGGTCACCTCGGCGAGCGACGGGGACAGCAAAGTCGCGCGCAGGGCACCGCGGATCGTCGGCATGTCTTCTCCTCCTGCCGCTGTGGCGGGCGCACAGCCGAGCCCGCCCAGGCGCTTTACTCGAACTGCTTTCTGATCCGCTGCCGCCAGAGCTCGTATCCTGGGATCGGGCCGGGCGGGCTGAGCAGGACCTCCACCGCTTCCTCGGTGACCGCGGCCGCCTCCTCGACAGACATCGTGCACCACACCCGCACCGCTGTCTCGGTATGCGGGGTGACCAGGCCGGCCAGCAGCCGGGCCTTCGCGGCGAACGCCGCGCCCTGCGCCGCGTCCGGCCTGTGCTCGCCCGCCATTTCCAGCATCAGCTTGAGGTCCCCGGCGTCCACCCCGCCCGCGTACACGCTGGCCAGCGCCGCTCCGCTCCACAAGTCGCCCTGCCGGTCCGGGGCGAAGCGGCTGATCATGCCCGCAACCTCCCTGACGTCGGAGCCGTTCACGAACCACAGTGCGCGGCCGATGCCTTGATCAACGACGCGGTTGGCGTAGCTGGCGGGCTCCCAGACCGGAAGCCGCGCCTGGTACTGCTGGGTGACGTACTGGCTGGTGCGGAAATAGGCCTGGTGGAAGCCGTATCCGTCCAGCGCGAGCCAGCGCAGGACCTCATCCTCCGGCATGATCGCGCGCCAGCGCAGCGCCGGCACGCGCGCCATGGCCCAGCCGACTCCGATATGCGCCATATAAATGTGCGGCGCGGCCGGCCCGGCGAGAAAATCACGG
>DASZAD010000187.1:0-3356 GCA_035945415.1 Streptosporangiaceae bacterium
AAATCCGGTATGGCGTCAGTTCACCCCCTACGGCGCCCCACGCGGCCAGACCCCCTCCTCCTGGCCCGACACCAACGGGTTCCTCGGCAAGCCCACCGACGCCAACACCGGCCTGACCATCGTCGGCGCACGCCAGTACGACCCGGCCACCGGACGGTTCGCCTCCGTCGACCCGGTCCTGAACGCCAGCGCGCCCCAGTCCCTGGGCGGCTACACCTACTCCGGGGACAACCCCGTCACCCGCTCCGACCCGTCCGGGCTATGCCCCCCCGTCATCTGCCCCGGCGCCCCCGCCTGGCAACCCCCCTCCCCCCTCCCCGCCCCCAAACCAGCACCAACCAGCCACCCCAGCTCGGGTGGCGGCGGCGGGGGCGGCGGGATCTGCTACTACTGCCACTACGCGCCGCCCCAGTACACCGGCGGCGCCAGTTACTACCCGCCACCGGCTTACTACGCACCGTCGTACGCCCCCGCCCAGGGGTGGTTCCCGCCCTTGGCGCCCGGCTTCAACTCGCCGGTGACCAGCATTACTCGCGCGCTCTTCGCCCAGGTCGCGACGTCGAGCGACAGCAAACTCAACTGCCGTGGGCCGGTGGAGCCCACTAGCTGCCAGACCGAACAAGACCTTCTCGGCGCGCAGTACAACTACAACAAGGACAGTGAAGGCGGCGTCCCGCGCTGGAAGAAAATCGCCGTTGGCCTCGGCCACATCTGGGTCCTCGTCACCGGCGGATCTGGGCAGATCGGCAACCCGCCTTACATAGGCACCGAACATCCCCCGCAGACCGAGCAGGGGGATGAGGGAAGTGGGGCGCCTCCTGGGGAGGGAGAAGGCGGTGGCGGGACGACGATCATCATCACCCTCCCGGGCGGCACCCCGGGCGGCGATATCCCGCCATTCGTCATCGGCAAGGGAGAGCAGCAGCCGCCGGAAGAGGGGCAGCCGCCCACCGCGGAAGAGTCGCCATTCGTGTCCCCGCCATTGCTGCCGGGGGTGATCGGCGACTTCGGCCCGGGCAGCCTCATCTACACCGGGGGGCTGCTGTCGGGGTGGTAGCCATCGGCCACCACATGACGATCGGCGGATGGCGCTGGTCCCCGGTAGGCTGAGCGCGTCATGGGCTATGTCAACAGCGCGGCCGGGTCGCCGGAGCAGGCGGCGGGATGCGTCGTCTATCTGGATCACGCGGCCACCACGCCGATCCTGCCCGAGGCGCTCGACGTGATGACCGAGGAGCTGGGCCGGCTGGGCAACCCTTCCTCGCTGCACAACGCCGGCCGCCGGGCTCGCCGGGTGGTCGAGGAGTCGCGCGAGGTGATCGCGGAAGCCTACGGCGCCCGGCCCAGCGAAGTGATCTTCACCAGCGGGGGCACCGAGGCGGACAACCTGGCCGTCAAGGGCCTGTACTGGGCCCGGCGGGCGGGTGACCCACGGCGACGCCGGGTGCTGATAAGCCCCGTCGAGCATCACGCCGTGCTGGACAGCGCGGTCTGGCTGGCCGGGCACGAGGGCGCGGAGGTGGTCTGGCTGCGGATCGACCGCGCTGGCCGCCTCACGCCGGAGGCGCTGCGCGAGGCTATCGAGGCCGACCCCGGCAGCGTGGCCAACATCAGCGTGATGTGGGCCAACAACGAGGTCGGCACCGTACAGCCGGTTCCCGAGCTGGCCGCGGTGGCCAGGGAGTACGGGATCGCCTTCCACAGCGACGCGGTGCAGGCCGCCGCCTACCTTCCCCTGGACTTCGCCGCCTGCGGGGCCGACGCGCTGACCATCACCGGCCACAAGCTGGGCGGCCCGGTCGGCGCCGGGGCGCTGCTGCTGGCCAGGCAGGCCGAGCCGGTGCCCGTGCTGCACGGCGGCGGGCAGGAGCGGGACATCAGGTCGGGCACGCTGGACGCCCCTGCCATCAGGGCTTTCGCCACCGCGGTCCAGGTGGCCACCAAGCGCGCCGCCGACGAGGTGCGCAGGCTCGGCGACCTGGCCAGCGACCTGATCCGGCAGGTGCGGGCGGCGGTGCCGGACGCGGTGCTCAATGGCGCGCCGCCCGGACCGGGCAGGTTGCCGGGCAACGTGCACTTCTCGTTCCCCGGGTGCGAGGGTGACGCGTTGCTCATGCTGCTCGACGCCAAGGGGATCGCCTGCTCCACTGGGTCGGCCTGCACCGCGGGTGTGGCCCAGCCAAGCCACGTACTTCTGGCTATGGGAGCCGGCGAGGCGCAGGCTCGCGGGTCGCTGCGGTTCTCGCTCGGCCACACCTCGACCCAGGCGGATGTGGATCTGGTGGGCGCGGTGATCGGCGAGGCCGTCGAGCGCGCCCGCCGGGCCGGCCGGTAGGAACGTCTAGCTGGCCACGATCCGGGCCAGGTCGCTCAGCACGCTCGCGTTCACCGGGGCGATCAGGTCCCGGGCGAAGGCCCTGGCGTCCTCCAGGGTCTCCATCGGGATCGCGCTGGACGGGGTGAGCAGGAACGACAGCACGATCCTGACGCCGAGCTCGGCGACCGTCTGGATGTGCCGCTCGGCCTCGGCCGGCGGTACGGCGGACCCGAACAGATCCTGGCGGATGAACGCGCCGATGTGCTCCCGCGCCGTATCCACCACCGGACGGCCGCTCACGGTGAGGGACGGCAGGATCGACTCGGGCTCGGTCCGCAGCAGCCGCTGCAGCAGCGGGTGGTTGCGCAGGTACTGAAGCGCGAAGGCGAGCCGCTCGATCATCTTGTCTTCCGCGCTCATCTCGTCCCCGCCGACCCGCTGCAGGCAGTCGAGGAAGCTGTTGAGCTCGCGCAGCAGCACCGCCTCGATCAGGTTCTCCTTCCGGGGGAACCGGCGGTAGATGGTGATCCGGGACATCCCGGCGCGTTTGGCGATGTCCTCCATGGTGGACCGGCGCAGGCCGAAGTCCTCGAACTGGCCGAGCGCCGCGTCCAGGATGCGCGCCGTCGCCTCGTCGGCTTCTGCGTCCGCTGCCTGGCCCGGCGCCAGTGCCATCCGCACCAGATCGATGGCCATCTCAGCCCTTCGCCGCCTTTCCTGGGCCTGTTTGCGCACCTGCTCAGCGGCCCGCGCACGGCCGGATCTCCGCGAGTCCGACTCTACGCCTTGATACAAGGTCTTGATACAAGTATGCAGAAAGTGTATCTTTTGTTTCAACGGTAGGGGACACGGAAGATGGTAGGACAACGGGAGACAGCCTAAGGAGAGCTGCCATGAGCCTGACCGCCGAGGTGCCAGCCCGCGCGACCCCCCGCGAGGAGGCCAGCCGCACGTATGCGGTCGTGATCGTGGGCACCGGCTTCTCCGGGGTGGGCATGGGCATCGCGCTGAAGAAGGCGGGCCTGGACAACTTCCTCAT
>DASZAD010000188.1:0-13921 GCA_035945415.1 Streptosporangiaceae bacterium
ACCGTGCCTGATGTAACCGTGCCTGATGTAACCGTGCCTGATGTAACCGTGCTTATAGGGCGTTGTAGAAGAGCATGTGGCCGCGGCGGGTGAGAAAGAGAATGACCGAATCGAGCGCGGGCTGGTGGGCCGGGCCGTAGACCACGATCCAGGTGGACGCGGCCACGCGGCTGCCGCAGCCGGTCACGACGGCGTGCAGCAGGCCCGCGTAACTGGGCGGGCTGGGCCGCAGCGGTCCGGAGTACCGTATCGACGCCGATACGGACGGAGGGAACAGCCGGATCCCGCCCGGCCGCCAGTTGCTGGTGAGCAACGGCCAGGCCGAGCGGTCGCTGAGGCGCAGGTCGTTCATCAGCCCCGGGCCCAGCCTGCGCAGCACGAACGTGGCCGCCGCAGGCGTGGCCGGGCCGGGAGCTTCCAGCCCCGCAGGATCAGGGCAGAGGCTGAGCACGCCCGCGATCACACGGGGCTTGGTGGCCGCCGGGTAGATCGTCGCCGGGAAGCCGGCCGACCCGACCGGGGGGACGGACAGCGATGGCCGGGGGCTCGCCGTCGGCGTCGTCACCTGGACGCCGGGCCGCGAGGAGCCCGTTGCCACCCGGGCGGGGCTTGCGCCCGGCAGGGCCAGAGCCACCACCGTGGCCGCGGCGATCGCCACGGCGCCGGCGCTGATGGCGGCCAGCCGCCGTCGCTGTCGCCGGGCCGCCCGCTGGACCCGGGCCTGCGCGTCTGGCCAGGCCGGCAGCGCCCATCCCGGGTCGCGCAGCAGCCGGCGTAGCCGGTCCTCACCTGTCATCGTCCTTCTCCCGGGTGTCCTGCCCCCGGATGTCCTGCCCCCGGATGTCCTGCTCTGTGATGTCCTGCTCCAGGGCGGGCGGCTTCGGGCTGAAGAAGCGGTCGCAGCGCAGCCAGTCCTCGCGCTGCCTGGCTGCGCACGGTGGCGGGCCGGCAGCTCATCAGCTCGGCGATCTTCGCATCGGGCAGATCCTCGTAGTAACGAAGCACGAGCACCGTCCGCTGGCGCGCCGGCAGCTTCACCAGCGCGCGGCGCAACTGGTCCCACTCCTCGCTGCGTTGCAGCTCCACATGGTCCGCGACGCTGTCCGGCGGCTCGCCCAGCCGCACCCGCGCGTGCCATTGGCGCCAGCGAGTGATGTGCGTGTTGACCATGACCCGCCGGACGTAGGCCAAGGCGTCGTTGCGACGGACCGCGGGCCAGCGGCGCAGCGAGCGGGCCAGCGCTTCCTGTACCAGGTCCTCGGCTTCTCCGGGATCTCCGGTGAGCACGTGACCGAAGCGAAGCAGGGCAGGCAGCGCCCCGGCGACGAACTCGCCGAAGCTGTCCCTGGCCTGGCCGGTATCGATCAGCTCTCCTCCGCTACTACCCAGACTCGCGGCGCGCCAGGAATGTTGCCTGCCGCCGGCTCTTCTTTTCGCTGTCGTCTTTTCGTGAGCCGCCCCGACCCGCGCAACGGCCGCATCCTGTGCGGCGTATCAGGAGTGACGGCTCATCACGGGGACGCCTACCACGGGGACGCCTACCACGGGCACGGAGGTTCTGCCATGGCGGTGACGGAACCAGCCAGCGCATCATCGGGCCACGGTGGCGCGACGATGACGGCGGCGCGACTCCGGCGGTTCGAGCGTGACGGGTTCCTGCTGGTCCGCGGCGCGCTGAGCACCTCGGAAGTGGCGTACTACGGCGATGCGCTCGACCGCGTGTACGCGACGCGGCAGGCCGCCGGCCTGGACCCGCCAGGCGGGGCGATGCATCTGCTCAGCGCGGTCGCGAGCTGCCGGGAGGCGATCGGGCTGATTGACCATCCCAGCACGTTCCCGCTGGTCTGGTCGGTCCTCGGCTGGAACGTGCACATCTACCACTCACACCTCGACGTGCACCCGCCCGTGCTGATCCGGCCGCCGTTCCGGTTCGAGTGGCACCAGGATGGCGGCCGGCAGAACCGCGAGCTGGACGGCGAGCCACGACCGCGGATGTCAGTGAAGGTGGGCTACTGGCTCTCGGACGTGTCCGAACCCGGACGCGGGAACCTGAAGGTTATCCCCGGAAGCCACACCCGGAACCGGATCGACGGCCCGCCCCGGCGTGACATCGAGTGGCCGGAGCCAAGGGATTCGATCGAGGTGTGCGCGCGGCCCGGCGACGCCGTGTTCTTTGACCGGCGCCTCTGGCACGCCCGGAGCGTCAATTACTCCGCCGTCACCAGGAAGGCGATGTTCTTCGGCTACGTGCCGCGCTGGATCGCGATCCGTGACGAGGTCGAGGGCCTGCACGCGGACCCGGCCTTCGAGAGCCTGAGCCCGGTCCGCAAGCAGTTGCTCGGCGGCGTGGGCGGGGGGATAACCGGGCAGGCCGAGGGCGACCACCGCTGGGGGCACTACCCTCAGACCACGCCGCTGTACGGGTTCCTGGCGGCGCGAGGCCAGCTTTTCCACGGCTACCCGCCGCTGCGGCCATAAGCCCGCGCCTCGCGGCGGAGGCCATGTATCGCGGCGGAGGCCGTGTATCGCGGCGGAGGCCGTGTATCGCGGCGGCTGAACGCCGGCGGCCAGGTAAGTTGTGCGCGTGGATGAGAACCGGGCCCGGCGGGTCACCGACGCACTCAGAGATCGCGGCATCAACGCTCACCTGGACAAGGCGGCCGGCGACGGCCAGTACGCCGTGCGCGTCCCGGCCGGCCAGGGACGCGAGGCGTTCTGGGGTCGTGAGGGGACGGCGAGCCTGGAGGCGGAGGTCCTGCTGGATGGCGATCTGGTGGGCTACATGCCGGAGATCCCCGGCTCCGAGAGCTTCGACGTAGCTCAGGTCGCCGACGCGATCGCGCGGGCTGACTACGACGAGCCCGTTGGCATCGAACGGCCGATCGCGCCGCCGCCCAAGTCGTCGCTGCCTCGCGAGGGCGGCGTGTTCCGCCGCTTCATCGACGGCTTCAGGTACGACTCCGAGGGAAGCTAGTGCCGTGACTGGCTACGTTGGCCCGGCCGATAGGGCGGCGGACCGGCGATCCCAGTCAAGATCGGTGGGGACTTTTATGGCCGGGACTGGTAGAAACTCCCCATCGATCATGAACGGGACCGGGCCGGCGGCCGGGCCGGGCCGGGCGAACCTTACCCGCTACGGCACTAGGCCGTGCCTCGTGGATCTTCAGCGGCGCGGATCGGCGTCCAGACGACGACCGGCCCCAGTTGAAGCCAGCACAGGGACGCCCCACCCCGGGGTCGTCGCCAATAGGTCCACTATTGGCTCCTCCTCCGCCTTGCCGGCCGCCGCCTGGACACCGCCCGTCGCGCCGGAGGCGCGCTGGCAGGCATTGGCACCAAGATCCACGAGACACGGCCAACCGGCCCGGCGTCCGGAGCCGCTCGGGCGATGTCACACTGAGGCAATCATGCGATCCGTGCACATCTTGGTCGTGAACGGCCGGAAGGTCCGTCAGCCCGTGTTCGTGCTCGGTGCCCCGCATTCGGGGGCCGAGCTGATCGCGGGCGCGATCAAGCGGTCCGCGGGCTTTCACCTGACGATGGGCCAGTCCAGCGTGCGCCGCGTGGTGTACGCGTTCGCCCGCCGGCCGTCGATCTCCCAGGGCCGGGGCGATGCCGTCGCGGCCGTGCTCCGCGACGCCTTCGCCCAGGCCTGGCAGGTGAGCCCGCACGCTTGCCTGAGCTGCAGCCCCGCCTGCCGGCGGGCCGGCGGCGTGGAGGGCGTTGGGCCGTGCGTGGCCGAGCGGACGATCGCCAGGTACGGCGACGCCACTCCGAACCTGCTCTACTGCGCCAGCGTGCTGATCGACGCCTTCCCCGACGCCCGGCTGGTGCAGGTGATCAGGGACGGCCGGGACGCGGTGGCCGGGATGCTGGCCGACTCGGAAATCCTGGCCACCTTCCGGCCCAGCTTCGCCAATGTGGACAGCGAGTTCCCGCACCCATTCTTCGGCGTGGAGACGACCACGGACCAGGAGCGCTGGCCGGAGCTCTCGCTGGCTGGCAAGTGCGCGCTGCGGTGGCGGTCAGCGGTGCGGGTGTCGGCCCGGCTGCGCAACACCTTGTCACCCGAGCAGCTCACGACGCTTCGCTACGAAGAGGTGCTGGCCCGGCCCAACGACGCGGCCGGTGCGGTGTCGGCCTTCGTCGGGGCGGCCATCTCCGCGACGGGTCTCTACGACTACGACGCCCGCCGCGGCGTGGAGCCGGGCGGGTGGCGGCACGCGCTCAGCGTCGAGCAGGCCAGCGAAGTCGAGAACATCGCCGGAGACGAGCTACGCCGGGTCGGATACGGTAGCTAGCGTGTCGCAGACGACCCCTGAGGAGCCGCAAGCCGCCGACGCGCCGGAGGAGCCGGAGGCGGAGGCGAGCCAGCCGGTAGCCGCACGGGCGCGCGCCAGCCGGACCCGCGGCGCCGGGCTGCGCGACCGGGTCCGCCGCTTCCTCCAGCGGCCCGGCACCGTGGATCTCGCGCCGTACCGCAAGGCGCTGCCGCGGATCGCTGACCGCGAGGACGAGCTCGAGGAGCTGGCCGGCCAGCAGCTGGCCGAGGCGGCCGGCGACGCGGTGGAGGACGCCGACCTGTGCGCGACCGGGCGCGAGGCGGGCCGCCGGGGCCTGGGTGAGCGGGCCTTCGACGTGCAGCTCATCGGGACCATGGCCATGCTGTCCGGCCAGATCGCCGAGATGGCCACCGGTGAGGGCAAGACCCTGTCCGGCGCGATCGCCGCGGCCGGCTACGCGCTGGCCGGCCGGTCCGTCCACGTGGTGGCGGTCAATGACTACCTGGCCCGCCGCGACGCGGAGTGGATGCGCCCGGTCTATGACCTGCTGGGCGTTAGCGTCGGCTGGATCAACCAGTCGTCCAGCGCCGAGGAGCGCCGGACGGCCTACGCGGCCGAGGTGACCTACGCGCCGGTCAGCGAAATCGGCTTCGACGTCCTGCGGGACCGGCTCGCGACCAGCGTGGACGGCATGGTGACCCAGCCACCCGACGTGGCGCTGATCGACGAGGCGGATTCGGTGCTCATCGACGAGGCGCGGGTGCCGCTGGTGCTGGCCGGCTCGGCCCAGGAGGGCAGCACGGACGTGGCGATGGCCGAGATCGTCCGCAAGCTCGCCCCGGGGGCGCATTACGAGATCGACGAGGACGCCCGCAACGTGACGCTGACCGAGCTCGGCGCCAAGGCCGCGGAACGGCACCTCGGCGGCATCGACCTGTACAGCGACGAGCACCTGGAGACGCTGACCCGGCTCAACGTGGCCCTGCACGCACACGCGCTGCTGCAGCGGGACGTGGACTACATCGTGTCCGGTGAGAAGGTCCGGCTGGTCAGCCAGTCCCGCGGCCGGGTGGCCTGGCTGCAGCGGCTGCCCGACGGCCTGCACGCGGCGGTGGAGGCCAAGGAGGGGCTGAGCGCGACCGGCACCGGCGAGATCCTCGACAGCATCACGATCGAGTCACTGATCCGTGGCTACCCGACGGTGTGCGGGATGACCGGCACCGCGGTGGCCGTCGGCGAGCAGCTTCGCGAGTTCTACGGTGTCGAGGTCGCGGTGATCCCGCCGAACGTGCCGCCGATCCGGGTGGATGAGCCGGACCGGCTGTACGCCACCACCGAGGCCAAGGAGAAGGCGATCGTCGCCCGGGTGGCCGCCGAGCACGAGGCCGGGCGTCCGGTACTGCTCGGCACCCTGGACATCGCGGAATCCGAACGGCTGGCGGCCAAGCTGAAGCGCGAGGGACTGCCCTGCGTGGTGCTGAACGCCAAGAACGACGCGGAGGAAGCGGCGATCATCGCCGAGGCCGGGGCCTACGGTGCCATCACCGTCTCCACCCAGATGGCCGGCCGGGGCACCGACATCAAGCTGGGTGGTACCAGCGGCGACCGGGAGCGGATCGCCGAGCTGGGCGGCCTGCTCGTGATCGGCACCGGCAGGCACGAGAGCAGCCGGCTGGACCAGCAGCTCAGTGGCCGGGCCGGGCGCCAGGGGGATCCCGGCGGCTCGGTGTTCTTCGCCAGCATGGAGGACGAGCTCATCACCCAGTACTCCGGGGATGTGGAACCGCCGGATCAGGTGGACGAGAGCGGCCTGATCAGCGACCCCGCCGCGCACTGGGTGCTCGGTCACGCCCAGCGCGTGGCCGAGGGAGTCAACCTCGAGATCCACCGCAACACCTGGCGCTACAACAAGCTCATCGAGGAGCAGCGGCGGATCGTGCTCGACCACCGCGACCGGGTGCTGCGCACCGATGCCGCGCTGACCACACTGGGCGAGCGTTGCCCCGAGCGGCTGGCCGAGCTGCGGGAGAGCGAGCCTCCCGTGCCCGAGGACGTGCTCGTCGAATCGGCGCGGCAGATCACCCTGTACCACCTCGACCGCGGCTGGGCCGACCACATCGCCGACCTGGCTGACGTCAGGGAAGGCATCCACCTGCGTGCGCTCGGCCGCGGCCTCGATCCGCTGGACGAGTTCCACAAGGCCGCCGTGAAAAGCTTCAACACCGTGCTCGAAGAGGCCGCGGACCGGTCGGCGGAGACCTTCCGCACCGCGGAGATCACCGCCGATGGCGTGGACCTCGGCTCCGAAGGACTCAAGCGCCCGTCGGCCACCTGGACCTACCTGGTGCAGGACAACCCGTTCGGCACCGACATCGACCGGGCGCTGCGTAGCGTCGGCCGCTCGCTCGGCCGCCCCTTCAGCCGCCCCCGCTCGGATTGAGGCAAGCGCCCGGTCGTATCTCATGATCGACGGGGAGTTCTATGCACTGGATTAATAGAAACTCCCCATCGATCTTGGAGTAGGCCGCCGATCCCGGCGCGGCAGGCGCCGGGATCGGCCCGGCAGCGTAATTTCTAGAGAACTCCGGACACGGTCTCCGGCCCCGCGACCGCGGGCTCCTGACGGGAGAACTGCGTGCGGTACAGCTCCGCGTACAGGCCGTTAGCGGCGAGCAGTTCCTCGTGGGTGCCGCGCTCGGCCACCCGGCCGTGGTCGATGACCAGGATCTGGTCGGCCTGCCTGATCGTGGACAGCCGGTGGGCGATCACCAGGGAGGTCCGGCCGGCCAGCGCGGTGGCCAGCGCCCGCTGCACGGCGGCCTCGGACTCGGAATCCAGGTGCGCGGTGGCCTCGTCAAGCACCACCACAGATGGGGCCTTGAGCAGCAGTCTGGCGATCGCCACCCGCTGCTTCTCGCCGCCGGACAGCCGGTAGCCCCGGTCCCCGACCACGGTGTCCAGCCCGTCGGGCAGGGACGAGATCAGATCCCAGATCTGGGCGGCCTGGCAGGCCAGGATCAGCTCGCGCTCGGAGGCGCCGGGCTGGGCGTACGCCAGGTTGGCCCGGATCGTGTCGTGGAACAGGTGGGCGTCCTGGGTGACCACGCCGACCGCGGCGTGCAGTGACTCCAGGGTGAGATCGCGGACGTCGTGCCCGCCGATCCGCACTGTGCCGGACCCGGCGTCGTACAGCCGGGAGACCAGGTGCGTGATCGTGGTCTTGCCCGCGCCCGACGGACCGACCAGGGCGGTGAGCTTGCCCCCCGGCGCGGTGAAGCTGACGTCGTGCAGCACGCCGGGCGAGGCGGTCATCCGCTCCTGGGACGGCAGCGCGATCGACTCGAGCGAGGCCAGCGAGACCTCGCTGGCCAGCGGGTAGCGGAAGGACACGTGGTCGAACTCGATCTCGGGTGCCCGCGGCGTCCTGCCGTTGCCGGCGCTGGGCGCGGGCAGGGCCAGTGCGTCCGGCTTCTCGTCGATCAGCGGCTTGAGATCCAGCACCTCGAACACCCGGTCGAAGCTGACCAGCGCGGTCATGACCGTCACCTGAACGTTCGACAGCGACATGATCGGCCCGTACAGGCGATTGAGCAGCGTGGTCAGCGCGACCAGCGTGCCGATCTGGAAGGTGCCGGCGACCACCAGCCAGCCGCCCACGCCGTAGATCATGGCGGTGGCCATGGACGCGAGCAAGGTCAGCGAGATGAACAGCACCCCGCCGTACATCGCGGTCACCACGCCGATGTCGCGCACTCGCGCTGCCCGGTTGCTGAACAGCCCGAGCTCCTCGCGCGGACGGCCGTACAGCTTGGCCAGCATGGCCCCGGCCACGTTGAACCGCTCGGTCATCGTCGAGCCCATCTCGGCGTCGAGCTGCATGGACTCCCGGGTGAGCCGCTGCAGCCTGCGGCCGATCAGCTTCGCCGGGAGGATGAACAGCGGCAGCATGGCCAGCGCGATGACTGTGACCAGCCAGGACAGGTAGAACATCGCCACCAGCACCAGGATGAGCTGGATCAGCGCGGACACCACGGTGGACAGCACGCTGGTGAGCGCCTGCTGCGCCCCGATGACGTCGCTGTTCAGCCTGCTGACCAGCGAGCCGGTCTGGGCACGGGTGAAGAACGCGATCGGCTGGCGCTGCACGTGACCGAAGACCTCGGTGCGCAGGTCATAGATCAGCCCCTCCCCGATGCGGGAGGAGAACCAGCGGGAGGCGAAGCTCAGGAAGGCATCGAACAGCGCGATCCCGGCCACCGCGCCCGCGACCTCGGCGATGATCGTGGTGTTGTGGTGCAGTATCCCGTCGTCGATGATCACCCGCAACAGCAGCGGGTAGGACACGGTCACCACCGCGTCCATGATGGTGATCAGCAGGAAGAAGGCGAGCTGCCAGCGGTAGCGGCGGGCGTAGCCGGCGATCCGGCGCACGGTCCCCGGCTTGATCCGCTGCTTGGTAATGGAGGGGTCGCGGGAGAACCCGCGCATCATCATCCAGGCTCCGTGCCCGCCGCCGCCCATCATGATCGGGGCAACCTCCAGCAGGTCCGGGTTCTTCCGGTGTCAGCCGACAGCGAACTGTACTTTCCGGTCGGGCGCTTCCTGGTACAGCGCTTCCCGGTCGGGCGCTTCCCGGTCAGGCGGGGGGCAGCGGGCCGAGCCGTTCGCGTTGCAGGTCCGCCTGCGCGCGGCGTTCGGCCGCGGACTGCTCCTCCAGGGTATTGGCTGCGGCCGCCTGCAGGAGCTTCTTAACCGCCCGGGTGGTGGCCGCGTCGGTGGCCAGGAGCGCGGCGGCCAGGTCGGAGACGGTCGCATCGAGCCTGGCGGCAGGGACCACGATCTCGGCCAGCCCGAGCTCTCGCGCCTCGTCCGCCGCCACGATCCGGGCGGTGAGGCACATCTCCAGCGCCCGGGGCAGGCCCACGAGGTCCACCAGCGGTTTGGTGCCGGTCAGGTCCGGGACCAGGCCGAGCGCGGGCTCCTTCATGCACACCGCGGCGTCGTCGGCGAAGATCCGCAGATCGCAGGCGAGGGCCAGCTGGAAACCGGCGCCGATGGCGTGCCCGCGCACCGCCGCTATGGAGACGATCTCCGGCCTGCGCAGCCAGGTGTAGCCCGCCTGGCAGCCGGTGATCCACTCGTCGAAGGCCGGGCTGCGCGGGTCGGGCAGCCGCTCCTCCCCCGGGACGCCCTCGGCGGAGAACAGCCGCAGGTCGATGCCTGCCGAGAACGACGGCCCTTCCCCCTTGATCACCACGATGCGCACGCGGGAGGGCAGCGCGTCACCGATCGCGGCCAGCCCCCGCCACATGCTCGGGGTCATGGCGTTGCGACGGCGGGGGCGGTCAAGCGTGATCGTCGCGATCGCGCCGGGAGTAATTTCAGGCGCACTGGCTGGACTGGGCGCGCTGGCCAGGCCTGCCGCGCTGGCTGGGCCCGGCGTGACGATCTCCAGCCGGATCCCGGCCTGTTCCAGCCCGGCCCAATCCAGATCCGGCCCTGCTGGATCCGGCCCTGCTGGATCCGGTCTCGCCAGATCCGGGGCAGCCGGATCCAGCGTCACGAAGTCCTCCGGGTGACCAGCCGCAGAGGGCCAGTCCGCCGTGGCCTGGTACTCAGCGCTTGGCCTTGGCCTTGCCACGGGTCGCACCGCCCCGGCCGCGCAGTGCGACGCCCGTCTCGCTCAGGATGCGATGCACGAAGCCGTAGGACCTGCCGGTGGCGGCGGCGAGCGAGCGGATGCTTTCCCCTGCGTCGTACCTTTTCTTCAGGTCAGAGGCGAGCTTGGTGCGATCGGATCCGGTCACCCGGGTGCCTTTCTTGAGGGTCTCGGTCACAGTACCTCCCGTGATAAGCAATGACCGCTGCGTCACCATCTCTCGCCATGATCACTCATGAAGGCCAGAAGAGCTAGCCACATACCGGCAAATGATCAATTCTTTTTGGCCAGGCTGGCTGGTGGCCCACAGCGCACTTCTTTCCCGCATGCCCCGGCTTTCACGCCTGTTGCCGGGAGCCGCTCGGGTGAGTAATACCAGCCGCTCGGGTCAGTGACACCAGCCGCTCAGGCCAGTGCCACCAGCTCGGTCAGGTCCTCGCTCCACGCGTCCTCTAGTCCGTCGGGGAGCAGCACGACCCGCTCCGGTCCCAGCGCCTCCACCGCGCCCTCGTCGTGGGTCACCAGCACGATGGCCCCGCGGTAGGCGCGCAGCGCGGCCAGGATCTCGGCCCGGCTGGCCGGGTCGAGGTTGTTGGTCGGCTCGTCGAGCAGCAGCACGTTCGCCCCGGACACCACCAGCGTGGCCAGGGCGAGCCTGGTCTTCTCGCCGCCGGAAAGTACGCCGGCGGGCTTGGTCACGTCATCGCCGGGAAACAGGAACGAGCCGAGAATGCGCCGCAGCTCCCCGTCGGTCAGGCCGGGCGCGGCCGCCCGCATATTCTCGATGACGGTCCGGCTCACGTCCAGCGTCTCGTGTTCCTGCGCGTAGTAACCGAGCCGCAGGCCGTGACCGGGCCGCACCCGCCCGGTGTCGGGGACGTCCAGCCCGGCGAGCAGCCGCAACAGAGTGGTCTTGCCCGCGCCGTTCAGGCCGAGCACGACCACCCGGGCGCCAGCGTCCACGGCCACGTCCACTCCGGAGAAAACCTCCAGCGACCCGAACGACTTGGACAGCCCGGTGGCCGTCAGCGGCGTGCGACCGCACGGGACAGGCTCGGGAAAGCGTAGCTTGGCCACCTTGTCCGCCCGCTGCTCAGCGGGCAGGGCGGCCAGCAGCCGCTCGGCCCGCCGCTGCATGACTTTGGCCGCTGTGGCCTTGGTGGCCTTGGCTCGCATGCGGTCGGCCTGCGCCGACAGCGCGGCGGCCTTGCGCTCGCTGGCGGCCCGCTCCCTTCTGCGACGCGCCTCGTCGGTCTCGCGCTGGGCCAGGTAAGCCCGCCAGCCCAGGTTGTACTGGTCGATGACGCAGCGCTGCGCGTCCAGGTAGAACACCTTGTTGACCACGGTCTCCAGCAGGCTGGCGTCGTGACTGATGACCACCAGCCCGCCGCGACAGGCCTTCAGGTGGTCCCGCAGCCAGGCCACAGAGTCGGCGTCCAGGTGGTTGGTGGGCTCGTCGAGCAGCAGCGTCTCCGCGCCGCCGAACAGGATCCGGGCCAGCTCCACCCGCCTGCGCTGGCCGCCGGACAGGGTGCGCAGCGGCTGGCCCAGCACCCGGCTGGGCAGGCCCAGGCTGGCCGCCAGCGAGGCCGCTTCGGCCTGGGCCGCGTAACCGCCCAGGACGGCCAGCCGCTCCTCCAGGTGCCCGTACCTGCGCACCGCCGCATCTCGCCGCCGGGGGTCGGCCGCGCCCATCTGCTCCTCGGCCGCGCGCAGCGCGGCGAGCAGCTCGTCCAGGCCGCGCGAGGACAGCACCCGGTCAGCGGCCAGCACGTCCAGGTCGCCGGTGCGCGGGTCCTGCGGCAGGTAGCCGACGGTGCCAGAGCGCCGCACGGTCCCGGCGGCCGCCTGCCCCTCCCCGGCCAGCACCCGGGCCAGCGTGGTCTTGCCCGCGCCGTTCCGGCCCACCAGGCCGATCTTGTCCCCGGGCGCGATCTGGAAGCTGGCATCCTTCAACAAGAGACGCGCAGCCGCGCGCAACTCAAGGTCTTTTGCCGTAATCATGTGATTTGCCACTCTGCGAATCGGACAAAACGGACACCGCGCGGCATACGCCACCCCCTTGGCGGGCGGTCCGTTCAAACACAGAGTGACGACATGGCTTGAAGTATACCGGCCGCAGGCGGACCCGCCTATCACAAATCCGCCGTGGCCCCTTCGCCGTTGCCGGGCTGGGCGCCGCCCGGCTCTGGACTGGCACCCGCTGGAGCGGGCCCCGGCGGGGCCACCCCCGCCGCGAAGTGTTGCGGGCCAGCCGCTGGAGGCGGCACGCGGAGCGGGTGAATCACGGTGGCGACGTTCAGGCCGGGCTGAGGCCGTCGCCGAGTGGGCCGGTCGATGTCGATGCCGGCGCGCAGCAGCTTGGTGGTGTAGATCGTGCCCGCGCTGACCGTGCGGGAGAGGGCGGTGGCGATTGCCACCGCGAGCAGCGCCGGCAGGGCCAGCGCGAGGTCGCCGGTCATCTCCACCGCGCTGGCCACTGAGGTCAGCGGCGCGTGCGCGGTCGCGGCCAGCACCGCGCCCATTGCGACCGCCGCGTAGAGCACCGGCTGGCCGGCACCGGGGCCGAACAGGTGGCGGGCGATGTCGCCGAAGGCCATGCCGGAGGTGAGGCCGATGAACAGGGACGGCGCGAACGTGCCGCCGGAGCCGCCGATCCCCACGGACAGGCTGGTCGCGGCGATCTTGCCGAACGCGAGCAGGGCCACGAACCACAGCGCGTACCCGCCCGCGACGGTGGAGTCCATCACCGCGTATCCGCCCCCGTACATCTGCGGGAAACCGAGCAGGAGCACGCCGAGGGCGAGTCCGCCGGCAGCGGGCCGGGCCCACTCCGGGCGGCCCCGCCAGAGGCGGTCGCAGATGTCTTCGGTCTTGTGCAGGACGGTCTTGAACGCCAGTCCGACCAGCGCGGCGAGCACCGCCAGCAGCCCCACCAGCAGGTACGTGCCCAGATGGTGCGCTGCCACGCCGGCCGGGAACCCGGGCAGCAACCGCTTGCTGCCCAGTAACGGCTCGGCGACACTGTCGGCCGCCATCGCCGACAGCATCACGGCGATCAGCGCATCGATGGAGAACGCGCGCAGGATGAGCTCGATGCCGAAGAACGCGCCGGTGACTGGCGCGTTGAAAACGCCGGAGATGCCGCCCGCCGTGCCGCAGGCGACCAGGATCCGCAGCCGGTTCTCAGGCACCCGCGCCCACTGGCCCAGGCCGGAGGCCAGCGAGGAACCGATCTGTACCATCGGGCCTTCCCGGCCGAGCGACCCGCCGGTCCCGATGCACAGTGCCGACGCCAGCCCCTTGACCAGGCTGAGCCGCGGCCTCAGCCGGCTGCCATCCTCGGCCACCGCGGTCAGCACCTCGGGCACGCCGTGCCCGCGGGCCTCCCGGGCGAACCGGTAGATTAACGGCCCGTACAGCAGGCCGCCGGCGACCGGGATCAGCACGAAGAACCCCAGGCCCAGCCAGGGCAGGTGCGCGCTGACCAGCCAGCCCTGCTGGCCGAACTGGCTGTGCCCGGTGGCCAGCCAGGTGACCAGGGAGATCAGGTCCCTGAAGGCGACCGCGCCGGCCCCAGAAGCCACGCCTGCCGCCGCCGCGAGCAGGAACAGGCCTCCCGGGCTCCCTCGCAGCCACCGGGGCGACCGGGGCGACCGAGGTGGCCGGGGTGGCCGGGACGGCCGGGAGATGCCTGCGCTCGTCGCCGTCACTCCGGCTCCACGAGCCGGACCCGGATCGCGCGGAACATGCGTGGGGTCTCGCGCAGGACCGCCAGCCGGGGGTCGGGGACCGTGAGGAAGTCGCTGGTCGCCAGCCGGAAGCAGGCGGCCAAGCGCGGATCGCCGCGCAGGGCCCGGATCGCCGCCCGGTCGCCGCCGAGCACCACGGCGTCCAGCCGAGCCGGACCAGAGCCGGCAACACTCCCCACGGCGGCACGGGGCTGGTCGGCACGGGGCTGGCCGGCACGGGGCCGGCC
>DASZAD010000189.1:0-14927 GCA_035945415.1 Streptosporangiaceae bacterium
GACCACCCGCAACCTGGCCCGGCTTCGCCATATCCAGGCTTGCCCGCACGTCGCCGTGCTCGCCGACCACTACGACGAGGACTGGTCCGCGCTGTGGTGGGTGCGCGCCGACGGCCGCGCGTCGATCCTGGCCGCGCCGGACGCGATGGCCGGGCCGCTCCGGCTGCTGGCCGGACGCTACCCGCAGTACCGCGACGCCCGGCCGGCCGGGCCGGTCATCTCTATCCAGGTAGACCGGTGGACCGGCTGGTGTTCAGGATAGAGTCACCTCTCATGCTGGGACTTCCCGACACGGTATCGGTGTGCCTGTTCGACCTGGACGGCGTGGTGACCAAGACGGCCCTGGTGCACGCCGCGGCCTGGAAGGCGATGTTCGACGAGTTCCTGGCCCGGCAGGCCGCCGAGACCGGCACCAAGTTCGTCCCGTTCGACCAGGTGCGGGAGTACGACGAGTACGTGGACGGCAAGCCGCGCCTGGACGGCACGCGGGCGTTCCTCGCCAGCCGGGGCATCCAGCTTCCCGAAGGCGACCCGTCCGACCCGCCGGGAGCACCCACGATCTACGGGCTGAGCAACCAGAAGAACGCGCTCGTTCTCAAGATGATCGACAAGCACGGAGTCGAGGTCTATCCCGGCTCGGTGCGCTACATCGAGCGGGTCCGGGCGGCCGGGCGGCGGACCGCGGTCGTCTCCTCCAGCGCCAACACGGTGCAGGTCCTCCAAGCCGCCGGCATCACCGGCCTGTTCGACGTGCGCGTCGACGGCGTCGTCGCGGCGCAGCGAGGCCTGGCCGGCAAGCCCGCGCCGGACACATACCTGGCCGCGGCCCGCGAGCTGGGCGTGCCACCGCCGGGCGCAGCGGTGTTCGAGGACGCCCTGGCCGGAGTCGAGGCGGGCCGGGCCGGCGGCTTCGGCCTGGTCGTGGGGGTCAACCGGACCGGCCAGGTCCGCGCGCTGCGGGAGCACGGCGCGGACATCGTGGTCGACGACCTTGAGGAGTTGCTGGACCAGTGACCAGTCCTCACCCGGTGGGGGGTGCGGCGGGCGTCTCGCCGGGTACGAATCTCTCCGGGGCCGTCGGTGGCCAGGGAGCCAGGATGATCAGGCATGTCGCGTACATCGTCGAAGCGTGGAGCGTCACCGAGAAAGAGCTCAACCTCGACGTGCTGGCGCAGAGCGAGTCCGTGTTCGCGCTGTCGAACGGGCACATCGGGTTGCGCGGGAACCTGGACGAGGGCGACCCGCACGGGCTCCCTGGCACCTACCTGAACTCGCTCTACGAGCTGCGGCCGCTGCCCTATGCCGAGGCCGGCTACGGCTACCCGGACTCCGGCCAGACGATTATCAACGTCACCAACGGCAAGATCATCCGGCTGCACGTCAACGACGAGCCGTTCGACATCCGCTACGGCACACTGCACTCGCACGTGCGCCGCCTGGACCTGCGGGCCGGGACGCTCACCCGCGAGGTGGAGTGGAGCTCGCCGGCCGGCAACCGGGTGCGGGTCACCTCGGTCCGGCTTGTCTCGCTCAGCCAGCGGGCCATCGCGGCCATCCGCTACACGGTCGAGCCCATGGACGACCAGCCGCTGCGCGTCGTGGTGCAGTCCGAGCTCGTCGCCAACGAGGAGCTGCCGGATCTGGGCCGCGACCCCCGCGTTGCCGCCGTGCTCGAGTCACCGCTGGTCAGCGAAGAGCACATCACCGTCAACGACGGGTATCTGGGCGCGATCCTGGTGCACGGGACCAAGGCAAGCGGGCTGCGGATAGCGGCCGGCATGTCGCACGAGGTGACCGGCCCGGAAAAGATGTCGCAGCACACCGACGCCTTCCCCGACCTGGCCCGCACCACCGTGGCGACCAGGCTGGCCTCCGGGGAGCGGCTGGAGGTCGTGAAGTACATCGGCTACGGCTGGTCCAGCCAGCGCTCCCGGCCGGCGCTGCACGACCAGGTGGTGGGCGCGCTCTCGCTGGCCCGGCTGACCGGCTGGGAGGGCCTGCTGGCCGAGCAGCGGGACTACCTCGACGAGTTCTGGGCCGGCGCCGACGTCCAGGTCGAGGGGGACCCGGAGATCCAGCAGGCCGTGCGGTTCGGCCTGTTCCACATCTTGCAGGCGGGCGCCAGGGCCGAGCTCCGGCCGATCGCGGCCAAGGGGCTGACCGGGCCGGGCTACGACGGACACTCGTTCTGGGACACCGAGACGTTCGTGCTGCCCGTGCTCACCTACACCCATCCGGACGCCGCGGCCGACGCGCTGCGCTGGCGGCACATGATCCTGCCGCAGGCCAAGGAGCACGCGCGCGACCTGGGCCTGGAGGGGGCGGCCTTCCCCTGGCGGACGATCAGGGGACAGGAGTGCTCCGGCTACTGGCCGGCCGGCACGGCCGCGTTCCACGTCAACGCCGACATCGCCGACGCCGTGCTCAGGTACCTGGACGCCACCGAGGACTCCGCCTTCGAGCTCGAGGTCGGCCTGGAGCTCCTGGTGGAGACGGCCCGGCTGTGGCGCGTGATCGGCCACCACGACGCGGACGGCAGGTTCCGCATCGACGGGGTCACCGGGCCCAACGAGTACAACGCGGTCGTGGACAACAACGTCTACACGAACCTGATGGCGCAGCGGAACCTGATCGCCGCCGCCGACGCGGCCTCCCGGCTTCCGGACCGGGCCGGTGAGCTCGGCGTCACCACCGAGGAGGCGGCCGCCTGGCGTGACGCCGCTCACTCCATGGTCATCCCGTACGACGAACGGCTCGGCGTGCACCCGCAACACGAGGGCTTCACCGACCACGCGCGCTGGGACTTCGAGAACACCCCGGCGGAGAAGTACCCGCTGCTGCTGCACTACCCGTACGTCGATCTGTACCGCAAGCAGGTGGTCAAGCAGGCCGACCTGGTGCTGGCCATGCACATGCGCGGCGACGCCTTCACCCCCGAGCAGAAGGCGCGCAACTTCGCCTACTACGAGGCGCTGACCGTGCGGGACTCCTCGCTGTCCGCCTCCACCCAGTCGGTCATGGCCGCCGAGGTGGGCCAGCTCGAGCTGGCCTACTCCTACCTGGCCGAGGCCGCGCTGATGGACTTGCACGACGTCCAGCACAACACCCGCGATGGCCTGCACATGGCCTCGCTGGCCGGCGCGTGGATGGCGCTGGTGGCCGGCTTCGGCGGGACGCGCGCCGAGGGCGGGACGCTCAGGTTCGCCCCCCGGCTGCCATCCGGGATCACCCAGCTCGTCTTCAAGCTGCGCTACCAGGGGCGCCGGCTGTGCGTCTCGATCGGCCCGCGCCGTGCCCGCTACGAGCTGCTCGACGGCGAGCCGCTGACCATCGTGCACGACGGCGAGGAGCTGACGGTGGAGGACAAGCCGGTCGAGCGCGACGTGGCGCCCGTCGACGCCGGCCCGGCGCCGCACCAGCCGGCCGGCCGGGAACCCGCCGCTCGCATGGCCGAGTATCCACATTGACCAGATCCTGCCCCTCGACCCCTTCACGTCAGTACAAGTTGAGTAGCAATTACGCTGCCAGTTGCATCTTGGTGCCTTGATAGCGGAGGTTGGTGCTACAGGTTGTACCCGGCGGAAGGAGCCTGGCATGACCGCTAGCACGGACATGGCCGCTAGCACGGGGGAGCGCACCCTCAAGGAGCTGATCGGGCTCGTCGACTACGACCCGTCCGCGGACCCGTTCCCGGTCACCGCGCTGGACGCGGTGGTCTTCATCGTGGGCAACGCCACCCAGACCGCGCACTATTACCAGGCGACCTTCGGGATGGACCTGGTCGCCTACCGCGGGCCGGAGACCGGCTGCCCGGAGTCCAAGTCCTACGTGCTGGTCTCCGGGGTGGCCCGGTTCGTGATCAGCGGGGGCGTCCGGCCCGGCAGCTGGCTGCTGGACCACCACCGGACGCACGGCGACGGGGTGGCGGACCTGCCGCTCTCGGTGCCGGACGTGGACAAGTGCGTGGCCCACGCGCGCCGCCACGGCGCCACGATCCTGGCCGAGCCACACGACGAGTCCGACGAGAACGGCACGGTGCGGGTCGCGGCCATCGCGGCCTACGGCGACACCCGGCACACGCTCGTCGACCGCACCCGGTATCACGGGCCCTATCTCCCGGGGTACGTGCCTGCCTCCAGGACTGTCAGCACCACTGGCAGCACCACTGGCAGCACCACTGGCCACAGCACGGGCCGCCGGGCCGGCCCGGAGCTGGTCCAGGCGGTGGATCACGCCGTGGGCAACGTCGAGCTGGGCAAGATGGACGAATGGGTGGCCTTCTACAACGACGTCATGGGCTTCGTGAACATGGCGGAGTTCATCGGCGACGACATCGCCACCGACTACTCGGCGCTCATGTCCAAGGTGGTGGCCAACGGCAATCACCGGGTCAAGTTCCCGCTCAACGAGCCCGCCACCGGCAGGCGCAAGTCGCAGATCGATGAGTTCCTCGAGTTCTACAGCGGGCCGGGCGTGCAGCACATCGCGCTGGCCACCAGCGACATCCTGGCCGCCGTGGACGCGCTGCGCGAGCGCGGGGTCCAGTTCCTTGACACCCCCGGCACCTACTACACCGACCCCGGGCTGCGGGAGCGGATCGGCCAGGTCCGGGTGCCGGTCGAGGAGCTGCGACGCCGCGGCATCCTGGTGGACCGGGACGAGGACGGTTACCTGCTGCAGATCTTCACCACGCCGCTGGGCGACCGGCCTACCGTGTTCTTCGAGCTCATCGAGCGGCACGGATCGCTGGGGTTCGGCAAGGGCAACTTCAGGGCACTGTTCGAGGCGATCGAGCGCGAGCAGGACCGCCGCGGCAACCTCTGAGCCTGCTCCCCTGCCCCCGCCGTGAAGTACCTTGACGTCAAGATATGATGCCGGTAGGCAGACGTTGAGGAGGCTCCATGGACAGCTTCGACAGCCTGGCCACGCTGCGGGCGGGCGGTGAGCAGTACCAGATCCACCGGCTGGACGCGGTGGACGGTGCGGCGACGCTACCGTTCAGCCTGAAGATCCTGCTGGAGAACCTGCTCCGCGCCGAGGACGGGGTGAACGTCACCGCCGGTCACGTGCGCTCGCTGGCCGGCTGGGACCCGAAGGCGCAGCCTGACACCGAGATCCAGTTCACCCCGGCCCGGGTGATCATGCAGGACCTGACCGGCGTGCCCGCGGTGGTGGACCTGGCCGCGATGCGCGCAGCCTTCAAAGATCTGGGCGGCGACCCCGCCCGGATCAACCCGCTGGTCCCGGCCGAGCTGGTCATCGACCACTCGGTGGTGGCTGACGTCTTCGGCCGTCCCGACGCGTTCCAGCGCAACGTGGACCTGGAGTTCCAGCGAAACTCCGAGCGCTTCGCGTTCCTGCGCTGGGGCCAGCAGTCGTTCGACGGGCTGCGGGTGGTGCCGCCGGGCACCGGGATCGTGCACCAGGTCAACATCGAGTACCTGGCCCGGGTGGTCATGGTCAGCGACGGCCCGGCCAGGTCTGCCTACCCGGACACGTGCGTGGGCACCGACTCGCACACCACCATGCAGAACGGCCTGGGCGTCCTGGGCTGGGGGGTCGGCGGCATCGAGGCCGAGGCAGCCATGCTCGGCCAGCCGATCTCCATGCTGATCCCGCGGGTGGTGGGCTTCCGGCTCACCGGCGAGCTGCCCGACGGCGCGACAGCGACCGACCTGGTGCTGCACATCACCGAGCTGCTCCGCCACCACGGCGTGGTGGGCAAGTTCGTCGAGTTCCACGGCGAGGGAGTGGCCGCCGTCCCGGTCGCGAACCGGGCCACGATCGGCAACATGAGCCCGGAGTTCGGATCCACCTGCGCGATCTTCCCGATCGACCAGCTCACCCTCGACTACCTGCGGTTCACCGGCCGGGCCGAGCGGCAGGTGGCGCTGGTCGAGGCGTACGCCAAGGAGCAGGGCCTGTGGCCCGAGCCGGGCGAGCCGGCCCGCTACTCCGAGGAGCTTCAGCTCGACCTGTCCACGGTGGTGCCCTCGCTGGCCGGGCCGAAGCGGCCGCAGGACCGGGTGGCGCTGGCCGACGCCAAGACCTCGTTCCGGGACGCTCTCGGCGTATACGCGCACGCGCCCGGTCTCGACAATGGGATCGCCGGCACGTTCCCCGCCTCGGACCCGGTGGCCAGCACGCCAGCGACCCGTCCATCCAGCCCGGTACGCGTCACGCTGGACGACGGCACCGAGACCACCGTGGACCACGGCTCCGTGGTCATCGCCGCCATCACGTCCTGCACCAACACCTCCAACCCGTCGGTCATGGTCGGCGCCGCGCTGCTGGCCAAGCGCGCCGTGGAGGCCGGGCTGAGCAGCAAGCCCTGGGTGAAGACCACGCTGGCCCCCGGCTCCAAGGTGGTCATGGACTACTACGAGCGCTCCGGGCTGCTGCCCTATCTGGAGAAGCTCGGCTTCAACCTGGTCGGCTACGGCTGCACGACCTGCATCGGCAACTCCGGGCCGCTGCCGGAGGCCATCAGCCAGGCGGTCAACGACAGCGACCTGGCGGTCGTGTCGGTGCTCTCCGGCAACCGGAACTTCGAGGGCCGGATCAACCCGGACGTCAAGATGAACTACCTGGCCTCGCCGCCGCTGGTGGTGGCCTACGCGCTGGCCGGGACCATGGACATCGACCTGACCTCCGAGCCGCTCGGCAGCGACCCGGAGGGGAACCCGGTGTACCTGTCCGACATCTGGCCGTCGCCGCAGGAGATCGCCGCCGTGGTGGACAGCGCGGTGGCCGCCGAGATGTTCACCCGCGACTACGCCGACGTGTTCACCGGCGACGAGCGGTGGGCCTCCCTGTCCGTGCCCCCCGGCGACATCTACGAATGGGACCCGGATTCCACCTACGTCCGCAGGCCGCCGTACTTTGACCGGATGCCGGCCCAACCCGGGCCGCTGGCCGATATCCACGGGGCCCGCGTCCTGGCCCTGCTGGGCGACTCGGTGACCACCGACCACATCTCCCCGGCGGGCGCGATCCGCCCGGACGGCCCGGCCGGGCGGTACCTGATCGAGCATGGCGTGCAGCGGCGGGACTTCAACTCCTACGGGTCCCGCCGGGGCAACCACGAGGTGATGATCCGGGGTACGTTCGGCAACATCAGGCTGCGGAACCTGCTGGCCCCCGGCACCGAGGGCGCGGTGACGGTGAAGCTACCCACGGGCGAGCAGCAGAGCATCTATGACGCCTCCCGGCGCTACCTCGACGAGGGCACGCCGCTGATCGTGCTGGGCGGCAAGGAGTACGGCTCGGGTTCTTCGCGTGACTGGGCGGCCAAGGGCACCGTCCTGCTCGGTGTGCGCGCGGTCCTGGTGGAGTCGTTCGAGCGCATCCACCGGTCGAACCTGATCGGCATGGGGGTGCTGCCGCTGCAGTTCCGCCCGGGCGAGTCCGTCGCCTCGCTCGGCCTGACCGGCCGCGAGCAGTTCGACGTGCTGGGGATCGAGGCGATGACCTCTGGACCGGTGCCCCGTGAGGTCACCGTGGTGGCGCGGGCCGACGACGGCAGCACCCGCGAGTTCCGCGCGATCGTCAGGATCGACACCCCGGGGGAGGCGGAGTACTTCCGGCACGGCGGCATCATGCCCTACGTGCTGCGCACGCTGCTGGCCAAGGAGTGACCCGGGCTGGCCGCGGACTGAGCACGCTCCTGGCCGCGGCCATCGCGGCCCTCGCGTTCAACCTGCGGGCCGCGATAACCAGCCTGCCGCCCATCTTTCCCGAGCTGTCCGCCCGGCTCGGCCTGTCCGGCACCGCGATCACCGTGCTGGCCACGATCCCGGTGGTCTGCTTCGCCCTGGTCTCTGGCGTGGCGGCGCCGCTGAGCCGCCGGTTCGGCGAAGAGCGGGTGCTGCTGGCCGCGCTGGGCCTGCTGACGGCCGGGCTGACCTTGCGCGGCGCGCTGCCCGGGGCGTTGCTCTTCCCGGGGACGGTGCTCGCTTCGGCCGCGATCGCGCTGATGAACGTGCTGCTGCCCAGCCTGATCAAGCGGCGCCAGCCGGGCCGGGCCGGCCTGCTCATCGGGATGTACCTGCTGAGCCTGGCCGTCGGCTCGGTGCTGGGCTCGCTGCTGGCGGTGCCCGCCTACCGGAGCGCGGACCACGCCGGCTGGCTGGGCGGCCCGGTGCGGTTCGCCCTCTGGCTGTGGGCGGTCCCGGCCGTCGTGGCCTTCCTGGCCTGGCTGCCGCAGTGGCGCTACCGGACCGTCCCCGCGCCTGCCGCCGGGCGGGTCGCCGTGGCCCGTCAGGCGCTGGCCTGGCAGGTCACCGCGTTCATGGGGCTGCAGAGCCTGTCCTACTACGCCACCCTGTCCTGGCTGCCCACGCTGCTGCGCGACCGGGGCGCCAGCGCAACGCAGGCCGGGAACCTGCTGGCCCTGATGAACCTCGGCGGCGTCGTCACCAGCCTGCTGATCCCGGTGCTGGCCCAGCGGCTGTCCGGGCAGCGCCCGCTGGTCCTGCCCACGATAGCCGGGACCGCCCTGGGGATCGCCGGGTCGCTGTACGGCCCGCTGGGCACGGCCTGGGCGCCGATCCTGCTGCTCGGGCTGTGCCAGGGATCGGCGCTCAGCCTGGCGATCTTCTTCACCATGGCCCGTGCCCCTGACGCGGTGAGCGCGGCCTCCCTGTCCGGGCTGGCGCAGGGCTGGGGCTACCTGCTGGCCGCGTGCGGCCCGCTCACGGTGGGGCTGCTGCACGCCAGCACCGGCGGCTGGGACGTGCCCATCGCCCTGCTGCTCGCCCTGTCCGGCGTGCAGCTGGCCGCCGGATGGCTGGCGGGGCGCGGCCGGGTGCTGTCCGTCACGACGGTGACGGCACCGCGCCGAGCAGATCCGTGACCGCGGCGCGTAGCTCGCTGGCCCGGGCGGCGGCGGCCCTCCGCTGGCCGGCCAAGTCGCCGCCCGGCGGCCGCACCACCTCGAAGTACACCTTGAGCTTGGGCTCGGTCCCGCTGGGCCTGATCACCACCCGGGCGCCATCCAGCCGGTAGACCAGGACGTCGGCCGGTGGCAGGCTTCCCCCGCCGGCCAGGTCCTCGGTCTTCATAACCGGCTGGCCGGCCAGGCTGGCCGGAGGATCGGCTCGCAGCGCGGCCATGAGCTCTCCCGGGGCGGCGGTAGGCAGCGTGAGCTGCTCGGTCAGGTGCACTCCGTGCGCCGCCTCCAGCCGGTCGTAGACGTCCAGCAGCCTTTCGCGAGCGGCCAGCCCGAGGACGGCCAGCGCCGCCCCGATGCCGTCCTTGTCCCGGACCACGTCGCCGACCGCGTAGCCGAGGGCCTCCTCGTAGCCGAACAGGAACGGTCCCCGCCCAGGCGCCCGGACGATCCACTTGAAGCCGGTGAGGGTCTCGGCGTAGTCCGCCCCGGCCGCGGCGGCGATCTTCGACAGCAGCGTCGAGGAGACGATCGTGGTCACGACCAGCCGCTGTCCGGCGGTCAGGTCCAGCAGGTAGCTGCCGATCAGCGCGCCGAGCTGGTCGCCGGACAGGCGCCTCCACTCCCGGTCCGGTACAGCCACCGCCAGCCGGTCGCCATCCGGGTCGCTGGCGAGCACCAGGTCGGCGCGGAGCTCGCGGGCCTGCGCCAGCGCCAGGTCGAGGGCGCCGGGCTCCTCCGGGTTGGGGAAGGCCACGGTGGGGAAGAGCGGATCGGGTTCGGCCTGGGCGGCGACCACGTGCGGCGCAGGGAAGCCGGCCCGCTCGATGGCGGCCAGCATCAGCGGCCCCGCCACCCCGTGCAGCGGCGTGTAGACCACCCGCAGCGGCGCCCCGGCCGGCCGGGGGGCGGCCGCGGTGACCGCGGCCAGGTAGGCTTCGGCGAGCTCGCCGCCGTGCCGGGTGACCAGCGGACCGTCCAGCGGGCCCAGTGGGATCGAGGACAGCGGGCCGAGCGCGCCGATCGCGGCCTCGATCTCGGCGTCGGCGGGCGGGATGATCTGCGCGCCGTCGCTGAGGTACAGCTTGTACCCGTTGTCGGCGGCGGGGTTGTGGCTGGCGGTGATCATGACGCCGGCCGCGGCGGACAGCTTCCTGACCGAGAAGGCCAGCAGCGGCGTCGGGCCCGGCCGGGGGAGCAGATGCACGGCGAAGCCCGCCCCGGTCAGCACCCGCGCCGTCTCGTCGGCGAACTCGTCCGAGCGGTACCTGGCGTCGCAGCCGATGACCACCCCGGCCCGGGCCGCGCCCGGTCCGAGCCAGCTGGCCAGCGCCGCGGTACCGAACTCCAGCCGCCCAGCGAACCGGTCCGCCAGCTCGGTCGCGTCGCCTGCGGCCAGCAGGTCCGCCAGCTCGGCCCGGTCACCGGGGCCGGGGTCGCCGGCGATCCAGGCCTCCACCCGGGCACGCAGGTCAGCTGGGATCCCGCCGGCCACGTCAGCGGGCCTGCGGCAGGATCGCGGCGAGCAGCGCCCCCATCCGGCCGGCGGCCGCCTTCCCCGCCGCGACGACTTCCTCGTGCTGGAGTTCCTCGCCCCCGAGGCCAGCCGCGGCGTTGGTGACCAGCGACAGCCCCAGCACCTCGGCCCCCAGATTGCGGGCCGCGATCGTCTCCAGCACCGTGGACATGCCGACCAGGTCGGCGCCGAACGCGCGCAGCATCCTGATCTCGGCGGGGGTCTCGTACTGCGGGCCGGGCAGCCCCGCGTAGACGCCTTCGGCCAGGCTGGGGTCGGCCGCCCGCGCCAGCCCGCGCAGCCGGGAGCTGTAGGCGCCGGTCAGGTCGGTGAACCGGCTGGTGCCCCCGTCCGGCCCGGCCAGCGGCGAGCGGCCGGTGAGGTTGAGATGGTCGCTGATCAGCACCGGCTCTCCCACCCCGTACTCGCTGATCCCGCCGGCCGCGTTGGTCAGCACGATCACCCGGCAGCCGGCGGCGACCGCCGTGCGTACACCGTGCACCACCGTGGCGGGCGAGTGGCCCTCGTACAGGTGCACGCGGCCCAGGAACACCAGGACGCGGACGCCGCCCACGCTGACCGAGCGGGCCACGGGGGAGTGGCCGGCCACCGTCGGCGGCGGGAAGCCGCCCAGGTCGGCCAGCGGGATCTCGGCGCCGGCGGGGCCGAGGGCGGCGGCGGCGTCCGACCAGCCCGAGCCGAGCACGACCGCCACGTCGTGGTGGTCCACGCCGGCGCGCCGGGCCAGCAGCTCCGCGCTCGCGGCCGCCGTGGCGAACGGTCCCGTGCTCATGACTTGATGTAGGGCCTTCCGTCCGCGGCCGGGGCGCGCACCCGGCCGACCAGGCCCGCCACCGCGATGATCGTGGCCACGTACGGGACCATGGCCAGGACCTGGGACGGCACGGGCACGCCCAGCAGGCCGAGAACGTCCTGGAGCTGGCGGGTGAAGCCGAACAGCAGCGCGGCGGCGACCGCGCCGAGCGGCCGCCACCGGCCGAAGATCATCGCGGCGAGCCCGATGTAACCGAAACCGCTGCTCATGCCGGTGCTGAAGAAGCCGACGTCGCCGACCGTCAAGTAGGCGCCGCCGATCCCGGCCACCATCCCGCCGAGGATCACGTTGCGGTAGCGGTTCCACAGCACCTTGATCCCCACGGTGTCGGCGGCCGTCGGGTGCTCGCCGACCGCACGGACCCGCAGCCCCCAGCGGCTACTGAACAGGCCCACCTGGATCACGATGATGAGGGCGTAGGTGATGTACAGGAAGATGTTGGCGTCGAACAGGATCGGCCCGATGATCGGGATGCTGGCCAGCAGCGGGATCTTCACCGGCGTGAAGAAGGCCCCGGTGTTCCAGGTGCTCGAGTACGGGGACATGACCCGGTCGTAGAGGTAGTTGGTCATGCCCATGGCGAGCACGTTGATGACCACGCCGAGGATGATCTGGTCCACCCGGTACTTGATCGCGAAGACGGCGAGCAGCGCGCCGACCAGCCCGCCCATCAGCGATCCGGCGATCAGGCCGAACCAGAGCACGCCGGCCAGGCTGGCCACCGCGGCGGCCGCGAAGGCGCCGGTGATGAGCTGGCCTTCGATCGCGATGTTGATCACGCCAGACCGTTCGCACATGACGCCGGACAGCGCGCCCAGCACCAGGGGGATGGCCGCGGTGACCGTACCCTGGAGCAGGTCGACCAGGTTGACCGGCCCAACCGTGCTGCTGGCGTCCGCCCAGCAGAGCAGCGCGATGAGGAAGCAGGTCAGCACCGTCGCGATAACCAGCCGGCGGCCCAGGCGGCCCAGGTCCGCCACCGCATACAGCACGCCCGCGCCGATCGAAATGGCGCCGGCGGCGAAGCAGGCCGGCGCCGCGGGCACGTGGATGCCCGGGACCTGGATCCCGTTGCCGGACAGGGACAGCGCGAAGACAGCGTCACCTTGACGCGCGGCCAGGCCGAAGCCCGCGATGTTGAGCACACCGAGCCCGGCGAAGGTGCCCGCGGCGAGGTACCGGCGAGTCCCGGTTCGCGGCAAGCGTGCCGCGGCCCCGAGGGCCGTCATCCGTTCCACCCCTTGGCGCCGGACTCCACTGCCTCCATGCCGGTGCTGGCCGTGTCGCGTAGCCGGAAGACGGCCCGGATCAGTGGCGGTGCCGCCACGAACAGCACGATGAGCCCTTCGAGCACCTGGACGATGTCGGAGGGAACCGGCGTGGCCACGGCCATCTGCGTGCCGCCCGCGTTCAGCGCGCCGAACAGCAGTCCGGCCAGCACCACGCCGAACGGTTTCGACCGCCCGAGCAGCGCGACCGTGATGCCGTCAAACCCGTAGGTGCCGTAGGTGCTCTCCGCCAGGGGCGGCGGAGGAGAGCCGCCGGACAGGACCACGGTGGCAGCGGCCAGGCCCGCCAGCGCGCCGGCGATGAGCATGACCAGCACCCAGGTCCGCTCGACGCTCATCCCGGCGCTCCGGGCGGCGCTGGGATTCGCGCCGACCGTGCGGAACTCGAATCCGGTCGTGCTGCGGGAGAGCAGCCAGGCCACGGCCACGGCGGCGGCGATCGCGAGCAGGAAACCCACACTGGCCTGCGGCGGTGGCCCGCCCACGTGCGACAGAGTGGCGTTGCCCGCGACCGGCGGGGCGATCTGGTTGTTCTGGTGCGGCTGCTGGAGCGCGCGCGGCGTGGACAGCACGTAGTAAAGCAGGTAGATCATGACGTAGTTGAGCATGATCGTCACGATCACCTCGTGCGCCCCGGTTCTCGCCTTGAGCTCGCCGACGACCCAGCCGACGACGGCGCCGCCCACCAGCGCGCCGAGGACGCACACGATCACGTGGAGGACCGGCGGCAGGCTGACCCCGAAACCCAGCCACGCGGCCACGATCGCCCCGCCGATGAACTGGCCGGTAGCGCCGATGTTGAACAGGCCGGCCCGGAAGGCGACGGCCACGGCCAGGCCGGTGAGGATCAGCGGGGTGGCCTCGAACACCGTCAGCGAGAGCGGAAAGAAGATGGCGGCGATCGAACCGCCGTGGAAGGCGCTGGCGATCGTCCCCGGGCTGAAGATCGCGCCTTCGAACAGCGCGGAGTACGCCTGCGCCAGCGAGGTCCAGGTCGTCGAGAAAGCCGCGCCCGGTGCGTAGCCGAAGGAGTCCCAGGCGCGCAGCACCACGGGATCGGTGAACACGATGAGCAGGCCGCCGACCACGAGCGCCAGGAATATCGCCAGCGTGGTGATGACCGGGGAACTGCCGCGGGTGACCGCCTTGATCAGAACGTCCGCACTCAGCCGGGGCGGCGGCGGCGGTTCTGGCGGCGGCTTCGCGGTGGCGGTGGGCTGGTCGGTCATTGCCGCGGCTCCTCGGCTGCCTCGGCTGGCGGCTTGGTACCGGCGCCAGCGCCGGCCATCATCAGGCCGAGCTCCTGCTCGGCGATGTCCGGTGGGGCGAAGCCCACGATACGACCTTCATACATGACCGCGATCCGGTCGGACAGAGCGTAGATCTCATCAAGCTCGGAAGAGACGAGGAGCACGGCCGCGCCCCGATCGCGCTGGGCGATGATCTGCTTGTGCACGAACTCGATCGAACCCACGTCGAGGCCCCTCGTGGGCTGGCTGGCCAGCAGCAGCTTCACGCTCCGGCCTATCTCGCGAGCCACGATCACCTTCTGCTGGTTGCCACCCGACAGGGTGCTGACCGGTGTCATGATCGAGGTCGTCCGCACGTCGTAGTCGGCGACGCGCTCCCTGGCCGTGTCGCGGATGGCCTCGGTGTTGAGCACTATGCCGGATGCGTACGGCGGCCGGTCGTACACGTCGAGCACCAGGTTCTCGGCCACCGAGAAGTCCCCGACCAGGCCGTCTTCCTGCCGGTCCTCGGGGATGTAGCCAACACCCGCGCGCAGCCGGTCCCGGGTGGACGCGCGGCTGAGGTCGTGGCTGTTCAGGTGCACCGAGCCGGCCGATGGCCGCAGGCCGATGAGCGCCTCGCACAGCTCGGTCTGGCCGTTTCCCTGTACGCCGGCCAGTCCCAGGATCTCGCCTGCCCGGACCTCGAAGCTGACGTCGCGTACCGACTGCTCGCCGCGCTCGCCGTCCACGCTCAGATCGGCTACGTCGAGGACCACCTCGCCGGGCACGGCTGGGGTCTTGCTCACCCGCAACTGCACCGACCGCCCGACCATCAGGGCGGCGAGCTCGGCGTCGCTGGTGGTGGGCGGCCGCTCGCCGACCACGCGGCCGCGCCTGATGATCGTGATCTTGTCCGCGATCGCCCGGACTTCCTTGAGCTTGTGCGAGATGAAGATGATCGCCCGCCCGCCCGCCCGCAGCTCCCGCATGATGCGGAACAGGTCCTCGGTCTCGCCGGGCGTGAGCACCGCGGTCGGCTCGTCGAGCACGAGCACGCTGGCTTCGCGCAACAGCGCCTTGATGATCTCGACCCGCTGCTGGACGCCGACCGGCAGCTCCTCCACGAGCGCGTCCGGATCGACCCGCAACCCGAACCGCTCCGACA
>DASZAD010000190.1:0-7014 GCA_035945415.1 Streptosporangiaceae bacterium
CCTCGGCAATCCGCCCTACGTGCGGCATCACCAGATCGCCAGGGAATGGAAGGACTGGCTCGCCGGAAGCGCGGCCCGGCGGGGCCTGACCGCCAGCAGGCTGGCCGGGCTCCACGTGCACTTCTTCCTGGCCACGGCGCAGCACGCGGCAGGCGGGGACGTCGGGGTGTTCATCACCGCGGCCGACTGGCTGGACGTGAACTACGGCAGCCTGGTCCGCGCCCTGCTGCTGAGCGATCTGGGCGGCCAGTCGCTGCACGTCCTGGAGCCCTCGGTGGCCGCCTTTCCCGACGCGACGGTGACCTCGGCCATCACGTGCTTCCTGCCCGGCAGCAGGCCCGCCGCGCTGCGGCTGCGGCGGGCCGCGAGCATCGCCTCGCTGGACGACCTGGGCTGCGGCAGCCTGGTCTCGCGCGCCACGCTGGGCTCGGCCCGCACCTGGGGTCCGCTGCTGAACGGCTCAGCGCCCGGGCCGGCCGACGGCGGGCCGGACGCTCCCGAGCGGGCCACAGCCCCGCCGGAACCGTCGGGGCGAGGCCGGACGGCGTCTGGGCCGGCCGTCCGGGGTTGGGGCGGTGGGGACCCGGCTTCCCTGGCGGCCCGGCGGGGCGGGGCCCGGCGGGCCGGCGGGGGCCAGGTCGAGCTGGGCGAGCTCTGCCGGGTCCATCGCGGGCAGGTGACCGGGGCCAACGCGGTGTGGGTCCGCGGGCGGGACGAGGCCGACGTGCCCGCCAGGTTCCGTTTCGCGGCGGTGACCAGGGCGCGAGAGCTCTTCCAGGCGGCGGGCGTCCTGTCGGACACAGACTCGCTGCGTGTCGTCATCGACCTTCCGGCCGACCTCGACGTCCTTGACGGCGGCGAGCGTGAGCTGGTCGCGGCGTTTCTGGACCGCGCGGCCCGCGCGGGGGCGGCGAACACCTACATCGCCAGGCACCGCCGCCGGTGGTGGCGGGTCGGGCTGGCCGAGCCCGCGCCCATCCTGGCCACCTACATGGCCCGCCGGCCGCCCGCCTTCGTGCGCAATCCGGTCGGCGTCAGGCACCTGAACATCGCCCACGGACTCTATCCGCGCGAACCCTGGCCGGGCCGGGTACTCGACCGGCTGGCTGCGTACTTGAGCGACTCGGTCACGGTCGGCCAGGGGCGCACCTACGCCGGCGGGCTGACCAAGTTCGAGCCGGGCGAGATGGAGCGCCTGACCGTCCCCTGGGAGCAGATCAGATCCAGCTGCTGAACCACATCCTGGCGTACCAGGACGGGTACGGGATCACCTGCGCGGCCAGCACCGGATACAGGTAGTAGAAGTTGAGCAGCGCCGCCAGCAGGTACCCCCCGGTGAGGGCGGCGCCGACCGACCGGCGCAGCGGGCCGGCCCGGGCGGACCCGATCAGCAGGCCCAGGCACAAGGCGATCGACATCACCAGGAAGGGGTCGAATACCACCGCGTAAAAGTAGAACTTGGTCCGGGACAGGTAGAAGAACCAGGGTAGCCAGCCCGCTGCCACGCCCATGAGCACGGCGCCTGCCCGCCAGTCCCTCTGGGTCAGCCACCAGGCCACGCAGATGACCAGCGTGGCGATGGAAACCCACCAGATCACCGGGGTGCCGATGGCCAGCACCTCCTGGGAGCACGCGTGCACGTGGCAGCCGTCCTGCCCGAACTTGGTCCCGGCGTAGTAGTAGGAGACCGGCCTGCTGATCACCAGCCAGGTCCAGGGCTGTGACTGGTAGGGGTGATGCGCGGTCAGGGTGGTGTTGAAGTGCAGCATCGCCCGGTTGTACTGGAACAGCGAGACCAGCGCCGAGATCACCGGAGTGTGGATGCCGTGCTGGGCGGCCCAGTTCCGGTCGTAGCCGCCGCTGGTGAACAGCCAGCCACTCCACGCGAATATGTAGCTGACCAGCGGGATCGCGCCCATGGACAGCAACAGCCAGCGGCCGTCGCGGACCAGGCCGCCGTAGACGAAGCGGTTCAGCCCGGCGGCCCGGCGCGCCCCGATATCCCAGGCCACGGCGAGCAGGACAAAGGCCGGTAGGTACCAGATACCGTCCCATTTGGACGCGCAGGCCAGGCCGAGGCACACTCCGGCGAGCACCCGCCACCAGCGAATGCCGAGCTTCGGGCCCGCGTCATCAGGCCGGCGCCGTTCGAGCGCGCTAACCAGCCGCGCGCGCGAATAGTCCCGGTCGATGACCAGGCAGCCGAATGCCGCGAGCACCCAGAACATCAGGAAAATGTCGAGCAGCGCAGTGCGGCTCATCGCGAATTCCAGGCCGTCCAGCGCGAGGAGAAGCCCGGCCACGCAGCCGAGCAGCGTGGACCGCGTCATTCTGCGGGTGATCCGCGCGGTCATCAGGATCGAAAGCGAGCCCACCACCGCGACCGCGAACCGCCACCCGAACGGGGTCAGCCCGAAGAGCCACTCGCCCGCCGCGATCAGTATTTTCCCGAACGGAGGGTGGGCGACGAACTCTGGGCCCCTGATGAAGATGTGCGGGTCTCCCCGGGCCAGCAAGTCGTTGCGGTGACTGCTGTAGTTGTGCTCGGAGCCGAACTTCAGTATGCCGAGCGCGTCCGCCGCGTAATACGTCTCGTCAAAGATGACCGACCGCGGCACGGAAAGCCGGTAGAAACGCAGATACGTGCCGAACGCGGTGACCAGCAGCGGGCTTATCCAGCCCCAGACCGTGTCCCGGGGCATCGACGGCACGAGCCTCGCTCGAAGGGCGGACAGGCGCGGGTGTGGTTGCGCGGGATCCGCCGTCGCCTTTGCCTGGGATGTGGTCATCGATGGCCATCCTATTAGCGGAGGGCTAGCGTGAGTCCGGCATGAAAGACAACCATCGGGCAGGCACTCTCACCATCGCGGCGGTCCCGATCGGCTGCCTGGATGACGCCTCCCCCCGGCTGGTGGCCGCGCTGGCCGGGGCGCGGATCATCGCGGCCGAGGACACCAGGCGAGTGCGCAGGCTCGCCGCCGGGCTGGGCGTGACGCTGAGTGCCACGATCGTCTCCTACTACGACCCGGTGGAACAACAACGGGCCGCGGAGCTGGCCGGAGCGCTGGCGGCGGGCCAGGATGTGCTGCTGGTGACGGACGCCGGCACGCCCGGCCTGAGCGATCCGGGGTACCGGCTGGTCACCGCGGCCAGGGCGGCCGGGGCCAGGGTCACCGCGCTGCCCGGGCCGTCGGCCATCACCGCGGCACTCGCCGCCTCCGGGCTGCCCAGTGACCGGTTCTGCTTCGAGGGGTTCCTGCCGCGCCGGGCCGCCGGCCGCTCCCGCAGGCTGGCCGAGCTGGCTACCGAGCCGCGGACGCTGGTGTTCTTCGAGTCGCCACGCCGGCTGGCGGTCGCGCTGGCCGCGCTGGCCGCGGCCTTCGGCGGCCAGCGCCGGGCCACCGTGTGCCGCGAGCTGACCAAGACACACGAGGAAATCCGCGGCGGGACGCTGGAGGAGCTGGCCGGCTGGGCAGCGGCCGGGGTCCGGGGAGAGATCACGCTCGTGGTGGCGGGCGCGGCGGCGGGGCCGGGGGCCGCCTTGGCTGCCGCGGCGGCAGAGTCTGGGGCCGGCCTGGCTGCCGCGGTGGACGAGGTAGCCACCCGGGTGGCGGATGGTGCCTCGCGCAGGGACGCTATCGCCGCCGTGGCCGTATCCCGCGGGCTGCGCCGCCGGGAACTGTACGAGGCGGTGGTGCGCGGCTCCACGACCGGGTGAAGACCGGCGACCGGAATGGACCATGATCGATGGGGAGTTTTATGCACAGAACTAATAGAAAGTCCCCATCGATCATGGTCGGTCGACAGCAGGCCGGTGAAAGTGCCGGGCCCGCCGGGCCGGGTAAGCCGCCGGGCCGGATAACCGGTCCAGCTTGGCCGCTGTGGCCAATAGGCTTTGCCCATGTCGTCGTCCAGCCGTTACATCCTTTCCGCCCCCGCCTGGCCCTACGCCAACGGCCCGCGTCACATCGGGCACGTGTCCGGATTCGGGCTGCCCTGTGACATGTTCAGCAGGTACCAGCGGATGGCGGGCAACCGGGTGCTCATGGTCAGCGGCACTGACGAGCACGGCACCCCGATCCAGGTCCAGGCCGATGCGGAGGGCGTGACCGCCAGGGAGCTCGCCGACCGCTTCAACCGGGTGATCGCCGAGGATCTGACCAGCCTGGGCATGTCCTATGACCTGTTCACCCGGACGACCACCCGCAACCACTACGCGGTGACCCAGGAGCTCTTCCTGGGGCTGTACCGGAACGGCTACATCTTCCCGCAGACGACGATGGGCGCGATCTCACCGTCCACCGGCCGCACGCTGCCCGACCGCTACATCGAGGGGACGTGCCCGATCTGCGGGTACGACAGCGCGCGCGGTGACCAGTGCGACAACTGCGGCAACCAGCTCGACCCGGTGGACCTGATCAACCCGCGGTCGCGGATCAACGGTGAGACGCCCGTGTTCGTGGAAACCGAGCACTTCTTCTTCGACCTGCCCGCCTTCACCGAGACGCTGGGCGCCTGGCTGCAGTCCAAGAGCGGGCGGTGGCGCCCCAACGTCTTGAAGTTCTCGCTCAACCTGCTGGACGACCTGAAGCCGCGGGCGATAACCCGGGACCTGGACTGGGGCGTGCCAGTGCCGCTGGACGGCTGGCGGGACCGGCCGGACAAGCGGATCTACGTCTGGTTCGACGCGGTGATCGGCTACCTGTCCGCCTCCATCGAGTGGGCCAGGCGGTCCGGCGACCCCGAAGCGTGGCGGGCCTGGTGGCAGGACCCCGAGGCCGGGTCCTACTACTTCATGGGCAAGGACAACATCGTCTTCCACGCCGAGATCTGGCCGGCCATCCTGTTCGGCTACAGCGGCCTGGGAGACAAGGACGGCACGCCCGGGTCACTCGGCCCGCTGAACCGGCCGACCGAGGTGGTGGCGAGCGAGTACCTGCAGATGGAGGGCAAGAAGTTCTCTTCGTCGCGGGGCGTGGTCATCTACGTCCGCGACTTCCTGTCCCGCTACGACGTGGACGCTCTGCGCTACTACCTGGCGGTGGCCGGGCCTGAGACCCAAGACACCAACTTCACCTGGACCGAGTTCGTCCGCCGCAACAACGACGAGCTGGTGGCCAACTGGGGCAACCTGGTGAACCGGGCGGTGTCCTTCGCCGCCCGCAACATCGGGTCCATCCCCGAGGCGGGCACGCTGACCGAGGCGGACCGGGCCATCCTCGAGCGTTCCCGCCAGGCGTTCGCAGTAGTCGCCGAGCCGCTGTCCCGGAGCAGGTTCAAGGTGGCGGCCACCGCGGCGATGCGGGTCACCGCCGACGCGAACAAGTACCTGTCCGACCAGGCGCCGTGGAAGCTGCGGGAGAGCGACCCGGAGCGGATGCGCACGATCTGCCACGTGGCGTTGCAGGTGGTAGACGACGCCAAGACGCTGCTCAGCCCGTTCCTGCCGCGCTCGTCGCAGCGGGTCTACGAGATGCTCGGCGGCCGGGGGGAATGGTCGGGCATGCCGTACATCGAAGAGGTGGACGAGGACGGCGGGCCGCCCTACCCGGTCATCACCGGCGACTACGACGTGGCGGCGCGCTGGGAGCACCAGCCGATCAAACCGGGGACGCCTCTGCAGCCGCCGGTTCCGCTGTTCGCCAAGCTGGCGCCCTCGGTGGTCGATGAGGAGCTGCGCCGGCTGGAGGAGGGTGAGTGACACCTGAGGAGCTGGCCCAAGCGGCGCTGCCCGCCGAGGCGGTGGACAGCCACTGCCACCTGGACATCATGAAGGTGCCGGTGGATGACGTGCTGGCCGACGCGCACGCGGTGGGCATCCGGCGGATGGTGGCCATCGGCATCGATCTGCCCTCCTCGCGCTGGGCCGCCGAGTGCGCCGCCGCGCACCGCGACATCTACGCGGCGGTCGCGGTACACCCGAACGACACCGAGACTGCTCTGAAGGAGGCCGGCGGCGACGCCGGAGCGGTGCTCGGCGAGATCGAAGCGCTCGCCGCCCAGCCCCAGGTCAAGGCCGTCGGCGAGACCGGGCTCGACTACTACCGCGACTGGGCGACGCCGGCGGTGCAGCGGGAGTGGTTCCGCGCGCACATCGGCATCGCCAAGCGGACGGGCAAGGCACTGGTGATCCACGACCGGGAGGCGCACGACGACGTGCTGCGGATCCTGGCCGAGGAGGGCCCGCCGGAGAAGGTGGTGTTTCACTGCTTCTCCGGCGACGAACGGATGGCCCGGCAGTGCGCGGAGGCCGGCTACGTCATGAGCTTCGCGGGCAACCTGACGTTCACCAGTGCCCAGCCGCTGCGGGACGCCGCCGCGGCCGCCCCGGTTGATCTGCTGCTGGCCGAGACCGACGCTCCCTTCCTCACTCCGGTGCCGCACCGGGGCAAGCCCAACTCCCCCTGGATGACCGCGTTCACCCTGCGCAAGCTGGCCGAGATCAAGGGGATGGACCTGGCCGGGCTCTGCGCGGCGGTTAGCGCGACGGCGCAGCGCGTCTTCGGGTCGTGGTAGGCCGTGCCGCCGCGGCGGCCTGACGCGAGCGAGATCCGGCTGCTCGGGCAGGCGGAGACCAGGCGGCTCGCGACCAGGCTGGGGCTGCGGCCGGCCAAGCGGCTCGGCCAGAACTTCGTCATCGACCCGGCCTTCATCCGGCGCATCGTAGCGCTGGCCGGACCGGCGCCAGAGGACGACGTGCTGGAGGTCGGGCCGGGACTGGGCTCGCTCACGCTGGCCCTGCTCGCGGCCAGCCGCCGGGTGCTCGCCATCGAGATAGATCCGGTGCTGGCGGCGGAGTTGCCGCGCACGGTGGCGTCGCGGGCGCCCGGGCTGGCCGGCCGGCTGGAAGTGATCACGGCGGACGCCGCGCGGGTCACTGGCCTGCCCGGGCCTGGCCCCGGCATGCTGGTGGCCAACCTTCCTTATAACGCTGCTGTGCCGGTGTTGCTGCACCTGCTGGAGGTCGTGCCGTCGATCGCCCGCGGCGTGGTGATGGTGCAGGCCGAGGTGGCC
>DASZAD010000191.1:0-8005 GCA_035945415.1 Streptosporangiaceae bacterium
CCGTGGCCCGGGGAGCCCGCCGGGCGATCGAGCGGATCGAGCAGTCCGTCGAGATAGCGCGAGCCCAGCGGCAGGCCGCCGAGGAGGCCAGTGCCGGACGGGCCGAGCGGCTGACCGCGGTACGGGCCAGGGCCGCCGAGCTGAGCACCGAGCTGGAGGCGCTCACCAGCCGCGCGCACAGCGCGGAGATCGTGGCCGCCGAGCACCGGATGCGCCTGGAACAGCTGGCCGGCCGGGCAGCCGAGGAGTACGGCGTGGACTCCGGCACTCTGGTCGCCGAGTACGGCCCGGAGGTGCTGGTCCTCGCGGGCAGCCCCGAGGTGCCGGGGCCCGAGGTGTCAGGAACGGCCTACGACCGGGCCGGGACCGAACGCCGAGCCCAGCGAGCCGAGCGTCAGCTCGCCCAGCTCGGCAAAGTGAACCCGCTGGCCCTGGAGGAGTTCGCCGCCTTGCAGGAGCGGCACGCGTTTCTGGGCAAGCAGATCGACGACTTGAAGAAGACCCGTCGCGACCTGCTCACCGTCATCAAGGAAGTGGACGACCGGGTCCAGCAGGTCTTCGAAGCCGCCTACCGCGACACCGCACGCGAATTCGAGGACATCTTCTCCCGGCTGTTCCCCGGCGGTCAGGGCAGGCTGGTGCTGACCGAGCCCGAAGACATGCTGACCACCGGCATCGAGGTGGAAGCCAGGCCACCGGGCAAGCGGGTGAAGCGGCTCTCCCTGCTGTCCGGCGGCGAGCGGTCGCTGACCGCGATCGCCTTCCTGGTGGCGATCTTCAAAGCCCGGCCGTCGCCCTTCTACGTGCTGGACGAGGTGGAAGCCGCGCTCGATGACACCAACCTGCAGCGGGTGCTGCACATCTTCGAAGAGCTCAGGCAGACCTCGCAGCTCATCGTCATCACCCACCAGAAGCGGACCATGGAAGTCGCCGACTCGCTCTACGGCGTCACCATGCGGGGCGACGGCGTCTCCACGGTCGTGAGCCAGCGCCTGCGCGAGCGCGAGCCGGCCTAGTACGCACTTCCCAACCATGATCGATGGGGAGTTTTATGTACTGAACCCATAGAAAGTCCCCATCGATCATGGAACCGCGGGCCTTGGAACCCGCGGGCCTTGGAACCGTGGGCCTTGGGACCGCGGGCAGGGTTACGGCCTCGGGCGTGGCTTGAGCCGCTCGACCCGTCTGCCAGACTGGACGAGTCATGGCATACGTGATCCTCATCATCGTCCTGGTCGTTCTCGCGGTCGTCGTAGCCGGAGTGCTGCTGCTGCGCCCGCGTCGCCGCACCGTCTCGTCCCGTGCCGCCCCGCCCGCCACCGGGCTGCCCGCTCCGGGCGTCCCCGGTGACGCTGAGGCCGATCGGGCCGGGGCCGGGCTGGAGGCCACCGCGCAGGCCACCGGCACGATTGAGCTGGAGCGACCGCCGCCGTCCGCGGGACGGCTGGCCGCCCTGCGCGGCCGGCTGGCCCGGTCGCAGTCCGGCCTCGGCTCGGTCCTGCTCGGCCTGCTCTCCCGCGACCGTCTGGACGAGGAGACCTGGCAGGAGATCGAGGACGCGCTGATCACCGCGGACGTTGGCGTGGGCACGTCGCGGCAGATCGCCGAAGAGCTGCAGACCAAGGTGAAGGTGCTCGGCACCCGCGATGTCGCCGAGGTGCGGGCGCTGCTGCGTGCTGAGCTGCTCGCCCAGGTCGGCCCGGATCTCGACCGGTCGCTGCGGTCGGCCCCGCACGCCGGTCACCCCGCGGTCATCATGGTGGTGGGGGTCAACGGCACCGGCAAGACCTCGGCGTGCGGCAAGCTGGCCCGCGCCCTGATCGGCGACGGCGGCACGGTGCTGCTCGCCGCCGCCGACACCTTCCGCGCCGCCGCCGCCGATCAGCTTCAGACCTGGGGAAACCGGGTGGGAGCCCGGGTGATCAGGGCGCAGCGGGAAGGCGCCGACCCGGCCAGCGTAGCTTTCGAAGCGGTCAAGACCGGGATCGACGAGCACGTGGACACCGTCATCGTGGACACCGCGGGACGGCTGCACACCAAGACCGGGCTGATGGACGAGCTCGGCAAGATCAAGCGGGTGATCGAGAAAAGCACCACGGTGGACGAGGTGCTCCTCGTCCTCGACGCGACCACCGGGCAGAACGGGCTGCGTCAGGCCCGGGTCTTCGCCGAGGTCGCCAACATTACCGGGATCGTGCTGACCAAGCTGGACGGCACGGCCAAGGGCGGCATCGTGATCGCCGTCCAGCGGGAGCTCGGCGTCCCGGTCAAGCTGGTCGGACTGGGTGAGGGTCCCGACGACCTGGCCCCCTTCGAGCCTGAGACGTTCGTGGACGCCATCGTCGACGGCCGTCCGTAACGGCGAAACATCCGCGTAACACCCGGTGCCGCCGTTCACCAGGCGGAAACACCGGGGAGCGTCCCGCGAAACCGCACCGGCGGAGAGTAGGTCGTGTGCTGCAGGTCTTGGTGATGCGTCGTCTGGGCGCCGGTCCGCGCCGCCGAAGGCCTGCGGGATACGACCCGAAACCGGAGGTGGTCGCGTGAAGCTCATCACGGCCGTGATCAAGCCGTTCAAGCTCGACGACGTGAAGGCCGCGCTGCAGGCCTTCGGAGTGCGTGGCATGACCGTCACCGAGGCGACCGGATACGGCAGGCAGCGCGGTCACACCGAGGTCTACCGCGGTGCCGAGTACCGGATCGACATGGTGCCCAAGGTCCGGATCGAGGTGCTGTGCGAGGACGAGGACGCCGACGACCTCATCGGGGTGGTGGTCAAGGCGGCCCAGTCCGGCCGGATCGGTGACGGGAAGGTCTGGTGCGTGCCGGTCGAGACCGTGGTCAGGGTCCGCACCGGGGAGCGCGGCCCGGGCGCGATCTAGGCACGCCGCTCGGGGCCACGCCATGAGCATCGTGACGTCGTTCGCGGCGGACCGGGCACGCCGGACCAGCGATGCCGACCGCTGGCTGGCCGGCCTGCTGGGCGACGAGCCGGGCGTGACGCTGATCGCTGTGGGCGGGTTCGGCCGCCGCGAGCTGGTGCCGGGGAGCGACCTCGACGTGCTGCTGCTACACGACGACGTCCCCGGCATCGCCGGTATCGCGGACCGGATCTGGTATCCGGTCTGGGACTCCGGCGCTCGCCTCGACCACTCGGTCCGCACGCTGGCCCAGGCGCGCCGGGCCGCGGCGACCGACCTCAGAGTGGCGCTCGGGCTGTTGCAGGCGCGGCCCATCGCCGGCGACCGGGTCCAGTTCGGCCGGCTGCGTGAGCGGACGCTGGAGGACTGGCGGAGCGCGGCGGCCACCAGGCTGGCCGAGTTGCGGGCGGCCCGGGCCGAACGCGAGCAGCGGGCGGGCGAGCTGGCCTTCCTGCTGGAGCCCGACCTGAAGGAGGCCAGGGGCGGGCTGCGAGACGTGCACGCCATCCAGGCGATCGCGGCCGCCTGGGTGGCTCCCGCACCCGGCCCCCGGGTGCGGGCCGCCTACGAGACGATCCTGGACATCAGGCACGCGCTGCACGAGGTGACCGGCCGGGCCGCCGATCGCCTGGTCTTCCAGGAGCAGGATGAAGTGGCCAAGGTCGCCGGGCTGCTGGACGGCGACATGCTGCTGCGCGTGCTCGCCGAAGCGGCCAGGACCGTCGCCTACGCCGCCGACAACGCGTTCCGCCTGGCCGAACGGGCCGGTGCCGGACCGCGTTCACGACGCCGTGGCGGGCGCGGGGCGGCGCAGCGGCTGCCGCTGGCCGACGGCGTGGTCCAGCAGGACGGCGAGGTCGTGCTGGCCAGGTCCGTTCAGCCGGAAGATGACCCCACGCTCGTGCTGCGGGCGGCCGCCGCGGCAGCCCAGGCCGGGCTGCCGTTCGGGGCGCGGACCCTGGACCGGCTGGCCGCCTGCCCGCCGCTGCCCGTCCCCTGGCCGCGGCAGGCCCGCGACGGGCTCATCGCGCTGCTCGGTGCGGGGCCGCCAGCGGTCGGCGTCTGGGAGGCACTGGACCAGGAGGGGCTGGTGACCCGGCTGCTGCCGGACTGGGAGCGGGTCAGGAACCGGCCGCAGCGCAACCCGCTGCACAAGCACACCGTGGACCGGCACCTCATGGAGACCGCGGCGCGGGCCGCCGCGCTCACCCGGGAGGTGTCCCGCCCCGACCTGCTGCTGCTCGCGGCCTTCTTGCACGACGTGGGCAAGGGCTGGCCCGGCGACCACAGCGTCTCGGGCGAGGTGGTGGCTCGGGACGTCGGGTTTCGTATCGGATTGAGCCCTGGCGATGCCGGGCTGGTAGCTGGCGCCGTTCGTTGGCACCTTCTCCTGCCCCAGACGGCCACCCGGCGAGATCTCGACGACCCGGCGACGGTCACGCACGTGGCAGCCACGACCGGCAGCCGGACACTGCTCGAACTGTTGCACGCGCTGGCGATCGCGGACGGGCAGGCGACCGGGCCCGCCGCCTGGACCGGCTGGAAGGCGGGGCTGGTCGCGGAGCTGGTCGCCCGGGTATCGGCCGAGCTGGCCGGTGAGCCGCCGCCCCAGCCGCTGCCGCCAGGGCCCGAGCAGCGCGCGCTCGCCGCCGCGGGCAAGCCCGCTGCCCTGGTCCGGCCGGACGAGGTCACGGTGGTCGCGCCGGATCGCCCGGGGATCCTGTGGCGCGCGGCGGGAGTGCTCGCCTCGCACCGGCTCATGGTCCGCTCGGCGAACGTGTCCGCGCTCGGCTCGATGGCGGTGACGGTGCTGCACGTCGCCCCGCACTACGGCGACCCGCCGGAGGCCGCCGTGGTGGAGAGCGACCTGCGCCGCATGCTGACGGGCCGGCTGGATGTGGCCGGCCGCCTCCGGCATCGGCAGCGACCCCGCGTCGCGCCGGCGGCGGAGATACCGCCGCCGAAGGTCACGCTCGTCGACGACGCGTCGCGCGTGGCCACCGTGGTCGAGGTCAGGGCCCACGACGAACCCGGGCTGCTGTGGCGGATGGGGCGCGCGCTCGGCGAGTGCGGCCTTGACGTGCGGGCGGCCCGGGTCGAGACCCTCGGCGCGGAGGCGGTGGACGTCTTCTACGTGGTGGACGGCTCTGGCCAGCCGGTACGCGATCTGGCCGTCCGGGGAAGGATTGTCGCGGAAGTTCTCCAGGCGCTGACCGGATAGCCTGGGGAGCGTGTTCGAGACTCTTTCTGACCGGCTGACGCAGGCATTCTCGGCGCTCCGTGGCCGAGGACGGCTGTCCGCGGCCGATATCGACGCGACCGCCCGCGAGATCCGCATTGCCCTGCTCGAGGCGGACGTCGCCCTGCCCGTGGTCAGGGAGTTCATCGCCCGTGTGAAGGAGCGCGCCGGCGGCGAGGAGGTGTCCGCCGCGCTGAATCCCGCCCAGCAGGTGATCAAGATCGTCCATGACGAGCTGGTCACGATCCTGGGCGGCGAGGAGGAGCGCAGGCTCAGGTTCGCCAAGTCGCCGCCCACCGTCATCATGCTGGCTGGACTGCAGGGCTCGGGTAAGACCACACTGGCGGCGAAGCTGGCTCTCTGGCTGCGCGAGCAGGGCAACACGCCGCTCCTGGTCGCTGCCGACCTGCAGCGTCCCAACGCGGTGCAGCAGCTCCAAGTGCTCGGCGAGCAGGCCGGCGTGCCGGTGTTCGCACCCTCCCCAGGGAACGGGGTGGGGGACCCGGTCGCGGTGGCGCGGGATTCGATCGAGGAGGCGCGCCGCCGCCAGCACACCGTGGTCGTCATCGACACGGCCGGCCGGCTGGGCGTCGACGAGGAGATGATGCGGCAGGCCGTCGCCATCAGGGATGCCGTCGATCCGGACGAGATCCTGTTCGTGGTGGACGCGATGATCGGTCAGGACGCGGTGACCACGGCCCAGGCGTTCCTGGACGGCGTCGGCTACGACGGGGTGGTGCTCACCAAGCTGGACGGCGACGCGCGCGGCGGCGCGGCGCTGTCCGTCGCCCAGCTCACCGGGCGTCCGGTGATGTTCGCCTCCGCCGGGGAGAAGCTCGCCGACTTCGACGTCTTCCACCCGGACCGGATGGCCTCCCGCATCCTCGACATGGGTGACATGCTCACCTTGATCGAGCAGGCTGAACGGGCCTTCGACCAGGACCAGGCCGCGCGGATGGCCGGCAAGCTGGCCTCGGGAGACGGCTTCACCCTCGAAGACTTCGTCGAGCAGCTGAACATGGTCCGCAAGCTCGGGCCCATCGGCAACCTGCTCGGCATGCTCCCCGGCGCGGCCCAGAACCGCGAGTTGCTCGGTCAGATCTCGGACAAGGATCTGGACCGGGCCGCGGCCATCGTCAATTCGATGACCCCGGAGGAGCGGCGCAACCCCAAGATAATTAACGGCTCACGCCGGGCCAGAATCGCCGGCGGCTCTGGCGTCACTGTGAGCGAAGTCAACGCGCTCGTGACGAAGTTCTTCGAAGGCCAGAAGATGATGCGCCAGATGCTCGGGGGCGGGCTCCCCGGGATGCCGCCGATTCCGGGTATGCGCCGCGCCGCGACCAAGGCGGCGAAGGGTAAGCAGGCCAAGAAAAAGAAGCCCAAGGGCGGTCGGCCCGGCGGCAGCCCCGGCCGGGGCGCTGACAGCCGTGGCGGTGACAGCCGTGGCGGTGACGGTCGTGGCGGTGACGGTCGTGGCGGTGACGGTCGCGGTGGTGACGGCCGGAGTGCCGATAGCCGCGGTGCCGATGGCCGGGGCGCCGGCGGCCGGGGGCAGAATCCGGCGGCTGCGGGCGGCTTGCCTGCTCCCGGTGAGCTGCCCGCAGGCCTGTCCTCACCGGACCTGCTCCGCAGGCTGAACCTGCCCGCTGGCGGCGATCCTCCCGGGTCATCCGGCCCCGCCGCCGGGAACGTGCCCGCCGGCTTCATGCGCCGCGGCAAGCGCGGCAACAAGAGATAGCCTGCCTGGCTGCATACCGTCGAACTGATTGGTTGATGCCTGGTCAGGCTGTCATGTTACGAGCAGTTGCCCCGTCAAGCTGTTGTGCTGCGAGCTGATGCAGCGTCAGGCCGTGGCGGTCCAAGATCGATGGGGAGTTTGCTACATCAGGTGGGCGCAAAGGACCCGTCTCGGAATAAACCGCAGGTTTCCGGGGCGTGCCAGGCCTGTGGGCTGGGCCTCTGGCCGGACACGTCGACGGTTTATTCGCCGGCGCGCCCAAAGTCCCCGTCGATCTTGGTTTACCCCCGGGGTCCGGTCTGGTCTTGGGCTGTGATTACGAGGTTCCGCCTGGGTCTGGCACAATGTGTTCGCGACTGCACGGCTTCGCGAGGCCCTCTCTCCCTCGCCAGGCCCGACCATCGAGCGCCGTCGCCGGATCCCCACCCGGTGCGCAGGCCGCCGAATACACCGAGTTATCTGGGGAGAAGCTTCACTCGTGGCTGTCAAGATCAAGCTGAAGCGCCTGGGCAAGATCCACGCGCCTTATTACAGGATCATCGTCGCCGACGCTCGCACCAAGCGAGACGGCCGGGCGATCGAGGAAATCGGCAAGTATCACCCGAAAGCCGAGCCCTCATACATCGAGGTGGTGTCCGAGCGGGCGCAGTACTGGCTCTCCGTGGGCGCCCAGCCGACCGAGCCGGTTCGCCGCCTCCTGGAGATCACCGGCGACTGGCAGAAGTTCCGCGGCCAGCCTGGCGCAGAGGGCACCCTGCGGACGGCCGCGCCCAAGACGGGTAAGGGCGAGCGCTTCGCCGAGGCCGTGAGCCAGACCAAGGGCGCCAAGGCCGAGGCGAAGGCCAGCACCGAGCCGCAGAAGGGCAAGCCCCGCGGCAAGTCCGAGGCCCCGGACAAGTCCGAGGCCAAGGCGGGGGGCAAGACCGACGGCAAGACCGAGGCCAAGGCTGACGGCAAGACCGACGGCAAGAGAAAGCCCGCCGCCAGGACGGCCAAGGCCGCCAAGCCTGCCGCTGGGGCGAAGACGGCTGAGGCCAAGCCTGCCGCTGGGGCGAAGACGGCTGAGGCCAAGCCTGCCGCTGGGGCGAAGACGGCTGAGGCCAA
>DASZAD010000192.1:0-7527 GCA_035945415.1 Streptosporangiaceae bacterium
CCGCCTGCGCCCGCGGGCGCAGGCATCCGTCAGGTGCGATCCATAACTGCACAGGCTCGGTGCTTTGTCCGGGTGGCCGCAAGGGGTTGCAGCTCTCGCAGGATGGGCTTTGAGTGCACAAGGATGGTGCTGGTCGCGACGGGCGGTCAACCCCCGGGAAATCACTCATGGCCGCAGGTGAACCAGACGCGCTACCTGCGCGTCCAATGCACGTGATCGAGACCATCGTGGCGGATGCCACAGTGGGCTCGGTTTCGGCCGAGTGGGACGCAGATCGCGCCGTAACCGCGCTGTACAGCTCGCATTATCGCGCTCTAGTGCGCTTGGCCGCCCTGCTGGTCCGAGATGTCTGTACGGCGGAAGAGGTGGTGCAGGACTCGTTCGTGGCCATGCATGCCTCTTGGCGGCGGCTGCGGGACACCGAGAAGGCGCTGTCCTACCTGCGCCAGTCGGTGGTGAACCGGTCCCGATCGGTGCTGCGGCACCGGGTGGTCGTGGACCGGAACGCGCCCAAGCCACCGCCACTGGCACCGAGCGCAGAGCAGGGGGCGATCTCAGAGTACGAGCGCTCCGCGGTCGTCTCGGCACTGCGAAAGCTGCCATCCAGGCAGCGCGAGGCCATCGTGTTGCGTTACTACGGAGATCTGTCTGAGGCCCAGATCGCCACGGCCATGGGCATCAGCAGGGGCGCGGTCAAAAGTCATACAGCTCGCGGGATGTCCTCCCTGCGGTGCGTCCTGGAGCTGGAGATCTAATGGCCAGACATCAGGAGGATGTGAGGCGGCAGGTCCTACGGCCTGAACGGAAGAGTGTGGAGCGGAAGCCATGACGGAACCGGACGCCAGGTACGGAGAGGAGCTGCGGCGCGCGCTGAGCGTCGTGGTGGATCCTCTTCAGCCTGCCGGTGATGGGCTGGAGAGAATCCGGGCGCGGACGGCGCACCGCTCGCCGGTGCTCGCCTGGTTTACCGCCTACGTCACCTACCTGCCCGCCGTGCTTGTCACCTGGGTTAGGGTCGCCGCCAGCTGGGCCAGCACCACCGCCACCCATCCCTCGGTGCTCATCGCGAGGCTGCGCTCCTTCCGGCACCGGCCGCGCAGGCCGCACGTCTGGCTGCGCCCGGCGCTGGCCGTGACCGGCGCAGTGGCCTTCGTCGTGATCGCCACGCTGCTGGTACCCAGGCTGCGCCACACGGTGGAAGTGGCGATCGAGGGCAACGACACACGGCCGGGTATCTCGTCGAACGCGCCTGGGCACAAGGGGGGGCCGGGCCGGATATACGACACCGGCAGCTACCAGATCAGCTCGGGCTCGTACCGTACCGGACCGCTGTCCTCAGGGATGCCGACTCCCTGCCTGCGGACGTCGCACCACGGCGGACGAGGACCCTCGGGCACGCCCACGGTGCTGATCCCCCTCGGCCCGATGCCGGGTCCCTCGCAGTCCGTCCCGCCGCAGGTGCTGGGCGTGCTGCCGCCTGGCCCCTCGCCCGTCGTGCCGAACTCGTGCAACCCCTCGATGGCGATCAGGAAGCCGCAGGCGCCCGGCTCCACCCCGACGAGCAGCCAGCCGACCTCTACTCCGCCCACCACGCCGACGAGCACCCCGCCGACGACGCCCACCTCTCCCCCGCCCACCACGCCGACGACTCCCCCGCCGACCTCGCCGACACCGGCCGGTGGCACGTCGCCGACGGGAAACGCGTCCGCCTCACCCATCCCGGGCTAGCGGCGGCGTCCGGGGCTAGCGGCCTCAGCGTCTACCAGCGGCCGCAGCGGCTGAGCAGGACGGCAGCGGCCGCGGTGCCGGCTGTGGAGGAGCGCAGCACGGCCGGGCCCAGCCTGACCCCGGTGGCACCCGCCGCTGCGAAGGCAGCCGCCTCGGCCGGGGTCACCCCGCCCTCGGGGCCGACGACGAGGACGATGTCCCCGGACCCGGGCAGCGGCAGCTCTCCGATCCGCCCGCGCGCTTCCGGATCGAGCACGATCGCGCACGCGGCCGCCCCCAGCAGCGAGGCCACCGTCGCGGTCGCCGCCATCTCGGTGATCTCGGGGATGTGCGCCCGGCGAGCCTGCTTGGCCGCCTGCACCGTCGTCGCGCGCCAGCGGGCCAGCGCCCGGTCCGGCCGCGTCCAGATCGCGACGCATCGCTCGGCCCGCCACGGCACGATCACGTCCACGCCAACTTCGGTCATCGTCTCCACGGCTTGCTCGCCGCGGTCGCCTTTCGGGATGGCTTGAATGACGCAGATCCGTGGCTGTGGTGGCGGCTCCACCCGCCTGCGCTGGACGACCAGGTCCAGCGAGCCGGGACGAGCGGCCGCCACCACGCACTCGGCCACCAGGCCCTCGCCATCGGTCAGGTCCACCCGCTCCCCCGGCCGGAGCCTGCGGACCGTGGCGGCGTGCCGTCCCTCCGGACCGTCCAGCGTGATCGTGTCCCGCTCCAGGCTGGCCCGCCCGGCGATGAACACCGGCGGCTGAGCCGATCCGCTCAGCAATTACCGGCCGTTGAACGCGTCGCGCAGCCGGGAGAAGAATCCCTGCTGCCCGGGAGCGAACTTGCCGGGCGGGGCCTCCTCGCCGCGGAGCTTGGCCAGCTGCCGCAGCAGGTTCTCCTGCTCGGCGTCGAGCTTGGACGGCGTCTCCACCGTCACGTGGATGATCAGGTCACCGCGGCCGGAGTCGTTCAGGTGCGCCGTGCCCAGGCCGTACAGCGGGATCACCTGCCCGGACTGGGTGCCCGGCCGGATGTCGAGGTCCCGGGGACCGTCCAGGCTCTGCACGGTCAAGGTGGCCCCGAGCGCGGCCGCGGCCATCGGGATAGCCACCGTGCAGTGCAGGTCGTCGCCTTGCCGCTCGAAGATCGGATGCGGGCGCTGGACGATCTCGAGGAAGAGGTCGCCGGCCGGGCCGCCGCCCGGGCCGACCTCACCTTCGCCGGCCAGCTGGATGTGCGTGCCGCTCTCCACTCCGGCCGGGATCCTGACCTTGATGGTGCGGCGGGTCCTGACCCTGCCGTCGCCGTCGCACTCCGGGCAGGGCCGGTGGATCACCGTGCCGTATCCGGCGCAGTTCGGACACGGTCGCGCCGTCATGACCTGGCCCAGGAACGAGCGGGTGACTTGGCTGACCTCACCGCGCCCGCCGCACACCTCGCAGGTCTCCGGGTGCGTGCCCGGGGCGGTGCCCTCGCCCGAGCAGGTCGGGCACACGACCGCCGTGTCCACCGCGAGCTCCCTGGTCGCGCCGAACGCGCACTCGGCCAGGTCGAGCTCGACCCTGATCGTGGCGTTGCGGCCGCGGCGGGCCCGGCCGCGAGGACCGCGGGCGGCCGCGCCGGTGCCGAAGAAGGCGTCCATGATGTCGCTGAACGGGAAGCCGGCCGCGCCGAACCCGCCGGTGGCCCCGGCCGCGGTGGCGAACGGGTCGCCGCCCAGGTCGTACATCTGGCGCTTCTCCGGGTCGGAGAGCACCTCGTACGCCTGGGTGATCTCCTTGAACCTGTCCTGGGTCTGCGGATCCGGGTTGACGTCGGGGTGCAGTTCCCGGGCCAGCCGCCGGTAGGCCTTCTTGATCTCGTCCGTGCCCGCGTCGCGGCGGACGCCGAGCACGGCGTAGTAGTCGGTCGCCACTACGACTCCGCCAGTATCTGGCCTACGTAACGTGCCACCGCGCGTACCGCTCCCATCGCTCCCGGGTAATCCATCCGTGTCGGGCCGAGCACGGCGAGCTTGGCCAGGACCTGGTCGCCCGCACCGTACCCAGTGGAGACGACCGAGGTGCTTTGCAGCCCCTCGACCATATTCTCCGAGCCGATCCTCACGGTAAGCGAGGCCGGGTCGCCGGACTCACCGAGCAGCCGCATCAGGACCACCTGCTCCTCGAGCGCTTCCAGGACGTCCGACAGCCCCCTGGAGAAGTCTCGTGCGGCGAGGTTGGCCGCGCCACCGAAGACGACTTTCTCGTCGTGCCGCTCCACCAGGCTCTCCAACAGGATGGAGAGCACCGCCGCCGCGTTCGGCCGGTCGACGGGCTCCAGTTTGGACGGAAGGTCCACGACGACGCTGGCCGCATCCGCCAGCGGCCGGCCATCCAGGCAGGTGTTCAACACGGCGCGTAGATGAGCGATCGAGTCCTCGTCGATACTGTCCGGCAGCTCGGCGGCACGCTGCTCCACCCGGCCGGTGTCAGTGATCAGCACCAGCAGCAGGCGAGCGGGCGCGAGCCGGACCAGCTCCACATGCCGCACGGTGGAGATCCGCAGCGAGGGATACTGGACCACCGCCACCTGGCGGGTCAGCTGGGCCAGCAGCCGCACCGTCCTGGTCACCACGTCGTCGAGGTCGTAGGCGCCCGCCAGGAACGTTTCGATAGCCCGCCGTTCGGCGACGGACAGCGGCTTCACGCTGGACAGCTTGTCCACGAACAGCCGGTAACCCTTATCGGTGGGTATCCGCCCGGCGCTGGTGTGCGGCTGGGTGATGTAGCCCTGCTCCTCAAGCACCGCCATGTCATTGCGGATCGTGGCCGGTGACACGTCCAGGTTGTGCCGGTCCACCAACGACTTGGATCCGACCGGCTCCGTGGTAGACACGTAATCCTCAATAACGGCGCGCAGCACGGCAAGCTTGCGATCATCGAGCACGTGTTCACCTCCTCGGAGCCCCTGGCACTCATTCACTCCGAGTGCCAATTCTATGTCCGCGGGGGGTCACTGAGGCACAACCCGGACACATCGCACTGGTGAGTCGCTGGAGGTGAAATGCGCCGCGAATACGGGCAGGGCGTCCTGGCGGGTGACTGGCGGGCTGCCAGGCGCCCACCGAGTGAGCCTTATGGCCGGGCGGTGACCACGCGATAGCCGAGGCCGAGCTCGTCCAGTGCGAGCAGGTGGACCCGGCGACGGCTCTACCTCCAGCGCTGCCCGCTCATCCGGTCAGTCCGCGGATGACCGCGTCGGCCAGCAGGCGGCCGGGGCGGGTCAGGACGACCCGGCCGGCGACCCAGGCGTCCGGGGAGGCCAGCCCGTCGGCCACCGCGATCTGCGCGTACGCCCGGCCTTTGTCGCTCAGCACGTCCGCCGGGCAGCCGGTCACCAGCCGGGTCAGCAGCATGATCTGCTCGGTCCGCCGCTCGCCGCTGGTCAGGATCTCGCGGGCCTGCCCCGGGCTGGCTCCCTGTTCCAGCCGGGCCGCGTAGCTGCGCGGATGCCGCACATTCCACCACCGGGTGCCGCCGACGTGGCTGTGCGCCCCCGGCCCGATCCCCCACCAGTCCGCGCCCGTCCAGTAGAGCAGGTTGTGCCTGCACCAGGCGGTCTCGCTGGCCGCCCAGTTGGAGATCTCATACCAGTGCAGGCCGGCGGCGGTGAGCATGTCGTCGGCGGCCAGGTACTCCTCGGCCATCGCGTCGTCGTCGGGCGCGGGCAGCTCACCGCGCCTGATCCTGGCGGCCAGCCTGGTCCCGTCTTCGACGATCAGCGCGTAGGCGGAGACATGGTCGGGGCCCGCCGACAGCGCGGCCTCCAGCGACCGGCGCCAGTCGGCGGCGCTCTCCCCCGGCGTGCCGTAGATCAGGTCCAGGCTGACCCGCTCGAACCCGGCCGCGCGCGCCCAGGCGACACAGCGTCCGGCCCGCTCCGGCGTGTGCGCGCGGTCCAGGGTGGCCAGCACGTGCGGCACCGCGCTCTGCATCCCGAACGAGATCCGGTTGAACCCTTCGGCTCGCAGCTCCGCGAGCGTGCGTTCGTCGACCGACTCCGGGTTGGCCTCGGTGGTTATCTCGGCGCCGGGGGCGAGCCCGAACTCGCTCTCGATCGCCCGCAGGATCGAGCCCAGCGCGGCGGGCGCCAGCACGGTCGGGGTGCCACCGCCGAAGAACACCGTCGCCGCCGGCCGCACCTGACGCTCGCGCGTGGCCTGACGCTCGCGCTGGGCGGCCTCCCCGAGTACCCGCCGGGCCAGCCGGATCTCGCTGATCGCCAGGGTGGGGAAGTCCTGCCTGGACCCGCCGCCGAGCTCGGCCGCGGTGTAGGTGTTGAAGTCGCAGTACCCGCACCGGGTCTGGCAGAAGGGGACGTGAACATAGATACCGAACGGTGCGGTGCCGGCCTCCGTTGCCGCGCTGGACGGTAGCGTCCCATCGGCCGGAACGGGCTCACCCTCGGGAGGCGTGGCTGGCACTACTCACCCCGATGGCGCCGGCCTCGGCTGCCGAGAGGATGCTGGGGAACGTGTCGAACCGGCGGTTGTGGCCGGGGACGGCCACCATCGCGGCGATCACCTCGGCGTCGCGATCGTAGTATCCGCGCAGGACCGCGCGGACCGTGACGCTGCGCTCCGGCCGGGACAGCCGCTCGGCCTCGCTGCCCGCCCCCACCGTCCCCGGCCGCAGCACCCGCAGGTACGCGCCGGGCCGCGCAGCCGCGGCGAACCGCTTGACCCAGCCCTTCTCGTCCATCCAGCCCCGGAATACCGAGCACGGGATGCGCGGCGACGTCACCTGCACCACAGCGCTGCCGAGCCGCCAGGTCTCGCCGATCAGCGCCCCGGTCACCTCCAGCCCTTCGATGGTGACGTTCTCCCCGAACACGCCGTCGCGCAACTCCCGGCCCAGCTGGCCCTCCCACCAGTCCAGGTCTTCCCGCGCGTAGGCGTACACGGCCTGCTCCGGCCCGCCGTGGTCGTCCAAATCCGCCTGCTCGTCGCCGTCCAGGCCGAGCAGGCCGACGCGCACCTGCCCGGTGACCGGGCGCTTGTCGATAGCGGTGTACTTCATTCGCCCCCAGGGAGCGTCGTGTGCCCTGCCTGTGTTCACCGACCTGACGCGCGCGATCCCCATGTCAGGAACGCTAACCGACCGGCCGCCGCGGAGCGAATTCTTTCGGTTCCCGGCTACCGGCCCGACGGTGCCGCCGGTTGCCGGAGTTAAGCTGAAGAAGGGCCGCTGGCGGTGGAGGGCCAATGACAGGAGGACGGGAGCAGTGGATGCCTTACAGGTCCGGAATCCCCAGGGGCGTATACGGACAGATGCGGGCATCCGACGCCGACCGGGAACAGATAGCCGACGCGCTCAAGGGCGCGTATGTCGAGGGCAGGCTCACCAAGGACGAGCTCGATACCCGGCTGGACCAGACGTACTCGGCGCGCACCTATGCCGACCTCGGCGCGCTGACCGCCGACCTGCCCGCGACGCGGCCACCGGTCCCGGTGACCCACCGGACCCCGCCCGCCGCCCAGAGCACGAACAGCCTGGCTATCGCCTCGTTCTGCTGCGGGCTGATGCCGTTCGGGTTCACCGCCATTCTCGCGATCATCTTCGGTCATCGCGCCCGCGGGCAGATTCGCCGGACCGGCCAGCGGGGTGACCGCCTCGCCGTCGCGGGCCTGATGCTCGGCTGGCTGGCCGTCACATTCTTCGTGGCGTTGCTCCTGGTCGCCCTGGTCGCCTTCGCGGGCGGGATGCACGGCATGATCCACTAAGTCTGGGACCGTAACACCCCGCTAGCGTTTCTTGGCCGAGCTGG
>DASZAD010000193.1:0-4797 GCA_035945415.1 Streptosporangiaceae bacterium
GCCCCCGGCTTCCCCACTTACCCGCGCGGGGGGGTTACGCGGGCGGGGGAGTCAGGCGGGCGGATCGCTAGCCGTCATGCGTTCATTCTGTTCGCCTGGTGTCTGGCCGTTCGCACTGATGACCGGGGTAGCCGGGATGGCCGGATGCTCGTGGGCCCGGCTCATGCGGGAGGGCCACCAGTTCCAGCGGCCGAGCAGGACGACGGTCGAGGGGACCAGCAGCGTGCGCACCAGGAAGGTGTCCATCAGGATGCCCATGGCCAAGCCGGCGCCGACGGCCACGATGTCGCCGTTGCCCGGGCTGCGCCCGGCCACGATCGCCAGCACACCGAAGGTGCCGGCGAGCACCAGGCCGGCCGAGGTGACCGTGGTTCCGGTGGCACTCACCGCCCGGGTGACCGCCTCGCGCAGCCGGTAGGTGCGCGCCTCCTCCCGGATTCTCGTCATCACCAGGATGTTGTAGTCCTCGCCCAGAGCCAGCAGGAAGATGAACATCAGGAAGGGCAGGAAGAAGACCAGCCCGCTCTGCCCGCCGAGATCTATGAAGACCAGGACCGACAGGCCGAGCGCAGCCAGGTAGGAGATCGCCACCGAGGCGATCAGATATAGCGGCGCCACCAGGCTGCGCAAGACCAGGGCCAGCAGGAAGCCGATCACCACGATCGCGATCGGGATCACCCGGACCAGGTCGCTGTTGGAGGTGCTGCTGATGTCGTACAGGGCTGGGGCCTCGCCGCCGACGGCTGAGTCCACGGCGCCGATCGACCTGGCCACCGAAGTCGTCAGGGCGCGTATCGACGGCACCTTGTTCATCGCCTCGGTGCTGCCCGCGTCGCCGGCCTTCAGACCGGTCTGGTACTGCACGGTCAGCCCGTCCGGGCTGACGTAGTTCGACGTGGCCCGGTAGATGTCATAGGCGACCGCGGGGACGCGCGATCCGGGCGGCGGGGACGACGGCAGGAGCTTGGCCGGCCCGAGGGCCGCGTGCAACTCGGCGAACTGGGCGGGCGTGAGCTGCACGCCGACCGGATCAAGCGGCCCGCTGATCTGGGTGAACAGACCGCTGGCGCGCAGCTTGGCCTCAGCGGTGGCCAGAACGGCCGGGCCCTGCCAGGCCGGGGTCTTGAGCTTGAAGATCACGTTGGTCGGGTTGGCCGACGACTGCGGGAAGTGCTTGTTCAGCAGAGCGGCGCCCTTGGCCGAGTCGCTGCCGGCGGGCGGAGTGGTGTTGCCGCCGAACCCGCCGGACTTGTAGCCGGTGATTCCGGCGGCCAGCGCGCCGAAGATCACCACGCCGGCCAGCAGGGTCGGTCCCGGGTGGTTGACGATCCGGCCGGCCACCCGGCCCCAGGTGCCGCCCGCGCCCGAGGTCTGGATGCTCCACCTGATGAGCTGCTCACGGCCGAAGAACCGGGCGAACAGCCGCCGCTTGACCTCGATGAGCGTGAGCCTGATCGACAGCAGGGCGGGCAGCAGGGTCAGCCCGGCGACCAGCATGACCCCGATGCCGATGGCCAGCGGGACGCCGAGCTGGGAATAGAACGGGAACGTGGCGGCGAGCAGGCTGATCAGGGCCGCGATCACGGTCGCGGCCGAGAACGTGATCGACTCGCCGACCTTGGTCAGCGCCTTGACGATCGCTTCGGTGTTGCCCGGGGCGCGCCGCAGCTCCTCGCGCACGCGGAAGACCAGGAACAGCCCGTAGTCGGTGCCGGCCCCGAGGACCAGCACGATCAGCAGGAACTGCGCGATGGGGGAGACCTTCAGGCCGTGCTGGCCGGCCAGCCCGACCAGCGGCCCGGAGATGGTGATCGCCAGGAACGCCGGGGCCAGCGTGAGCAGGGCCAGCGACAGCGAGCGGAAGATCAGCACCAGCAGCACGATGATGAACACCGCGGACAGCGTCTGGAGCTGGCTGTCCGTGTTGCCGGAGGCCTTCTGCTGGTCGACCTGGATCGCGATGTCGCCGGCCAGGTGCACCTGGAGCCCGGCGGGCAGGCTGGCGTGCGCGATCTTCGACCGGAGAGCGTTGACCAGGTTGGTATCGCCGTTCTGGTTACCGCCGCCGAACTGCGCCAGGACGACGAGTTGTTCGGCATGGCCATCGGAAGACCGGCCCAGATCCTTGATCCGCGTCACCGTGGGCACCCGGAGGAGCTGGCTCTGAAGCGTGGTCAGCGCGGCCACGTCCGAGCTGCTCAGCGGTGCGCTGGTGCGGGCGGCCACCACCGGGATGGGCTGCAGGTTGGCGATGCCGAACGGTGCGGCCAGCGTGGCGGCGTGCATGCTGGGGGCGCTCGACGGCAGGAACTTGGTGTTGTTGTTCTGGATCACGCTGGACATCGACGGCAGCACGCCGACCGCGACGAATGCACCGGCGACCCAGGCCACGAGGATCAGCCACCGGAACCTGACCGCGAAACGCCCTATGGCGCCGAAGACCGCATCGATGCGCATGGCTCGCGATGGTACTTGACGAAGGTTGCCACCCTCGAACCGCTCTCAGCGTCCTCTCAGGGGCGGCTCTGCCATCGTGGCCGCGTGGGTGATCAGCATCGAGTACGGCGGGACCAGATCCACGCCGTCGGGATCGTTCAGGTAGCCGGGGGCGCTGCCCGCCACGTGGGTGTGCCCGTACTGCCACACGATCCGGTTGGTGACCGGGTCGATCACGATGATGCGGTGGTTGAAGTCGTCGTTGACCAGGATGTCGCCGTTGGGTAGCGGCAGCGCGAGCGAGGGCTGGTTGAGCCCGCGGAACCGCCACAGCAGCCCCCCGTGCGGGCCGAACTCCACCACCTGGCCGGGGCTGGAGTAGTCGGCGGTCAGGTACCGGCCGGGGTAGACCTCGTTGGTGTCAGAGGGGTAGAGCACGCCCGGCGGATGGACCGACCAGGCCACCCGCCCGGACAGGCTCATCTCGCTGGCCCAGGAGCCGTTGATTTCGGTGACCAGGTACCGGCCGTCGGTGAGCGGGAAGGCGCCGTTCGGGCTGCCGAAGTGCCGCGGCGGCGCGTGCACGCAGGCGTTGGTGGTCTGCCCGATGACGCCGAGCAGGCTGTGCACCGGAGGCGCGATCATCACGATCCGGCAGTTCTTGATGTCGGCAGCTACGATGCGCCCGGTCGGGGTCAGCAGGGCGTCGTCCGGGTTGTTCAGGTGGTCCGGGCCGCTGCCGGGAACACCGGGCGTGCCGTACCGGTAGACGATCTTGTGCTGGGCCATGTCGATCACGCTGATGACGAAGTCGTCCTCCTGGGTGGCGATGATGTACTTGCCGTCCGGGGAGAAGAAGGCATCGTCCGGCACCAGGAACGACTGGCCGCGCGCCAGGTCACCGGGCCTCGGGAACTGCCACCGGACGCGTCCCTGCGGGTCGATGATCAGCAGCCGGTTGTTCCTGTGGTCGGCGATCAGCACGTCGCCGGGCAGCGCCGCAGGATTCGAGCCGGGGGCCAGGTGCCCGGGGCCGCTCGGCGGAGCCAGCCACGGCGCGCTGGCCGGGACGGGGGCGGCCGCCGCCGTACTGGCAGTGAACGCGGCCGGCGGAAGGACCGCCGCCACGGGCACGAGCCGGAAGGTGGTGACCTCTGGGACGTTCCGCCCGCCGTCGTCGCCGCCCAGCAGGTACGCGGTGCTGCCGAGGACGGCGGATGCCGCATTGGCCACCGGAACCGGCAACTGCCCGGCGACCCTGGTGCCGCCGGAGGCGGGCAGGTACTCCAGGACGTCGCGGCTGGTGGTCCCCTGAGCCGAGGGGCTGGACACCTCGGATCTCCGCGCGGCCGGTGCGGTTTGCCCGCCCGCGACGAAGACCCGCCCGCCCAGGGTGAAGCCGGTCGCGTGGGCCAGCGGCGCGGGCAGCCGGCCGACGATCGTGGCCTTGCCCGTCGCGGTGTCCACCTGCTGGATGACGCTGGTGATCCCGGCGGGGGTCTGTCCGCCGAACACCCAGATGCGCGAGCCGGCCGCGGCCACGGCCGGATACCGTACGGCCACCGGCAGCTTGGCCGCGACGGTGAAGTGAGTGCCGTCGGCGGTGGCGAGCACGCTGCGGTCGTAGCTGGTGCCGTCGTACCCGCCCAGGAGGTAGGCCCGGCCGCCCACGGTGACCGCGCTCAGGTCGCTGCGGAGCCGGGGGAGCCGGCCGACGGCCGACCACGACCCGTGTGCGGCGGCCGACTGGACGGTGGCGATGCTCGACTGCGAGCCGCCGCCGAACACCACCGCCCGGCTGTCCAGCACCGCGCCGGCGGCGTCGTGCGTCGCCACGGCCAGCGGGGCGGGCTGTGAGGTCTGCCCGGTCACCGGGTCGAGCAGCAGGACCGCGTCCGTGCTCACCGACCGTGTGGTCAACCCGCCGGCCACCAGCAGCGTCGGCCGGGAAGCAGCCGGGTCCGGCAGCACCACCTCGCGGGAGATGGCTGCGGGCAGCTGGTAGGCGGCCGGAATCACCTGTAGCACCAGGCGCCCGGGGGCCGGTATCGCCCTGGAGTTGCCTGTCCCGGCCCGCGCGCGATGGTGCGGCGGGTGGCCCGAGCCGCCCCCCGCGACCTGCGCCACCAGGACCACGAGGAAGATCAGGGCCGCGCAGGACAGTCCCGCCACCAGCCTGCGGCGGCCGTACGGCGGCCGCTGCATGTGCCTGGCCCCGGGCGGCCCATGACGCCCGGGCACCCCCGGCCGGCCGTGGCGACTGAGTACTGGCTGCCGGCCGTAGCGGCTGGATGCCGGTGGCCCGCCTGACCTGCTGGACGATGATGACCCGCCTGACCGGCCCCGCGCCGCCAGGGGATC
>DASZAD010000194.1:0-11854 GCA_035945415.1 Streptosporangiaceae bacterium
CAGACAACCTTTTGCCCCGCCGCGTCGTGCACTATCTATGTGGCTACCCATGCGAGGCCGCTGATGCGTGAAGCGGGGCTGGACGATTCCTCGTTCGAGGAGTTCGTGACCTGCTGAGGTCCAGTTACTGACGGATCGGGGTTTGACCTGCTATGGGCGGGGGAGTAGGTGTCATCGCGCCGGCCGGTCCGCTGGGGGGACCGGCCGGCGCCTTCAGCCGAATGACAACGGGGTCGGGGTATGAACAGCCCTGACCCGACCCCGGGAACGGGTGTGTCTTACTGGCTGTGTAAGTGACGTGGCCTGACGATGAGCCGCAGGAAAGGCGGCTCGCGGAAGGACACGCAATGACGTTGATAGGCCTGACCTTTCCGCTGCCGTCGTCCACGACGTAGGCGGTCTTCCCGTCCGGGGTGATCGCGATCGCCTGCGGCCCCGAGCCAGCCTTGGAAAACCATCAACTTTACATAATGTTCCTTATCGGCGTTCGCCCAAGTCCCCGCCACTCAAACTGAGCCCCCCCAGGTCAGTATCCTGGCCATAGCTCAAGAACCGATGGCACGGGACAACAACTTTCAGGAGATGTCCTGTCGCAAGCTATCTGCCGGGTGTCTCAGCTGAGCTGGTCCGGTTCGGTGCTTGTCCCCGTGCATGTGCCGGACGGTTGTGAGTAGCCGGCGTGCGGTGTCCTGGCTGATCTGCCGCGTCGAGGTTGTTGTCGTGGTGTATGTGCCGGGCCGGTGATGTTTGTCTCCGTCGGCCTGCTCGCCGGGCGTGTCGTTACCGCCGTAATAGTGACGGTGGGTTACGTTAGGCGTTGGTTCTGTAGTTGGTCTTGTAGTTCGTGGCTGTTGGCGGGGCGATGTCTGGTTGTCCTGCGGTCGTGGGGTTTCGGGTTCCCGCGCCGATGCTGGATGTCGAGTTCATCGGCGCGGATGAGGGCCGGTGCCGCCGTGCGCTGGTGTCGTGCTGGGATACGCCGTTTGAGCGGGCCGGCCCGGTGCGGGCGTTCCCGTCGTTGAGGGGCAGGGCCAGCTTCCCGGGCCTGTGGTGGTCGGCGACGACAGGCCGGCATGTGGGTTATGAGTCGTGGGTCGAGCGGGATGTGGCGATGATGCTGGATTTCGACCCGCAGGTCGTTGCGTTCTGTTCGCAGCCGTTCTGGCTGTGCTGGCCTGGCGGGGGGCGTGAGCGCCGGCACGCTCCGGATTTCTTCGCCCGCCGGTCCGATGGCCGGGCGATGGTGGTGGACGTCCGTCCTGACGAACTGGTCGATCCCCGGTCTGCTGAGTCGTTCGCGGTCATGGCGGGCGCCTGTGAGCAGGTGGGCTGGGTGTTCTGGCGGACCGGCGGGCCGGGCAAGGTGCTGGCGTCCAATGTGCGGTGGCTTGCCGCCTACCGGCATCCCCGGTGCCTGCGGCCGGCCATCGCCGATGCCTTGATGGTGGCGTTCGCGGAGCCTGCGCCGCTGTTCAGGGCTGCGGAGGCGGCCGGGGACCGGCTGGCGGTGCTGCCGGTGCTCTACCACTTGATGTGGCGCGGGGTGCTGGAGGCGGACCTGGCCGCGGATCTGCTGGGACCGCAGACCCTGATATGCCGCGCGGCGAGGGCCTGGCAGTGAGCCCGCCGCGGCCCGGGGTGCTGAGGATCGGTGACCGGATCCGGTTCGCGGGCACCGCCCACATCGTGGCCGGGCTGTCCGGGACGCTGGTGCGGCTGGCTGACCAGGACGGCGGGACGAGCGTGGTCCAGCTCGCTCACCTGCTCGGCGATGCCAGTTTCCAGCGCACCGGCGAGCGGGGCCCGGTCCCGCTGCTGCCGGCCGGGCTGAATGGCATCCCGGCGCGGGCGGCTGAGGAAGCGGCCTGGTGGCAGCGGCACCTGACCGAGGTGCTCACCGGGTTGCCGCCGGAGGCAGCCGCGGGCGCCCGGCCGCGCCCGCAGTATGACCCGGCAGCGCGGACGCTGGCCGAGCGGGATGCGGCCAAGGCGGCGGAGCTGACCGAACTGACCGGGGTCAAGGTCAGCGTGCACACGGTGAACCGCAAGCGGCGCCGGTTCCAGGCGCGTGGCATCGCCGGGGTGGTGGACTGGCGCGTCGCGCCGCAGCGGCCGGTGCGGGGCCGGGCCGACCCGCGGGTGGCCGAGGCGCTGGAGCAGGCGCTCGGCGAGGCTGCCGACCGCTCGACCCGCACGGTCGGCTATTACTACTGGCGGGTCCAGCAGATCCTGGACGGCGTGCACGGGCCAGGGGTGGTACCCCTGCCGTCGCGGGCCGGGTTCTACCGGCTGTTCGCCAGAATGAGCAACGGACAGCACACCACCGGGTCCGCGCGCACCCGCCAGGCGCTGGCCAGCCGGCCAGCGGCGCCGTTCGGCCAGGTCACCGCCTGCCGTCCGGGTGAGCTGGTGCAGATCGACTCCACCCCGCTGGACGTGCTGGTGCTGCTGGACAGGGATACCACGGGCCGGGTTGAGCTCACCGCCATGATCGACCTGGCCACCAGGAGCGTGATCGCGGCAGTGCTGCGCCCGGCCACCAGGTCGGTAGATGCCTCGCTGCTGCTAGCCCGCGCGGCCACCCCGGAACCGGTGCGCCCGGGCTGGGCCGGCGCGCTGGCGATGTCCCGGTCGGTACTGCCCTGGCGGCGGCTGCTCAGCGTGGACCAGCGGCTGGAACACGCCGCCGCCCGGCCGGTGATCGTGCCCGAGACAATCGTGTGTGACCGGGGCAAGGTGTTCGTGTCGGGCAACTTCCAGGCGGCGTGCGCCAGCCTGGGAACCAGCTTCCAGCCCGCCCATCCCGGCACCCCGACCGACAAACCGCACATCGAGCGGGCGCTGAAATCGGTCGCCTCGCTGTTCAGCCAGTTCGTCTCAGGCTATCTGGGCCGCAGTGCCGAATACCGGGGCCGTCACGTGGAGCGCGAGCCGTTGTGGTCGCTTCCCGAACTGCAGGACCTGCTGGATGAGTGGATCGTGGCCGTCTGGCAGAACCGGCCGCATGACGGGCTGCGCGACCCGCTGGCCCCGGGCCGGGTGTTCACTCCGAACGAGAAGTACGCGGCTCTGATCGAGGCCGCCGGCTATGTCCCGGTGGCGTTGTCCGCCAGTGACTACATCGAGTTGCTCCCCGCGACCTGGCGGGCCATCAACGCTTACGGCATCAAGATCAGCCACCGGGTCTATGACGGTGACCAGCTCAATCCGTTCCGCCGGCAGCCGTCGGGAGTGGCCGCGAGGAAGGGCCTGTGGGAAGTCCATTACGACCCGTATGACATCTCCCGGATCTGGGTGCGCAACCATCAGGAGGGCGGCTGGATCACCCTGTTCTGGCGGCACCTGCACAGCACGCCGGCGCCGTTCGGGGAACTGGCGTGGAATCACGCCCTGGCCGGGCTGCGGGAACGCGGCGAAACCCCCGCCGAGGCGCAGATCGCCACCGCGGCGGCCGCGCTGCTGGAGCGGGCGGCCCGCGGCCCGGCCGCACCGCCGCACGGCAGGCCGGGCAACAAGGACCGGCGGGTCGCCGCCCGCACCCGCGCTGAGCCGCCGTCCCTGCCCCCGTCGGCGCCGGCGCCCGCAGACGGCCAGGCAGCCAGGGCATCACCCCCGGATGAGGATCTGGATGACGGCCTGGCCGATGTCATCCCGCTGGGCATCTTCGATGCCCGCAAGGAGGCGCAGCAATGGTGGTGAGCATGCCCGCCGGCCAGGCCGGCGAGCGCCGGGATCCGACCACGACCCTGGCCGGGTGGCGGCGCTTCATCGACGCCGACCCGGCCGCCTTTGACCTGCTCGATGAACCCGCATGGGCGGCGTTACCCGACCCGGACCGGGTCTTGTATGACGAGGCCCGCTGCCGTTATCACTCCGAGCTGGTCGTCGTGTCCACCTCCGCGGTGCGGCAGGTCTGCCACCAGGGCCGGCTGCTGGCCCTGCTCAACCAGCGGGAGATCAGCGCCCGCCGCGGGCTGATCGTCTCCGGCGACTGGACCACCGGCAAGACCACCGCCATCAAGCAGCTCGGCCGCACCCACGAGCTGCGGATCCGGGCCCGCTACCCCGGCAGCGACCGGATCCCGGTCGTCTACGTCACCACCCCGCCCAAAGGCTCACCGCGCAAGCTGGCCATGGAATTCGCCCGCTTCCTTGGCCTGCCCATGCTCACCCGCCGCGACAACACCACCGACATCACCGACGCGGTCTGCCACGTCATGACCGACGCCCGGGTCGACCTGGTCCTCGTCGATGAGATCCACAACCTGAACCTGGCCACCCTGGCCGGCGAGGACCTGTCGGATCACCTCAAATACTTCACCGAGCACCTGCCCGCCACCTTCATCTACGCCGGCATCAACGTCGACCGCTGCGGCCTGTTCACCGGCATGCGGGGCAAACAGCTCGCCGGCCGGTGCACCCTGATCCGCACCGGCCCGTTCCCCTGCAACACCGAATGGCAGGCCCTGATCGCCACCTTCGAAGACACCCTGCGGCTGCACCACCACCAGCCCGCCACCCTGGCCAGGCTGGGCCGCTACCTGCACCAGCGCACCAGCGGGATGATCGGCAGCCTGTCCCACCTCATCCGCGCCGCCGCCATCACCGCCATCCTGGATGGCAGCGAGGCCATCACCCGGCCCCTGCTCGACACCATCCCGCTGGACTACGCCGCCGAATCGGCCACCACCGCCGCCCGCCGGGCCGCCGGATGACCCCCCGCTGGCCACCGCTGCCCCGCCCGCTGCCCCGCACCCTCCCCCCGCTGCACCACGAAACCTACGACTCCTACCTGAACCGGCTGGCCGCCGCCAACCACGTCAGCTTCGACGACCTCGACGAGGTAGCCCACCCCGGCAACGACGACCCCGCCCCCACAGACCAGCTCACCGCGCTCACCGGCTACCCCGCCACGGCGCTGCTGGCCGCCCTGCCCGAACTGCGCTACCACCCCGCGCTAGCGACCACAACCCTGCCCGGTGGCGCCAGCCCCACCCCCAGACAGTTCATCAACGACATCCGGCCACCGTGCCGGCGCTGCGCGGCCACCGCCGGAGCCGACCCGCAGCTCGCCAGGATCTGGGCCACCCACGACGCCAACGCCTGCCTCCGCCACCAGCTGTGGACCGGCGGCGGCAACGACCGCCCAGGGCATCAGCCCGCTCTCGCCGCCATCCCGGACATCATCCACGCTCAGCTACGCCACCAGCGGATCGTGCTCCGCCGTGGCCGGCCAGCCACCCGGTCGGCGTTCCACCTGGCCCAAGGCTCCTGGGCCGCCCTCATCACCACCCCCGGCTACGCCGCGCAACACGATGCCCGGCTCGCCCGGCTGCACCTGCCCGGCAACGATCCCGGCGCCCGCAAAGCGCTCACCCAAGCCGCCGCCTACCCCGAGATCGTGGCCTTCACCGCGATCCTTGCCAGCCCCTACTGGCGCGCCATTCTCCTGGCCCGCACCCCGCCCGCCAACCAGCGCTTCCACGCCGAGTTCCGCCGCCGCGTCGCACCCGGCCACCATGAGCACCGCTACCCCAGATTCTTGTTCTGGCTCCGCCGCGATCTCGAATGGCACCCAGACCAGCCCGACGAGACCGGCCCGCCCCCATAGCAGGCGCTGAGGGCCCAGCCTTCCGCCCACCGTGCCAGCCGATGCAACACCGGCCCGCCCCCAAGACCACAAGTTGCACCCGAGAAAGCGCCACGGCCCGGCAGATCAGATGAGACATCCCCAAGCAGACGCCGTTGAGCCAGCAGATCAAACGAGACAACGCCGCCCGGCCAAGCCACCAGAACTGCCGTTTCACCTGGTCATCAGGCCAGCCTGTCGGCAGATCATTTGAGAAGGGACAGGAGACGCCCTTCAGACGGCCGCGACCCCGCCGTAGGCCCAGGCCAGGTCGGCGTTCGGTCCTGGATCACCGCCGTCCGGTCGCCAGTAGGAGACCAGGACCAGCCCGGGATCGATCAGCTCGCGCCCGTTGAACATGCGCAAGATGGCGTCTTTGCTACGAGGGATGAGCACGGCGCCGCTGCTCTGGGCCACCTCGGAGTTCGCGCGCATCTTCTCCGGCGAGCGCTCATCGGTGGCATGCGAGATGACCAGATAGCTGCCCGGCGCGAGCGCCGTTAGATACCGGGCCACGACGCCGGCGGGGTCGTCGGCATCCACGAGGTGGTGCAGGCACCCGACGAACAGCAGTCCCACCGGCTGGGCGAAGTTGAGCAGTTCAGCGCTCCTGGACAAGACCTCGTCCACGTCCCGCAGGTCGGCCCGGACGACGGCGGTCGTGTCCTCCCGTGCCATCAGCGCCGCGGCGTGCACGGAGACCACCGGGTCGTTATCCACGTACACCACGAGCGCGCCGGTGTCGCCCGCCTGGGCGACCTCATGGACGTTCGGGCTGCTCGGCAGCCCGCTGCCGAGGTCGACGAACTGGCGGATCCCGGCATCGCGGAGGAAACGGACCGCGCGCACCAGGAACTGGCGGTTGCCTCGCACGGTGTTCAGGATCTCCGGCATCACTCGCAGCACTTGCTCGGCGGCTGCCCTGTCTGCGGCAAAGTTGTCCTTACCGCCCAGCCAGTAGTCATAAACCCGGGCAGGGTGTGCGATGTCCGTGCGGATGTCCGCTGGAACTCTGTACCCCGGCTGGCCCGGTCCGGTCATTCCGCCTCCTCAGGATGGCGTGCTCGTCCTAGATGATGCCACGCGGAATAGCGGAGTTCTTCGCTGGGGGCGAGGTGACGGCTACGGAGTAGTTGTCCTCGCGCCGGCCCGGGCCAGGGAGACCACCTGGCCAAGCCGTCCCCTCCTACCGGCCCCAGAACACCCGGCGCCACCACCTGCGGGTCAGCAGCAGCTGCCAGCTGAACTGCCGTGGATGCTTCTCGTTCCAGCCGTGGATGCATCGGCCGGACTCGCCGAGCAAGCAGTCACCGGAGCAGTTGCCCAGGCAATGCCGGCAGTGCTGGTCTTTGGGCCGGGTCTCTGGCATGCACCGCTCCCCGGGCTCTGGCACGCCGCCCTACACGGGTCTACAGGAACTCCTTCTCGCTCACCCTGCTGTCGATCCGGGCCCGGGCCGTTCGTGTAGAGGGTGACAGGCCGGTACAGTGCCGGCCGAGGCCGGAGGAAAGCAGCGATGAACCAGTACCTGCTCAGCATGTACCAGCCGGAGGGACCGATCCCCCCGCCAGAGGTCCTGGCCAGGGTGATGCGGGATCTCGACGCGATCGGCCAGGAGATCAAGGACGCCGGCGGGTGGGTGTTCAGCGGCGGTTTGCACCCTCCGGACACGGCCACCGTGCTCAGCTACGCTGGCGGCGACGTTCTCACCACCGACGGCCCGTTCGTGGAGGGTAAGGAGTACCTGGGCGGCTTCTGGATCGTTGAGGCGCCGGATCTCGATGTGGCGATGACCTGGGGCCGCAAGATCGTGGAGGCGACCACGCTGCCGATCGAGGTGCGGCCGTTCCGGGAACTGCCCAGAGGCTGACCCAGAGGATGCCACTGCCCGCCGCCGAGATCGAGCGCGTGTTCCGCCAGGAGTACGGGCGGGCCGTGGCCGTCTTGGTCCGCGTGTTCGGTGACATCGACACCGCCGAGGAGGCGGTCCAGGAAGCGTTCGCGGCGGCGGTGCAGCGGTGGCCGGAGGCCGGGCTGCCGGCCAGCCCGGCCGGGTGGATCATCACCACCGCCCGTAACCGGGCTATCGACCGCCTCCGCCGCGAGGCGTCCAGGGCGGACCGGCACGCCCAGGCCGCGCTGCTGACCGCTCCGGACGAAGCAGACCCAGCCGAGGAGGGCGCCGTGCATGACGACCGGCTGCGCCTGATCTTCACCTGCTGCCACCCGGCGCTCGCCACCGGCACGCAGGTGGCCCTGACGCTGCGGCTGCTCGGCGGGCTGAGCACGGCGGAGATCGCGCGCGCCTTCCTGACGTCAGAGCCCGCCATGGCCCAGCGGCTGGTGCGGGCCAAGGCCAAGATCCGTGACGCGGGCATTCCCTACCTGATCCCCCGTGAAGCTGACCTGCCCGGGCGGCTGCGCTCGGTGCTCGCCGTTATTTATCTCATCTTCAACGAGGGATACGCGGCGAGCTCGGGCGAGCGACTCATCCGCGAGGACCTGTGCGCCGAGGCCATCCGCCTCGGGCGGCTGCTGGCCGAGCTCATGCCGGACGAGCCTGAGGTCGCGGGGCTGCTCGCGCTGATGCTCCTGACCGAGTCGCGCCGACCGGCCCGGACCACAACGGACGGGAGCCTGGTGCTGCTGGCCGATCAGGACCGCGGCCGGTGGGACCGGGCGCTCATCGCCGAGGGGCAGGCCCTGGTGCGGCAGTGCCTGCGCCGCAACCAGCCGGGCCAGTACCAGATCCAGGCGGCGATCAACGCCGTGCACAGCGAGGCGCCGAGTGCCGCCGAGACCGGCTGGCGGCAGATCCTGGCGCTGTATGACCAGCTCCTGGCCTACGCTCCGACCCCGGTGGTGGCCCTGCACCGCGCGGTCGCGGTGGCCGAGGTGGAAGGGCCGCAGGCGGCGCTCGACCTGGTGGACCAGCTCGACCTGGACGGCTACCAGATGTTCCACGCGATCCGGGCGGACCTGCTGCGGCGGCTGGGCCGCGCCGGCGAGGCGGCGCGGGCCTACGAGGCGGCGATCGCCCGCACCCGCAACGCCGCCGAGTCCGGCTTCCTCGAGCGTGCCCGCGAGTCACTCCTGGGCGTGGACTAGCCGGGCCGGGCCCGGGCGGCGCAGGGTCAGCCGGCCTCGCCCCGGACCATGCGGATCAGCCGGTCCAGCACCGCCCCGTGGCTGACCCGCAGTCCGTCGTGCTCGTACTCGCTGGTCACCCACGGCTGGAGGCCGCGGCTGGCCCGCGCCGTGGCCAGCGAGAACCCGGCGTCCACGTACATGTCGTTGAAGTAGACCGCGGCCGCGGCCGGCACCTCGCTCGCGGCCAGCCGGGCCGGGTCGTACAGCCGCGGCCAGTCCGTCCGTTCGGCCAGCACTTCGGCGGTCTCGCGGAGCGGGCGCAGCAGTGGGTCGTCCGCCACCGTCCACGGGTAGATCATCTCGCCAGTGAACATCAACGGGGCGTCGCCGTCCAGCGCCGCCGCGGCGGCGAACTCCGGGAACTCCGCCCGCACCCGCTGCGCGGCCCAGCGGGTCGCGCCCTCGCCCTGGGCGTAACACGCCTCGTGCAGCAGCACGTACAGCGGGCCGACCGGAGAGATGGTCGTCTGCACCTGGCGCAGGAAGGTGTCGGACAGGTCATCCCCGGCGAACGCATCCTCCAGCATGTAGTGCAGCTCGTGGCTGCCGGTGCTCATCCCCAGCAGGTGGCCGGTCGACTGGAAGGCTTCGACGGTCAGTCGCCCCCCGTCCGGCCGGCGGACGTCGTGGTCGCGCAGATGGCGGGCGATCCGCTTGGCGTGGTCAATATCGTCGGGGTAACGCTCGTAGTGGGCGGCGACCTTGGCGGCCACCCGCGGGTAGGTGGCGCGGTAGACATCCTCCGCGCTGGCCTCCAGGCCCGGCAGGCCGCCGGTGATCAGCGCCTCGCGCAGCCCTTCTGGCGCGAGCGACAGGTAGGTGGCCGAGCAGAAGCCGCCGTAGCTCTGGCCCAGGATGCTCCACGGCTCGTCTCCGATGAGCGCGCGGCGGATGATCTCGGCGTCGCGCACGATCGAGTCGGCGCGGAAGTTGGCCAGGTAGCCGGCCTGCTCCCGGGGGCCGCCGAGGCCGGCCAGCGTCTGCCGGGTGGCCGGGGTGGACCTTCCGGTGCCGCGCTGGTCGAGCAGGAGCACCCGGTAGTCCTTCAGCGCGCGGTCCAGCCAGCTCCACCGGCCGACCGGCCGCGGCGAGGCCCCGCCCGGCCCGCCCTGCAGGAACAGCAGCCAGGGCAGGTTCGCGCCGTCGCGGAAGTTGGCGCGGGCGGCCGAAGCCGAGGTCACCTCGCGGGCGAACACCTCGATCTGCGGCCCGCCCGGGTCGTCGTGATCGAGCGGGACGGTGAAAAAGTGATCGGTCAGCACGGTGCCAGGGTGACGGAAGGAAGTCATGGTGAGCACCGTATCGCCGGCCCGGCAGCGGTCAGGGACGCCAGGTCGCCGCCACATCGGGAGACCACGACTCCCCCGGTGCGATGCCCGCCCGGCCGAACAGCCTGTCCCGCGCCCGGCCCGCCAGGCGCCGCAGCCGGCCCAGGTCAACGCCGGCCAGCACTCCCCCGGCCTTGAGCACCCGCCCGCGCACCAGCACCGTATCCACGTTCGCCGGGGTCGCGCCAGCACGGCCGCCGCGACCGGGTGGTTCAGCGGGGTGAGATTAGGACCCGGCCGTAGCAGGATGATGTCCGCGTCCTTACCCGGGGTGATCGATCCGGTCACGCTTTCCATCCCGAACGACGCGGCGCCGTCCAGCGTCCCGAAGCCAAGCACGTCGGCGGTGGTGAGCTGCTGCCGGTGGCCGGGTACCCGTGGCCCATGTGCAGCTCCGGCCGCCAAACTCACCTGCTGTGGGGCGGGGGGACGTTTCCCGGCGGGCGGACCGGGACGGACATCGGGCAACGATGCCGGGGCCCTGACCGGCTACCGCGGGCTGGTGGCGGCCAGCAGGGCGGTTTGTACGACGGTGGCGATGTCCTCCCGGAAGCTGGAGTTGATGACGACCACCACGGGGATCGTCCCGGCGAGGACGCCGAAGAAGACTTGAAGGCTGGCCGAGCCTGGGTCGCCGCCGATGCTGCCGGTCTTGGCCAGGTAGGTGCTGGCCTTGCCGAAGATGGAGCAGTCCCAGCCCAGACAGTTGTCGTCCATCAGCCGCCGCTGGCTGGCCGAGAGCAGGCTGGTGCCGCCGATGAGGCCGTCGAGGACCCGGAGCAGGCTGGCCGGCGTCATGAACCAGCCGCCTCCGGCGCACGCCGATGGCCCCACCGGGGCCGGTTTCCCCGCCCCGGTGCCGACGGCGAGAGGCGGGTACATCAGCATGGCGTCGCGGACCGGCGCGCAGGTGGCATCCGTGACGTGCGCCGGGTCGAAGACCTGACGCTGCACATAGCTGATGAAGAAGCGGTCCGCGGCGGCGGCGCGCGCGGCTGGCCCCGGGTCGCGGACCCCCTCCATGAACGGCAGCAGGTCCCGGAAGATGGTGAAGTTGATGTTGTTGTAGGACGGCTCGTGCTTGTCCGCCTGCCGGATGCCCTGCCGGATCTGTTCCCTGGCCGCATTGTCGGTGGCGAAGACCAGGCCGCTGTCCAGGCGGAACCCGGCCCGATGGGTCAGCAGATCCCGGAAGGTGATGGTGTCGACGCCCGGGCCCTTGACCCAATCCGGGGGCAGGAACGGCCAGATCCGGCTGTCGATGCTCAGGTGGTGACGGGCCAGCGACTTCAGGACGGCGATCGTGGTGAAGATCTTGCCGACGCTGGCGACATTCACCATGACATCCCGTCCCATGGCGAGCCGTGGCGGGTCAGCGGCCGTGCGAGCCACGCCCGAGGCCACCACGTGCGACTGGCCGACGAGCGCGACGTACCCGGCGACCTTTCCCCTGAGCTGGCTGTCGATGCTGCGCGTCAGCCGGCCGAGCGAAACGCACGTACCAGCCGCGCAGACCCGATCGGCAGAACCCGCCGGCGCCGGCGGCTGGGCTGCCGCCGGGCCCCCGGCGCCCGGCCCGCCGCAGCCAGACAGGAAGGACACGGCCAGCGCCACCACAGCGAGCGCACTTATCCAGATTGGGCCGGTCGTGCGCGTGGCGGCCTGTTCTTTCGCGGGCTTGCCGGCAGCCTGGCGGGCCGGGGACGGATGGCCGGGCCGGTCCGGGCCGGTCACTGCGATCACGTGA
>DASZAD010000195.1:0-4533 GCA_035945415.1 Streptosporangiaceae bacterium
GTTCAGGCAGGATAAAGATATGGCCAAGAGAACGCCCGCCACAATGTACGACTCAGTTACCTGGGAGGCTATTCCAGCAAACGCGGAGGTAGTGGCCGGGTACGTCGACGGTGACTTCGCCTGGCCGCCGGCAGCGTGGGAGAGATGGCCCGGCGCCGATAAGGTGCTGATCACGGTGTCCGGCTCGCTGACCGGTAACGTCGCTGATGTGGAAGCGGGTGACATGACACCCGCGCAGGCGGCGGAGTGGATTAGAGCGAAGCACAGCGCGGGCATGCGTGGCGTCACTATTTATTGCAGCCGTTCCGATCTCGGCGCGGTGCGCACGGCGTGCAAGGGACAGGCCTACTACATCTGGGTGGCGGACTGGACCAACAGCCCGCACGAAATCGCGGGGACGGTAGCCACTCAGTACCAGAATGTAGGTACTTCCTACGATCTGTCGATGGTTTACTCCCAGGAGTGGCTGGACGCCATTGAAGCCGCGAACAACCCCTGGCCCCTCCGGCCGTTACCGGACCGGCGCGGTCACGGCGCTGGCCGCGGGTTGGCTGTGGGGGCTGCGTAAAGGCGTCGTCTCCGCACTGATCGGCTGTGGCGTGCTCGGTGTCATCGCCGCACTCGCGCAAGCTCCGGTTTCTTAGTCCAGGTACTCCCGCAGCATCTGCGCGCGGCTGGGGTGGCGCAGCTTGGCCAGCGTCTTGGACTCGATCTGGCGGATCCGCTCCCTGGTCACGCCGAACTCCCTGCCGACTTCCTCCAGCGTACGGGGGTGGCCGTCGGTCAGCCCGAACCTGAGCTGGATGATCGTCTGCTCCCGCCTGCTGAGCGAGTCCAGGATCCCGTCGAGCTGGTCCTGCAGCATGATGAACGCCGCCGCCTCCATCGGCACCACGGCATCGGCGTCCTCGATGAAGTCGCCCAGATCAGAGTCCTCCTCACCGATCGGCGACTGGAGCGAGACAGGCTCCTGGGCGACGCACTGGATCTCGGCCACGCGTTGCACCTCGATGCCCATCTCGGCGGCGATCTCCTTGATGCTGGCCTCCCGGCCGAAGTCCTGGTGCAACTGCCGCTGCACGCGGGCCAGCTTGTTGATCGTCTCCACCATGTGCACCGGGATGCGGATGGTCCGGGCCTGGTCGGCGATGGCCCGGGTGATGGCCTGCCGGATCCACCAGGTGGCGTACGTGGAGAACTTGTAGCCCTTGGTGTAGTCGAACTTCTCCACCGCGCGGATCAGCCCGAGGTTGCCCTCCTGGATCAGGTCGAGGAAGATCAGCCCGCGGCCGATGTAGCGCTTGGCGATGGACACCACCAGCCTGAGGTTCGCCTCGATCAGCCGCTGTTTCGCCCGTATGCCGTCCGCCACGAGCTGCTCCAGGTCCTCGGCGCGCACCCCGGGCGGGTAGCTGGCCCAGGCGGGCAGACCGCGCAGCTTCTCCTCGGCGAACAGTCCGGCCTCGATCTGCTTGGCCAGCTCCACCTCATCTTCGGCGGTGAGCAACGGCACCCGGCCGATCTCGCGCAGGTAGATCCGCACCAGGTCGCCGGGCGAAGCCCGCCTGCCGGTGTCGGGGTCGCCCTTGCGCAGCTCCTCGACATCCTCGACGGACGTGTCGAGGAGGTCGACGCCCTCGTCCGCGAGCAGGCGCAGGACGCCTTCGACCGCGTCGGGCGGGAGGTCGGGCCGGTCGAAGGCGGCCGCGACGTCGGCCATGGAGACCCCGCCGCGCTCTCGTCCCAGGGAGACCAGGTCCGCTAGCTGATCAGCCGATAGCGGTCCGCCGGGGAGCGCGGTAAGACTCACGCAGACCAGTGTGCACCGTGACGTTGCTGTTACGGGGGACCCAATTTTGTCACCTTAATGCCAGTAACGCTGGAGCGTTCTGTGCAGATATACAACTTCTGTCCGTCTGGGCAGGTACCGCGACAGAAGGCGAGCCGCCGCGCCCGCGCCGCTACAGCGCGCCGGAGGCCCGGTCCATCAGTACCTTGCGCTGCTGCTCCAGCCCGATGAGGTCCCCGAACAGCCGGTTGTACTCGGCCAGCGCCTCGGTCGGATCGGTCCGCTGCAGCCGTGACTTGACCCCGGCGATCCGGCGGCTGACCGCCAGCTCCTCCACCCTGGCCAGGACCGCGGACACGTACCTGTCGTCGGGCTCGCCGTCCTTGCTCGGCGTGCGCAGCGGTTCCACGGCCAGCTGTGTCACCAGCGACTCGATGCGCTCGCCGGGCGCGGCCTCGCGCAACCGCCTGGCCCATTCGCTGCCGCTCAGCCCCGAGTGGCCGGGCCCATCTCCCGGCTCCTCCGCGTTCCATCCGGCGCAGTCACAGATGAGCCGGAAGACCTCGGCGTGCACCGGCACCGTGAACGCTTCCTCGCCCAGATCCGCGAAGACCGGGCCGCACTGTCCGGGCCGCTGCACCGCCAGCTTGAGCGTCTCACGCTCCACCTGCACGACGGGATCACGCGGATCGTAGGGCTCGCCATTGTCCTCCGCGCCATTGCCCGGCGCGAGCCGAGGTCCCGGCGCGAGCCGGGTCCCTGACCCCTGGCCCGGCCCGTCGCTGGCCGGGGCAGGGCGCCGCCACGGTTCCTGCCGCGGGCCATTCCGCCGCGACTCGCTCCCCCGCGGCCCGTACGCTTCGCGCGCCCCCCCGCCGGACGCCGCACGCCCGCCGTGGTCGCGGATCCTGGCCAGCACGAAGTCTTCGTCCATCATGCCGAGCCACCGGTTCAGACTGATCGCGTACTGCAGCCGGTGGCCCCGGTCCTTGATGCGCGCCACGATCGGCGCGGCGGCGTCGAGCGCGGCCAGCCGCCCCTCGATCGTCTCCAGGTCGTACCGGTCCATCGCGCTGCGGATGGCGAACTCGAACAGTGGCACGCGGCGCGCGATCAGGTCGCGCACGGCCGCGTCACCCTGGGCGAGCCGCAGGTCGCAGGGGTCCAGCCCGTCCTGTTGCACGGCCACGAACGTCTGGGTGACGAACCTTTCCTCCAGGCCGAACGCGCGCAGCGCGGCCCGCTGTCCGGCCTCATCCCCATCGAACGTGAAGATGACCTCGCCGCGGAACTCGCTGGCGTCCATCAGCAGCCGTCGCAGGATCTTGATGTGCCCCTCGCCGAAGGACGTCCCGCTGGTCGCCACGGCGGTGGGCACACCGGCCAGGTGGCAGGCCATCACGTCGGTGTAGCCCTCCACGATGACCACCTGCCGGCGCTGCGCGATCTCCCGCTTGGCCAGGTCGGCGCCGTACAGCACCGAGCTCTTGTGGAACAGCGGGGTCTCCGGGGTGTTCAGGTACTTGGGACCGTCGTCTTCGGGGGCGAGCTTGCGGGCGCCGAAAGCGATCACGTCGCCGGTCAGATCCCTGATCGGCCACATCAGCCGGCCGCGGAACCTGTCCACCGGGCCGCGCCTGCCCTCCCGGGCCAGCCCACCCGCCAGCAGCTCGGCGTCGGTGAAGCCACGCCCCCGCAGGTGGGTCGTGAGCGCCTCCCAGCCGGCCGGCGCGTAACCCACGCCGAACCGCTCCGCCTGCGCCAGGTCGAATCCCCGTGAGGCGAGGAACTCCCGCCCGGGAGCGCCGTCAGGCGCGCGGAGCCGCTCGGCGTAGAACTCCGCCGCGGCCTGGTGCGCCGCGACCAGCCGCCGTCGCTGGCTCTGCTCCCGGCCCGGCACATGACCGCCCTGCTCGTACCGCAGCTCGACACCGGCCCGGGCGGCGAGTCGCTCGACCGCGTCGGTGAAGGTCAGGTTGTCGACCTTCTGCACGAACGAGATGACGTCCCCGCCCTGGGCGCAGCCATGGCAGTAGAAGAGTCCCCGGGCGGGCGTGACGTTGAACGAGGGGGTCTTCTCGTCGTGGAAGGGGCACAGCCCCTTGAGCGCGCCGCCGCCCGCGCTGCGGAGCTGGAGATACTCGCCGACGACCTCGGCGATGGCCGAGCGCTCCCGGACCGCGGCGATGTCCTCGTCACGGATCCGGCCAGCCACGGCTGCCACCGCCCTTCCCCGCCCGCTGCCGCGCTTCCATCGCGGGCAGTCTAGTCCTCGCCACCGTCAGCCGGGCGCCAGCCGGACCTGGTGAGCCGGACCGGCTGATACCGTCGCCGCGTGCGCGGGCCTCTTGTCTTGTGGGACATCGACTACACGCTGATCGACGCCGGCAGCCTCAGCAGTCACCTGTACGGGATGGTGTTCGCCGAGCTGTTCGGCCGCGAGCTCGCGGCCGTGGCCCCGATGGCCGGGCGGACCGACCGCGCCATCATCCGGGAGACGCTGGCGGCGGCGGGAATCGACGAGCCCGCCCGGCACGTCGAGGCGTTCATCCGCGGGCTGGCCGCACAGGCGCCGGGGTTCGGCGAGCGGGTCAGGGCCCGCGGCCGCGCGCTGGCCGGGGCGGCGGAAGCCCTGGCCGCGCTGGCCGCCCTGGCCCGGCAGGCCGGACCGGACGGGCCGGACGGGCCGGACGGGCCCGACGGGCTGGACGGGCTGGCCTGCTGGCCGCAGCCGGCCGCGGCCA
>DASZAD010000196.1:0-3081 GCA_035945415.1 Streptosporangiaceae bacterium
CAGTCTGGGTCCGTCGACGCGCAGGGTTTTCGCGCCTAGCGTGAATTCGCCCCTGACCTCCCAGTTCGCCCAACAACGACCTCTTCGGCCTGCGTGGCGACAGCGATTCAAGGGGGCGGCGGACTCAACAAAAGCCGGGGCGACGGCCCTCGGGCGACCAGGCCGGGTTGAGTGGCTGGCGGCTCCGGGCAAACAACGGGAGGCCACTGTCTCGATGAAAGACGGAAACGCCAGCGGCCCTCGCCGGCCCGCTCGAGGTTGGCCGGGAGGAGTTCTGCAAACGCTTGCTCACATGCTTGATCCTGCTCGCGCCCCACCCGCCTGGGAACAGCCGCAGCGTTCCGTCGGCTACGGGGGTCGAGTTCATGGGGGCTCCCTATGCCTGCTCGTTTGGCGAGCCATCGCCGGAAGAGGACCCCCTGTTTGTCGACGAATGCGAGTTCCCGGCGCGCACCGATGGCGAGAAGGGGGGTGCTCCCGACTACGCAGTCGCATGGAAACCCCGACTTTGGCTGGTAGAGCTTAAGACCGAGCGGGCGAGCCACCGAACGACGCAAATTTCCGGCTACTTCGCCTCAGGCCACCACCCATTACCCGAGCGCGGCGATCGATCTCACCTACGTGACTCCCCAAATGGAGTACGTCTTCTCCTCTCCGGGGCCATGGGCTCGGTTCGGCCACGTGATCTGGGACGATCTGGCCCCCGTTATCGCCTCAACCTGGGCGACGCCCCTCGACCCGGGGAGCAGGGCGTGGTTCGCGGTGTCCTTGACACCATTGCCAACCTGGTCTTGACCGCGGCCGAGTGGCGAGCGACGTTACCCCTCCCCTCCCCTCCCCGCTCCGTCGACGCAGGGAAGCCGCGTTGTCGGATGGATTGCGCCTGGCGGCGATGACGGCCGCCGACGGGGAGTAGCGGGCCCTCGACCATAAACGCGGAGGACCTCGAGGACTTGCTAGTGCCTTGACCAGTAACCTTTGCGCGGGTGGAACAGGTGTTCCAGTCTCGTAAGTTACATGTGAGTAGTTCTTGATTCAGCGGTGTTCATTTCGCTTACCGAGCGTCGGGCGTCGGCGGGTGCGGGCAGCCTCCTGATGGCAGCCGGGATCAGCCGAGGGCCGTTGCTCAGGTTGTCTTGGCTCCGGAGGGCGCTCAGGCAGCCCGCGGTGCCGGCCGGCCCCATCGGCGGCCCTTTTCCGAGCGGAGCTTGGCTCGGTGCCGCCGTTGCGCCTCCAGGATCTTGGGGTCACGGGCGTTGGCGTTGCGCCAACGGAGGTAGGCGTGCAGCCGGCCGGTGAGGGCGGTGTGGCTGGGGTAGTCGGAGTTGTTCAGCACGAAGTCGCGCAGCGGGCCGAAGTGGCACTCGATCGGGTTGGCCCACGACGAGTAGGTGGGGGTGAAGCACAGCTCGACGTTGTGTCCGGCGCACCAGGCCTTGATCCTCTTGTTCTTGTGGGCGGACAGGTTGTCCAGGATCACGAAGATCCACTCGCCGTCGGGCCGGGCCGCCCGGCAGGAGCGGATGGCCGCCAGCGTGTTGGCGCTGGACTTGCGCTCCCGGACCACCCCCCAGAGGGTGTCCTGGGCGTAGGAGTAGCAGGCGTGGAACTGGCGCACGCCGCAGGTCTTGTGGTAGTTGGCCCGCTGGCGTTGCGGGTGGTTGATCACCGCCCAGCAGCACCCCTTGACCGGGTGCACGGCCAACGGCCCGAACTCGTCGAAGGCGAAGCAGCGGTCGGGATGGGCGGTCAGCAGCTCCTCGATCCGATCGAGCTTTTCCTCCTTGAGTGGGTCGTTTGACTCCTTCCAGGTCTTGGTGTGCTGGAAGGTGACCTGATGGCGCTCCAGGAGCTGGCGCAGCCGCTCCCGGCCGATGGCAACCCGGTGCAGGGGATCAGTCGCCAGGTAGGCCGCCAACTTCCGGATGCTCCAGTGGGTGAAGGGCTGGCCCAGCTTCTCGGGGCGGGTCCTGGCCGTCTTGACGATGTGCGCCTCGTCAGTCGAGGTGATCAGGCGGGGACGGCCACCCGCCCACCTGGGGTCCAGGCAGGCCAGCCCCATCTCGTTGAACTTGTGGATCACCTCCCGGACCCGGTCCTCGGAGGTATGCACCAGCCGGGCGATCACCGGCACGGTGTTGCTGCCCGCCGAGGCGAGGATTACCAGCGCCCGCCGGTAGCGGACGACGCTGGCCATTCCCTTGCCCTCACCGCGGCGTACCAGGCGCTGCAGCCGTTGGCCCTCCTCATCGGTCAGGCGACGGACTCTCAAGGGTTCGCTCATGGGGACCATGCTGCGACCCGGCGGGCTCACGATTGCGGATTTGCGGGCGGGTGTTCCAGTGTGGTCACGGCACTAGCCCTCCGCCACGAGTTGCGCAAAGCCCCGGCGTCCAGCCCCCTGAGGTCGGAACTTCGGTGCGTCATGCGTGGATATGGCGACCGGGGAGCACCGGAACTGCCATGACCGAAGCGGGGGATCTCCACAGCTTCGAGGGTACTTGGTCAGGGTCCGCGGCCTGACCGGCTCCGCCGGAGGTCGTTGAGGGCTCGTTGACAGAATCTCGCGCGGAGCGCGCGGAAATCCACCAGGGCAAGGAGGCCCCGGAGCGCGGTAGAACGCGGGGGTGACCGCCGAGCGCCAGGAACGCATCGCCCGGGCATTGGCCGACTATGCCGGCCCCGCACATGCCGCGCTGCGCATGCTGATCGTCGAGCTGGCTACCGACGCCGAGGGCGTCGAGGCACGGGACGCCCTGATCGCCACCCTGACCTCCCGCCTCGGCCTGCTGGAGGCCGCGGTGGAGGAGGTGCGCCAGGCGGGCAAGCGCCAGGCCGGCCCCTTCTCCAAGCGGGCACCGAAGCCGGACCCGAAGACCTCGGGGCGCAAGCCCGGGGAGGGCTACGGCCCCGGGCACACCGGGCGGTGCCGGCCCGCCGCCCCGATGCCGAGCTGCGTGGCGAACTTCCCGGCGCCTGCCCGCACTGCGGGGGTGAGCTGATCGCCGATGGCGAGGCGGAGCAGTTCATCGAGGACATCGCGATCACCACGGTGCTGACCAGGGTGGTGGTGGCCGAGGG
>DASZAD010000197.1:0-4711 GCA_035945415.1 Streptosporangiaceae bacterium
GGCGACATCATCTTCGCCGCGGCCAAGGCGACGCCGGAGCTGCTCGCGTTCACGATCCGCTACTCAAGCGGCGTGGTCTGCGTCCCGATGCGCGGGCCCGACCTCGACCGGCTGCAGATCCCGCTCATGACCACCCAGAACTCCGAGCGCATGCGCACCGCTTTCACCGTGAGCGTGGACGCCAGGGACGGCGTCACCACCGGGATCTCCGCGGCCGACCGGGCCAGGACCGTCAAGGTCCTGGTGGACTCGGCCACCGAGCCCTACGAGCTCGTCCGGCCTGGGCATATCTTCCCGCTCCGTTACATGGAGGGGGGAGTGCTGCGCAGGCCCGGGCACACCGAGGCGGCCGTGGACCTGGCCCGGCTGGCCGGCCTGTCCGAAGCCGGCGTGCTGGCCGAGGTGGTCAACGACGACGGGTCGATGGCCCGGCTGCCCGCGCTGCGCGCCTTCGCTGACGAGCATCACCTCACGCTGATCTCGATCTCCCAGCTCATCGACCACCGGCGGCACATCGAGCGCATGGTCAAGCGGGTGGCCAAGACCAGGCTGCCCAACGCGTACGGCGAGTGGCAGGCCTACGGCTACCTCAACTCGGTGGACGGCACCGAGCACGTGGCGCTGGTCCTGGGCGAGATCGGTGACGGCAAGCAGATGCTGACCCGGGTCCATTCCGAGTGCCTGACCGGCGACGTCTTCGGCTCGCGCCGCTGCGACTGCGGGGCACAGCTCGCCGCTGCCATGGCCGCGATCGCGAACGAGGGCCGGGGCGCGGTGCTGTACCTGCGCGGGCACGAGGGCCGCGGCATCGGCCTGCTCAGCAAGCTGCAGGCCTACAACCTGCAGGACGCCGGCGCCGACACGGTGGACGCCAACCTGGAGCTCGGCCTGCCCGCCGACGCCAGGGAGTACTCGACCGGCGCCCAGATCCTGGCCGACCTCGGCATCCGTTCGATCCGGCTGCTCACCAACAACCCGGCGAAGGTGGATGGGCTGTCGGGATTCGGCATCGAGCTGGCCGGCCGGCTACCGCTGCCCGTCCTGGTGACCGAAGAGAACCTCCGTTATCTCACCGCGAAACGCGACCGGCTCGGCCACCAGCTCGACGATCTTTTCCTCCCGGACGCTACGGACGGCCCGATCGCGGCGACGCAGCCGGTCGGCCCGGCGGGCGGGAACGGCAGCGGGAACGGCAGCGGGGTGCCTCTGAGCTCACAGCCGGAAGCGCGAGCCCGGTGAGCGGGGAGGGCCGCCCCGGCGCGCTCACCGTGGACGCGGCGGGTCTGACCCTGGCGATCGCGGCCACCCGCTGGCACGCCGAGATCACCGACGCGCTCACCGTCCGGGCGGTGGACGCGGCCCGCGCCTGTGGCGTCGAGGATCCGCTCGTCGTTCGCGTGACCGGTGCGGTGGAGCTGCCGGTGGTCGCCGCCGAGCTGGCCCGCAGGCATGAAGCCGTGGTCTGCCTGGGCGCCGTGATCCGCGGCGGCACCCCGCACTTCGAGTACGTCTGCGACGCGGTCACGGCCGGGCTGACCCGGGCGTCCCTGGACGCTGGCACCCCGGTGGGTAACGGCGTGCTCACCTGCGACACGCTTGAGCAGGCCAGGGACCGCTGCGGCCTGCCCGGCAGCGCCGAAGACAAGGGATGGGAGGCCGCCGTGGCGGCGCTGGACGCGGCGCTTATCCTGCGCTCTATCCGGTACGGTGCGCCTCGACCTTAGACCTGGCTGGGGGTTTGGATCTTGCTCTCGCTGGTGTTGCCCAAAGGCTCGCTGGAGCGGGCCACGCTGGAGCTGTTCGACGCGGCTGATCTGACGGTGCGCCGGTCCTCCGACCGGGACTATCACGCGTCGATCGAGGACCCGCGCATCAGCAAAGTGCGGTTCCTGCGGCCGCAGGAGATTCCCTCGTACCTGGAGCAAGGGCTGTTCGACCTGGGCATTACCGGGCGGGACTGGATCGCCGAGACCGAGGCGGACGTGGTGTCGCTCGGGGAGCTGCAGTACTCGAAGGCAACGTCGCAACCAGTGCGGGTGGTGCTGGCGGTCCCGCACAGCTCGCCGTGGCAGTCGGCGGGGGAGCTGCCGGACGGGATTCGGATCTCCACCGAGTTTCCGTCGCTGACCAGGCGGTTCCTTGACGCCCACGGGGTGAAGGCGGTGGTGGTGCCCTCGTACGGGGCTACCGAGGCCAAGGTGCCCGACATCGTGGACGCGATCGTGGACCTGACCGAGACCGGGTCGTCGCTGCGCCGGAACGGGCTGCGGGTTCTGGACACCGTGCTGACCAGCTACACCGAGCTGGTGGCCAGCCATGAAGCGTACGAGAGCGAGTCCAAGCGGGCCGCGATGGAGGACATCGCGCTGCTGCTGCGCGGCGCCATCCTGGCCCGGGGGAACGTGCTGCTCAAGCTCAACGTCCCCGCCGAGAGACTCCCCGCGGTGACCGCGATGCTGCCTGCCATGTCCTCGCCCACGATCACCACGCTGGCCCGCAGCGAGATGAACGCGGTGGAGACCGTGGTGCCGAAAGCCACGGTCAACACCCTGATACCGGCCCTCAAGGCGGCCGGGGCGCAGGACATCCTGGAAATCCCGATCTCCAAGATCGTAGAGTAAGCCGCGTGCCCGAAGTCGGCTTCCCCGGCACGACCGTCCTCGTCCCGGCCTTAAACGAAGAGGCCTGCCTGCCCATCGTGCTGGCCGACATCCGCCGCGAGCTGGCGCAGTCCCCGCTGATCGTGGCGGACAACGGCTCGACCGACAGCACCCCGCAGCTCGCGGCCGAGGCGGACGCCACGGTCGTCACCTGCCATATTCGGGGGAAGGGCGCCGCGGTCAAGGCCGCCCTGGCCGCCGTCCGCACGCCGCGAACCTTCCTGTGCGACGCCGACATCAGGGGGCTGACCGCACACGCCCTGGCCGGCTTGCACCACCTCAAGGAAATCACCGGACGGCCCGCCGCCCGGCTGGCCCTGAACCGGCCGCCAGACAGCGCACCGGTCACGACGCTGACCGCGCTGCCGATCCGCGCCGTACCTACGTCTTCACCCGCGTCTTCACCGGCCGGGTCCGCGCGTGCGTGAGCTGTGCGTTCGAGCCGCTCGGCCTGATCGCGGCTGAGGCGTTCGCGGTCGGCTGCGTCGTGATCGCCGCTGCGACGGGCGGGCTGGGTGAGCTGGTCAGCCCGCCAGCGGGGATCGCCGTCCCGTGGAGCGACGACCAGCAGCGGCTGGCCCTTCGCTTCGCCCGGGCGGTCAACGCCGTCACCGGCGACGCCGGGGAAGCAGCGGGAATACGGCGGGCCCAGCGGGAGCGCCTGCAGGGCTACGGCCTGGACGAGTTCTGCCGGGAGCTGGAAGCTGTCGGGGACCGGGCCGGGCGGACGTAGCCTGGACACGTGCCTACCTGCTGGTCGCGTCGTGCGTGACATCCTGGATCAGATCGTCAAGTGGTGGGAGTCCGGCGAGACGTTCGGGCTCGCCACCGTGGTGCGCACCTTCCGCAGCGCGCCCCGGGAGCCGGGGGCCGCGCTGGCCGTATCCGCGACCGGCGAGGTGACGGGCAGCGTCTCCGGCGGCTGCGTGGAAGGCGCGGTGTACGAGCTGGCCCGCGAGGTGACCGAGACCGGCGCGCCCGTCCTCCAGACCTACGGCGTGAGCGACGACGACGCGTTCGCGGTGGGCCTGACCTGCGGCGGGATCATCGACATCTTCGTCGAGAACGCGGACAAGCAGAGCTTCCCCCAGCTGGGCGACGTGGCCGCCGCGGTGAGCCGTGGTGAGCCGGTGGCCGTCGCCACCGTGATCGCCGGGCCGGGCCGCGTAGGCGCGCGCCGGGTCATCTGGGGGGATGAGGCAGCCGGCAGCCTGGGCTCGGGCGGCCGGCTGGATGACGCGGTGGATGACGACGCCCGCGGCATGCTCGCCCAGGGGCTGACCGCCGTCCGGCACTACGGAGCGCACGGGGAACGCCGGGGGGATGAGCTGAGCGTGTTCGTGAACTCGTTCGCGCCGCCGCCGCGGATGCTCGTCTTCGGAGCGATCGACTTCGCCGCCGCCGTGGCCAGGGTGGGCAAGTTCCTCGGCTACCGGGTCACCGTGTGTGACGCCCGGGGGCTGTTCGCCACCCGGGCGCGGTTCCCGGATGCCGATGAGGTCGTGGTCGACTGGCCGCACCGGTATCTGGCCGGGGTGCGTGTCGATCAGCGGACGGTGATCTGCGTGCTGACCCACGACCCGAAGTTTGACGTGCCGCTGCTGGAAGTGGCGCTGCGCACGCCTGCGGGGTACATCGGCGCGATGGGATCTCGGCGGACTCACGAGGACCGGCTGAGCCGGCTGCGTGAAGCTGGGCTGAGCGAGGATGAGCTCGCGCGGCTCCGGTCGCCGATCGGGCTTGATCTTGGGGCTCGGACGCCAGAAGAGACGGCTGTGTCGGTAGCCGCTGAGCTGATTCAGCTGCGGTGGGGCGGGTCGGGGCAGCCGCTGACTTCGACCGAAGGGCGTATTCACCACGGGTAAGCCGCAGCATCTGGCACGCCTCCCCCGAATGCCATCCTGGGTACGCTGGCCCGCGTGCGGACAGGTGTGGCCGGGGTGCTGCTCGCGGCCGGAGCGGGAAGCAGGCTGGGCCGCCCCAAGGCGCTGGTGGAGATCGCCGGGCTGACCCTGGCCGAACGGGGCGTGAATCTGCTCCGGGCCGGCGGC
>DASZAD010000198.1:0-15779 GCA_035945415.1 Streptosporangiaceae bacterium
GACGAGATGGAGCGGGTCTTCAACATGGGCGTAGGGATGACCGCCGTGGTAGCCGCCGAGTCGGCCGATCAAGCCATCGCCATCCTGTCTGAGCTCAACATCCCAGCCTGGCAAGCCGGCGAAGTGACCAGCGCCGCCCCAGCCACCCCCGCCACGGCCACCCTCTCCGGTTCCTACGCCAAGTAGCGGTCATCCAGGCGCCCGCCTGCGGCGTCGTATGCATGGCCCCGCCTCGCAGTCTGCCGATCGTGAGGTGCGTGTTGACCAAGACGGATCTCGTCCGTTCAATGCGCCTGCGGCCATGACGGCTGGTCACGGTGGCAGCGGGCACCATGGTGCTGACCTGCACGCTGACCGCCGCGGCGCGGCCTTCGGCCCAGCAACCGGTCACGGGCATCACCGGCTTCCGTTACGGAGTCAGCGCCGTGTCGGCCGCTGATGTGTGGGCGGTGGTCCGGCGGCGAGGCTGATCAAGGATTAGCGGGCAGCCTGGCCGGCGTGTGGGGGTTGCGGGGGGCTCGGCCCCCCGGGGTGGCACTGTGGGCCGGCGGCGAGCTGATTAGCGAGCAGCCTGGCCGGCCTCGTCCTCATCGTCCTCGTCGTCGTAGTCGGCGTAGTGATCGGCGTAGCGGTCAGCGAGGCCGTCGTGTGAGGGCTCCGCCTGGTCCTCATCCTGCTGGTCCGTCCCAGCCAGCTCCGCCTGCAGTCGGTCAAGGTCCATGCCGCCGCTGTTGTATTTAAGCTGGCGTGCCACCTTGACCTGCTTGGCCTTGGCTCGGCCGCGCCCCATTGGCTCGACCCCCTCGAACGCTCATCTGGCCCCGTCAGGCCTTTGCTCACTGCTGTCGCTGCTCACCGGCTCATCGCACGGCAAACCAACCCGTCGCCCGCTCCACCGACTGGAGGGCAGCGCGTGACAGTGTTGGTACTCCTACAAAGGTACCCGGTTTGTGTGCGCCGCGCTCACGGTGGCGTTGGGTGTGTGCCGGTTCTGTCCCTGGACAAGTTTCCTCGCATCCGCCGCATTACGACGATGCGTATCGCCAAAATTACGTAGCGTTATTTAGGTCACCCGGACAACGAGGCAAGTCACGAGGAAAACTTTGCTCCTGGTGGTCGACGTGTCACCGGTCGTGATGGCAATATGGTCTCTGTCGGCCATATAGGACATCCCGACAGGCTCCAGACGGAGTACCAGGCAGAGCAGTATCGCAGTACCGGTTCAGGAGGAGAGGCCGTCACATGTCTACACGCACACCCGAGGCCGAGCCACTGCTTACCCCGGCGGAGGTCGCGACGATGTTCCGAGTGGACCCGAAGACCGTCACGCGGTGGGCGAAGGCTGGCAAGCTGACCTCCATCCGTACGCTCGGGGGTCACCGCCGGTACCGGGAGACCGAGGTTCGCGCCTTGCTTGCAGGCATTCCGCAGCAGCGTATGGAATGACACCCGGCTTCCCGCTACTGCGAGACGATGTGGCCTGCCAGTTACTGCCGCGCCACGGGGTATCTCGAGCCGCCGCCGGGCGACCGCGTCAGCCGCCACAGTCCGGCGACGGCACGCCACCGGTATTCATCCGGATGGCGAGCACCACCAGTTGCCGCCGGGGGACGAAACCGAATAACCCGTCATACGGGGCGTCACCAGCCACCGTCGGGGTGAAACCACGACCAGCGATCACCTGACCACGGGGGTTTCCACGTAAGCGCCGCCCGGACGGCGCATTCCCAGCCGTCCGTAAGACGGCGCGCCGGAGGCGCGCCAGCAAGCACTGGCGCCAAGACCCACGAGACACGGCCTAGCGCCGGTAGGCTGCGCTGAACTCAGGGATGCCGGCCCAGCCTCCCGCTCTGGGTCAGCGCGCATCCGGATAGGAGCACTCTCATGGTGACCGGCCGGGGGCGTGGTCTCACGGGCGCGCTCTTGCCGGGTTTGGCGCTGGCCGCACTGCTCGCACTGGCTGCCTGCGGCGTGACCAACGCGCCCGCGCCCGCCTCGTCGGACCGCCCGGCCGTGACGCCACGGACGTCGGCGGCCAGCCCCGTCGCATCCACCCGGCCGCGCCCTGTCCGTCACGTCAGGCTTCCGCTGAGCGGCAAGACCATCGTCATCGACCCCGGACACAACGGCCAGAACTGGGCGCATCCGGAGATCATCAACCGGCTGGTCAACGTCATCACCGAATGGAAGGCGTGCGACACCACCGGCACCGCCACGGTCTCCGGTTACGCCGAGCACGCCTTCAACTTCGACGTGGCGACGCGGCTGGCCAGGCTACTCCGCCACGAAGGCGCCAAGGTCGTGCTCACCCGCGCGAACGACACCGGCGTCGGTCCCTGCGTGACCGAACGGGCCGCCATAGGCAACCGGGCGCACGCCCAGGCGGCGATTTCCATCCACGCGGATGGCGGCCCGGTCAGCGGCTCCGGCTTCGAGGTCATCGAGCCCGGGCTCATTCCCGGTCACAATGGGATAATAATCAGACCCTCTCAGCTACTTGCGCTGGACATCAGGAACGCGTATCACAGGATCACCGGCGAGTCCTACTCGGACTATGTCGGGCATGACGGACTAGACGTACGCACCGACCTCGGCGGGCTGAACCTGTCCACTGTCCCGAAGGTGTTTATCGAATGCGGGAACATGCCCAACCCGGGCGACGCGGCCAAGCTGATGTCCGCGGCCTTCCGCCAGCGAATCGCCGTAGCCCTGGCGGCCGGGTTCACCGCGTTCCTGGCGCCTGGACGGTGAGCTTTCTCAGCTTGGCCACAGCCGGCACTCAGGTGAGCGTGCGACAGTGGTCAGAATGGCGTGTGCCGCAAGATCTTCCCGGTCCCGCCGGACCGCTGGCCGTCCCGCGGGCAGCTCGGACGGCTAGACCCGGGTAGGACGTCTGGGCCCGGCACGGCCAGGCCCCGGGCCGGGCCCAGACTCACGGCGGCGAAGGCTGCACTCGCGACAGCGAAAGGCGCTTGGTGGCACCGCCCGGGCTGCTTGGTGACCTTCGGTCACTTGTGCCATTGGCCGTAGTGCCAGCCCGCGAGGTTGCCATCGCGAATGACAAAATTCCCAGCCAGCCCTGCGAGGTTGCCATCGCGAACGGCAAATTCCCAGCCAGCCCTGCGCGGATGCAGCAAGCCGCGACCAACGAGCGAGCGAGCGCAGGCAGCGCTAACCTTCCCCCCCCCGCGGCGCCCTGCAGGGGGAGGTGTCCTGGCCCGAGACCGGCCCGTCAGGCCTCAGGCCGGTCGTGAGTGACGTCCTGGACCAGCACAATGTGAGGGTGGCGGTCGGCGTCGCCCCTGAAGCAGGGGGAACTGGGGAGGGATCTGGGGCCCTTGTTCCCGTGGCCATCGGGGCCGGGAGCGAGGGGGGCCTGCTCGTCCGCGAATTGTCCGGCGTCGAGCTGAGGGCTGGGGGCAGCGTAAATTTTAATGATCTTCCAGGATTTCTCGGAAGGCTGGAGAGAACGGGGCGCGTTCGCTGGATCTGGGCTGCTGCCGCTGAGTGCTATCCGGAGCTGCTGCGGCGCGGGGTGCGGCTGGCGCGATGCCACGACGTGGCCCTGGTGGAGGCCCTGCTGTTGAGCCGGGACGGGCGGCACGGCGAGCCCGCCACGCTGGCGGCGGCGTGGGCGCGGCTGCGCGGGGAGCGGGTGCCTCGATCGCGGCCGGCGCCGTCGGGTGATCAGCCGGCGCTGTTCGAGGCGGGCGAGCCCGGGCTGCCCGAGGGCACCGCACGGCTGGACGCGGTGGCGGCGGTCTATGCGGATCAGCTCGAACGGATCGCCGCAGGCCAGCACCCGGCGCGGATGCGGCTGCTGGCGGCGGCCGAATCGGCGGGCGGGCTCGCCGCTGCGGAGATGAGCTTCGACGGCCTGCCCTGGCGTGCCGACGTGCACGACCGCCTGCTGACCGGACTGCTCGGCCCCAGACCGCCGCGCGGGTCCAGGCCCCGGCGGCTGGCCGAGCTGGCTGAGCAGATCGGCTCGGCGTTCGGCGGGCGGCCGGTGAACCCGGACTCGCCGTCCCAGATCGTGCGCGCGTTCGCGGCCGAAGGAGTGGCGGTGCCCTCGACCCGCTCCGAGGTGCTGAGCCGCATCGATCACCCCGTCGTGCCGCTGCTGCTCGAATACAAGGAACTGTCCCGGCTGCATGCCGCGCACGGCTGGACCTGGCTCGACACCTGGGTCAGCGACGGCAGGTTCCGCCCGGAATACGTGGTCGGCGCCGTGGTGTCCGGACGGTGGGCCTCCAATGGCGGCGGCGCGCTGCAGATTCCGCGCGTGCTGCGGCGCGCGGTCGTCGCCGATCCCGGCTGGACCCTCGTGGTGGGGGACGCCGCGCAGCTCGAGCCGAGAGTGCTGGCCGCGCTGGCCGGGGACCGCGCGTTCGGTGCGGCGGCCGCGACCGGTGATCTGTACACGGAGCTGGCCGGAGCGTTCGGCGGCGACCGGCGCCAGGCCAAGCTGGCGCTGCTGTCCGCCATGTACGGCGGGTCCGGAGGTGAAGGCGGCCAGTTGCTGGCCGTGCTCCGTCGCCGGTTCCCTGAGGCCGCCGCCTACGTCGAAGACGCCGCGCGGGAGGGGGAGGAGGGCGGGGTGGTGCGTTCTGTGCTCGGCCGGTCCTGTCCGCCGCCCTCGGCCGCCTGGCGATCGGTCACCGCGAGCCCGGGTCCGGCCGCCACCCGCGCGGTGCGGGCCAGAGGCCGGTTCACCCGGAACTTCGTGGTGCAGGCCAGCGCGGCTGACTGGGCGATCGTGCTGCTCGCGGGGCTGCGGCGCCGGCTGGCCGGGCTGGGCGAGGCGCACCTGGTCTTCTTCCAGCACGACGAGGTGGTAGTGCACTGCCCGGTCCCGCTGGCGGAACCCGTGGTCGCGGCCATAGCCGAGGCGGCGCAGGAGGCCGGGCGGCTCGTGTTCGGTGCGACACCGGTCCGGTTTCCCGTACAGACCGCCGTGACCGGCTGTTACGCCGACGCCAAGTGAACCCCGGCCCGGTCAGCCGCCGGTGCTAGCCGACGGCGGTGTCAGCTGACGGCGGTGGCGGCCGGCAGTTCGGTGGTGCAGAACTTGCACCTGGTCGCAGCCATCGGAAGGCCGTCGGACAGGCAGGCCGGGCAGGTCTTCGTCGGCGCGGGGTCGGCGAAGACGCTCAGGCCGCGCCGCCGCTGGAACGCCTTGTAGGGCACCACGATCGCGAAGTAGATGACCGCCATGAAGATGATGAAGTAGATCACGGCGCCGATCAGGCCGCCCAGATCGACGAAGGTCCTCGGGTTGCCCGCGCGCAGCGTCCAGCCCAGGCCGAGCTTCTTGCCCGACACCGTGGCGGCCAGGAGCGGATGGATGATGTAGCCGATGAACTGGGTGATCAGCCCGCTGAAGGCCAGAGCCACAACGAAGGCCACCGCCAGCTCGACGATGCTGCCCCGCATGAGAAAGTTCTTGAATCCTCTGATCATGTCCAAACCCCTCGGTGATGGTGGGCATCATGCTGGCCCGGGGACCGCTTCCCTGGTCGCGAACGGCAGCCGCCAGGCTTCGTCCGTCTTTCCGTCGATGTCGAGCACCCAGGCGAACCGCCGGGCCGGCGGGAGCTGCAACACGGTGTTGAAGGCGACCGGGACGTTGATCTCCGCGCCCGGCGCCAGGCCGGGGGGCCGCCCAGCCTCGATCTGCCCGCCCGCCTGGACGGGCGGCTCGCCACTGGCCGGGGCCGGAAACGGCTGGCCGTCCTCGTCCAGCAGCCGCAGCGTGAACGTGGTCCGCTCGTTGGTCTGCTGCCACGGCACGTGGAAGATCATCGCGATCGCGCACGGAATCGGGCCGGGCCCGGCCATCGACCACCCGCCGCCGGCGATGAACAGCTTGCCGTCCGACACCTGAGCGTGGTCGGCCAGCATCATCGTCACTCGCATCATCTAATCCGATCCCCAGTCGATTGTTACCCTGGCCGCGACGTCGGGGTGCCGTTGCAGCCAGCTATGAGCGAACGGGCACACCGGCACCACGGTCAGATTCTCCCGGATGGCCTGGTCCACCGCCGCCGCTACCAGGGAACCGCCGATACCGTGCCCTTCCAGCTCGGCTGGCACCTCGGTGTGGAGGAGCACGAGCCGGTCCGCGCGGCGGCGGTACCGCAGCTCGGCGAGATGGCCGCCGGACGTGATCTCGAAGCGGGAGGCCTCGGGATTATCGGTGATCTGAGGGGAGCCGGTTACGTCATCCATCGTCGCATCATCGCATCAGGAAGCCTCACTCCACGGGAAGGCCACCCCGGACCCCGCTCGACCAAGATCGACGGGACCAGGATCGACGGAACACGGCCCGCATGCTGGCGCTGATAGTGTTTCGATTCTGAACGAGCCCGGGAACTCAAGATCGACGAGGGTTGACGCGATTCATGCTGGACAGACGCTTCATCCGGGAAAATCCCGAAGCCGTGAAGTACGCCGTCCGGGTGAAGGGCGTTGACCTGGACGTTGATGAGCTGCTGCACCTTGACCAGCTCACCAGGAAGCTTCAGTTCGAGGTGGACGAGGCGCAGGCCCGGCGCAAGGCGTTCGCCAGGCAATTCGCCAAGGCGGACGAGGCGCAGCGGGCCGAGATGCGCGCCGAGTACGACGAATTCGATCAGCACTTGCACGAACTGCGGGAACGGCTGGCCGAGACGAGCTCCCGGCTGCAGGATCTGCTGCTGCTCATCCCGGCCATCCCCTGGGAGGGCGCCCCGGTTGGCCTGGACGAGTCGGCCAACGTCCCCATACGAACCTGGGGCCAGCGTCCAGACTTCGACTTCCACGCGCTCGACCACGTGGAGCTCATCGAGCAGCGGGGCTGGGGCGAGTTCGCCCGGGCCCGGAAGGTGTCGGGCGAGCGGGCCTATGCCCTGACCGGCGACCTGGTCCTGCTGGAGCGCGCGATCCATTCCTACGCCCTGGACCTGCTCCGGGCCAAAGACTTCACCATCATCTCTGTGCCGGCTCTGGTCCGGGAGGCCGCGCTCATCGGGACGGGCATGTTCCCGAAGAGCCGGGAGGAAACCTACGATCTCCCCGCGGACAACCTGTTCCTGGCCGGAACGAGCGAGGTCGCCCTGGTCGGGCTGCACTCGGGCGAGATCCTGGATCGAGCCAGCCTTCCCATCCTCTACGCCGGTATCTCGCCCTGCTTCCGCCGGGAGATCGGCAGCGCCAGCCGGGACGTACGCGGCCTGCTCCGGGTCCACCAGTTCGAGAAGGTGGAGCAGTTCGTGATCTGCGAGGCCGCTGTGGAGGAGTCAGCTCGCTGGCATGCGGTGCTGCTGGCCACCGCGGAGCAGGTGCTCCAGGACTTCGGGTTGCACTACGAGGTCGTGGAGTCCGCGACCGGGGACATGGGCCCCGGCAAGTACCGGATGAACGACATCAACACCTGGTTCCCGTCGCTGGACCGGTTCCGGGAGACGCACAGCTGCTCCACGCTGCACGACTGGCAGGCCAGGCGGGCGAACCTCCGCTACCGCGACGCGAGCGGGACCGTGCGCTTCGTGCACACCCTCAACAACACCGCGGTCGCCACCCCCCGCCTGCTGGCCGCCCTCCTCGAGAACTTCCAGACCAGGGACCAGGGTGTACGCATCCCGGAGGTACTGCGCCCGTACCTGGGGAACCGCGACATCCTGTAACGATCTCACCGCGACACGGGCTCGGCGGTCAGCGCCATCGCGAGAACGGCGATCAAGAACACGGCGATGAACCCGCCGTAGAAGGTGAAGAAGGCGGCCCCCAGCGCGGCTGATGCGATGACCGCGCATGCCCCCCACGTGACGACCTTCTTGTTCATCCGTTTCCAGGCGGGTGCCGGGGTAGCGCCCGGCGAGGGTGCCGCGATCCGGGGGGCCGGAATGGCCGCGGTGAGCGCGACCAGCTCCGCCTGGGTCCGCGACGCGATCGCCTGGTCCGTCCGGCTGCCCAGATCATCCCAGGTCAGACGGCCCTGTATGAACGCAGCCCGGAGGAAGCCGATTACCTGCTCGCGGGCGGCATCAGAGACCTCCAAGCGGCCATGGCCGGTCTCGCCTCCGGCCGCCGGGCCTACCGGAGCCGTTGTGACCACCGCCCTTCGCGCCTGAGGCCAGGTCTGCGCACGAACGAGCCTAACCCGTCGGCCGGCGGGTGGTCATCCTCAAATCGTGCGGCTACGGTTTGATCTCCCGGCAGCAAGCCCCTTGCGCTCGACGCACTCCGCGGGGTAGCACACGGGAGAGTGCTTCTCGGCCGCGCCACCGATGATCTAGGGGACACGGCCTGTGGGGTAGGACTGGAGATCATCCGCGCATTTGCTGAGCAGGAGAGTCTGATGGCTGACAACCCGCTGGAGAAGGACGAGTTCCTCGTAATCGAGTTCGATCAACGTGACGCCAGCCTGACCGTGTTCAACAAGCACGGCTTCGGCCTCCGGAACCGTCCCGACGCCATCCAGGCCGCGCAGGAGGCCACCGAGGCGGCGCAGGCGAACGGATCCCCGCTGCAGTACGTGGTGGTCCGGATTTCGACCGAGGCTGTCATCCCGTCGTGAGGCGAGGGCAGCACTGCCTTTCTCCAGATTCCGCAGCTAGCTGACCCGCGGCGCGTCCAGGCCACGCTGAGCCAGGTCGCGCTCCCGGAGCTGGCCGCGCTTCGCCGCTCCCTGTCGGGCTGGCTGACCGCCGCGGACGGGGCCGGGCTGGACGAGGACGGGATCGTGGCGTTGTTTCCCAGCGCGCTGCGGGATTTCTATGAGCGCCGCAGCGGGTCACGCGCTCGCGGCGGTGCGGCGAGTGCCGAGACGGAGGGCGTCGCATGAACGACCAGCTACCAGCCAGCCGACCGGTTCTGGCCGTTCCAGTGGATCGAGGGCGGCTGGCTGCTCGCGCCGTCAGCGCTGCTCATCGCCGCGACCGTGTGGCTGGTCCACCGCCGCGCGACCTGAACCGCCTGGGCCAGTCTCAAGGATGGTTCGCAGTGAGGACGTGCCGCGCGCGGTATGGCTCTTCACCGCGCCCTTGCTGATTCCCATGGTGGAAGCGATCTGGGCTTCAGACAGGTCATAGTAGTAGCGCAGCACAAGTGCCTCACGCTGCCGCGCAGGCAGCCTGCGCAGCGCGGAAACAACCTCAGAGCGCTCCAGGCGGGCGATGGCTCCCTCTTCGGCGCTGGGTGCCAGCGGCGGCGGCTCCGGGGCATTCCTGCTCGCCACGGCGCGGTGCCGGAGAGCTGACCGGGATTTGTTCACCACGGACCGGCGCAGGTAGCAGAGTGCCTTGTCGCTGTCGCGCAGCCGGCGCCACGATGAATGCAGGGCGACAAACGAGTCCTGTACCACCTCTTCCGCCGTGGCCACGTCCCTCACCAGCAGGGCGGCCAGCCGTACGAGGGACTGGTAGTGCGCGCTGTACAGCGCGGTGACCGCATGCCCAGCGTCCCATACAGCCGGTACCGGGCCCGGGGCAGCTTCTGTCACCACGGGGGTCTCGATCACGTGTGTCGGGCGGTCAGTTACCGCGCCCGATCCACCGTGTGGCGTTTGATTCATGTGCGCGGCAGTTCAGCCCTAAGCGGCAGGAATAGCACAGACGTGCCACGGATCCGGGAACGACTGCGTCGGCCCGGCGATCTTTGACATGACAACCATCCCGCTGGAGTACTACCAGGACCGCGGGGAGTAAAGCCAACCGGGCCTTATCTTGGCTTACCTGGATGCCAGTATGCCGGGACACTATTACCTCATCATTAACCGGTAATTGAGTCCGGCCAGATACCGCCACGCCGGTGGTTATGGCCGCATCTGGTCAGGTGCCCTCCGGGACAGGGTTTACTTACTCCTTGTCAACCTCCAGGCCGGCTGGCGAGTCTTGTTAAGCAAGAAAGTCACCTCCTCGCTTAGTCCGGTGACGGGGGAATATCCGCCGGGGGTCTGGCGGGGGAAGCAGGACATCATGCGATTCATTCAACGAGCCGCGGCCGTTATGGTAACGGGGCTCAGTGTGGCTGCGTTCGCGGGCATTTCGGCCGCGGCCGCGTCAACGGCGCGGGGAACGCCGCCGCCGGTCACACGGCTGGGCTTCGACCGGGCCGGTGCGATGCACGCGGCCGGGTCGAAGCTCTACACCGATTTCGCGGCTGGCTACGACGCGAGCGGCGGGCGCTTTTTCCGGTTCGTGACCACGACGGTCACGGTGCCAGCGGCCAGCACGAACGCGCCGGCGAGCGCGGCTGTGGTCGCGTTGAGCAACAACAGCGGGGGCGCGGAACTGTTCGTCAACGCCGGCGGCGGTTCTGGTAGCGTCGGCTACAACTGGACCGGCGGCAGCGGAGTGATCGCCCTGGCCCCCAACGTGGGGGACCAGCTCACGATCAGCATCTACTTCAATCAGCACGGGAGGGATCTCTTCACCGCCGCCGATACCACCACGGGCAACAGCGTCACGGTCGCGGCCAACGTGGGAAGTCCCATCTACACCTTCGCCGACGTGGTCGGCGCTGTGGACAATTCCCAGGTGACCGCGCCGGCCACCGACACCCGTCTGTGGGCGTTCGCCAGCAGCCACCTGACCACCTACAGCGGCGCCCGCGGCACACTCCAGGGACCGTGGGTCACCAGCGAGGTCGTCGACACCCTCACCGGCACCCCGTCGGGAGCGATAGTGACCGACGCCCCGGTGCTGTACAACAGCGGCCAGAACTTCGGCGTCTGGCTCCGCACGACCGCCTGATCTTCAACGGCGGTGATGCCCGGGACGGCCGGCAACCCCGGCCGTTCCGGGCATCGTCATGCCTCCCCCGCGGCGGGCCGCACCCGTCGCGATGGTCGCCGCCATCGTCCGGTCGTTGTTCCCGTGTGGCCTACGCTGGAGCAGTCGGGATCATGATGTTCTGGGTCGGTGAGGACGGAGCGGTCATCCAATGAGGTTACGCGCAGTGGCATTGGCTCTTCGTTCCGGCCGGTCTCATCCGGCGATCGTGACCTGCCGCTTGTCGAAGGCGATATAGCCGCTGTAGTCCTGGCCGACTCGGTCGAAGGACGACGGGTACGGGTCCGGGTAACTCCACGCCGCGTCGTGATGGGTCGACCCAGCCACCGAGACGTCGTGATACTGGGCGACGCCCTTCCACGGGCAGGTGTACGGCGTCGGGCTGTCACTGAGCACGCCGGCGCTGATCGAGGAGGGCGGGAAGTAGTAGTTGCCCTCGATGGAGATCAGGTCCGGCTCCGGAGCATCCGCCACGACCGCGTCGGCGATGATGGCCTTCATGTGCCGCTCCCTTCTGCTTGCCGGAAGGTTCCCTGGTGTCAACTCCCGGCCGGCCGTGTGACTTCCCGGCCGGCCGGCTTACAATCTCGCCTGACGCCGCCAGCGCGCCGGGCGGACCCGTCCACGCGACTGCGGTCAGCTTTGGACGGGGATGTTGGCCACGAGGGTTCCCACCTTGTGCTGCCAGCCTTCCTCCAGCGGCCCCCTGACCCCGGTCACGTGGACCATGCCCCTGGCCACCTCGATCAGTCCCTTGCGCTGCAGGATGTCGTTCATGATCGGCCGAACGCGGGTCCAGCTGGCCATTTGCTCGTCACTGGGCACGCGCCCGGCCGGGTCCGGATGCGCGGCCGCCTCGGTGGTCAAGATGGCGTACCTCGTGCCCTCGGGCAGCTCCACCTTCTTCAGGAACCGGCGCATGCCGCGGATCGGCTTCCCGAACCGCGCGGGCGAGCTGAACACGTACAGGCCGGCCGGCGGCAACTCCTTCGGATTCGCCTCCCGGATGTGATGGACGTTCACCGTGACGCCCTTGGCGGCCATCTGCTTGCTGAACTCCTCCGCGACCATGACCCCGTTCCCGTATTTGGAGGCGTGCAGGTACTCGACCTTCATCGTGACTCCTCTGCTCTCTCTGACCATGACACACCTGGTCGGACACCCCGGTGGATGCCGCGTTGTGGCCGATCGCGCGCCCGCGCCCGGCGTACTGCCGCGATGTCCGCGTCGAACGCGCCGCGGATAACCACATAACCGTCCCGGACGAAGGCATCCATGTCCACCAGCACAATTTGGTAAGGCACCGACGGCGACCAGCGACTACGGCGAATGATTGGCGTTGCTGCCCAGCTGACCTCAAGACTCGCCCGTACCGAAGCGGCAGTCCCTCTGATGACCTGGGAGTTTGCGAGTGGGGCGCCAGGGGGTCGAACCCTGAACCCACGGATTAAAAGTCCGCTGCTCTGCCATTGAGCTAACGCCCCGAGACGCGGGCCACACTAGCCCGCCCCCGGGGACGAAGCGTACCGACTCTCCGCCGCGCATGCCGAGGGCAGGCCCCTCAGCGGGCCTGAGTCTCGTCAGTGTCCGGGGTCGGGTACCTCCGGCACGTCGCCTGGCAGTAGCCGGAAGGCGCTATGCGGGGTCAGCGGACGGATGGCGCGGAAGTGCCGGTAGTCCAGGGTGGCGATGACATCGGTTCGGAATTCTCGCGCGAGCACGACGTTCATCGCGTCGGCCAATCCGATAGCCGGGTAGTCGTCAAGCACCGCGTGCGCGGCGAGCAGGAACGAGCCGATTCCTGGCACTTCCCAGCGGCCCATCGATACCCGGCCGGCGACGTGGGCGAGAATCGCGCTCGCGGTGCGTGGCCCCTGGCGAGTGGCGATGAGGTAGTCGAGTTCGGTAAGGACACAAGGTGATACGACGAGGTGGCCGACCCGGGCGATGCCTGCCCGGGCGGTGTTGTGATGCTTGTCGGCCTGGTTGAAGAACGCAATCAGGGCTGACGTGTCGGCGACGGCAACGGGGAGGGGGTCAGTCGGTTCCGCCGTTCGTGTGAGGAAGCCGGCCGGCAAGCAGGCGGTCAGCGGTATGCCGAGAGCCCGGTGATCGCCTGGCCGAGGGCCAGCGCGTGGATCTCCTCGGTGCCCTCGTAGGTGAGCACCGATTCCAGGTTCGCCGCGTGCCTGATCACCGGGTACTCCAGCGTCACGCCGTTCGCGCCCAGGATCGTCCGGGCCTGTCTGGCCATGTCGAGGGCGGCCCGCACGTTGGCCATCTTGCCCAGACTGACCTGGGTGGCCGTGATCTGACCGGCCTCCTTGAGTCGGCCCAGGTGCAGCGCGAGCAACTGGGCCCGGCACAGGTCAGCCAGCATCCAGGCCAGCTTGGACTGGGTGAGCTGGAACGCACCGATCGGCTTGCCGAACTGCTCTCGCGTGCGCGCGTACTCGGCGGCGGCCTCGAAGCAGGTCCGCGCCGCGCCGGTCGCGCCCCAGCAAATGCCGAACCTCGCCTCGGTCAGGCAGGAGAGCGGTCCCTTCAGCCCGGTGACGCCGGCCAGCACCGCGTCGGCGGGCAGGCGCACCTCGTCGAAGTGCAGCTCGGAGGTGACGGAAGCGCGCAGCGACAGCTTCTTGTGGATGTCACGTGCGGTGAAGCCACGCGTCCCGCGAGGCACGAGGAACCCCCTGATGCCCTCGCTGGTACCGGCCCAGACCACCGCGACATCTGCCACCGATCCGTTGGTGATCCACATTTTCGTGCCGGACAAGCTCCACCCGTTCCCGTAAGGAATGGCACGGGTTTTCATGCTGCCAGGGTCGCTGCCCTGATCGGGCTCGGTAAGCCCGAAGCAGCCGATCACCTCGCCCGCTGCCATCCGCGGCAGCCATTGCTCCTTCTGCTCCTCCGAGCCGTACCGCCAGATCGGGTACATCGCCAGCGAGCCCTGCACGGATACCAGGCTGCGCAGGCCCGAGTCGCAGGCTTCGAGTTCCCGGCAGGCCACGCCGTAGGCCACCGAGCCCATGCCGGCGCAGCCGTATCCGGTCAGGTGCATGCCCAGCATGCCCAGCTTGCCCAGCTCGGCGGCCAGCTCGCGGGGCAGCAGGCCAGCCTCGAACCAGTCGGCGATGTGCGGCGCCGCCCGCTCGGCGACGAAGGCGCGGGCGGTGTCGCGGACCAGGCGCTCCTCCGCGGTGAGCTGATCGTCGATGCGGAGCAGGTCCGATCCCTCGTTTGGCGGCATCGATGGTTCCTCTCCCGGCCGACGGCTGCGCGGCCTGCGCCCAGCGTATTCAACCCCCCCGCACTGACGTCAGTACCCGTCCAGTGGGCATGATCGGGGTATGAACGCAATGAACGGAAGCAAGCGGCTCTACCGCCGCCGCAAGGGCCGGATGGTCGCCGGGGTCTGCGCCGGGTTGTCCGACTACTTCGGGCTCGACGTCAACCTCATCAGGCTGTTGTTCGCCGTGGCCACCGTCTTCGGCGGCCTTGGCGTCCTGGTGTACGTGGTCGCGTGGGCCATCGTGCCGGAAGAGGGCGAGGAAGCCTCCATCGCGGAGACGTTCATCAACCAGAAGCGCGGAGGTTAGCTGCGCGCGTTAGGAGCGCGCCCGCATTTCCGCGACCACCGCAGCTTGCCGGCTGGTCCAGCCCAAGGTCAGCAGCGTCGCCGAGGTGAGGCCGAGCAGCCCGGCCAGGGCGACTACCAGCTGCACATCGATGGCCTGGGCCGCCGCGCCGCCGATCAGGATGCCCAGGCCCTGCACGGCGAGCAGCCCCGATTGCGCCAGGCCGAAGGCACGCGCCCGGCCCGAGTCCGGCACGCTCTGCACGAACGCGGCGGCGGCCGCGAGCTGGTAGGCTCCGCCGACGCCGGCCAGCACCCACAGGCACAGAACCATAGGCAGCGGTGGATGGGCCGCGCTGCCGATGAGCGGAGCGCAGGACAACATCGCCAGCCAGCCCATGATCCGCATCCGGGTGGATGGAGCTACCAGCCGGGCGAAAACGAACGCGCCGATCACCGTGCCCACCGGCAGAGCGGCCATCAGCAAGCCGACATCGAGCGTGGTGCCGCCCAGCGCGCGCGCATAAGGCGCGGCCAGGCCCTCGGGAAGGATGTAGAACCCGGCCAGCCAGCCGAACAGCACCAGCGAGCGCAGCATCGGGTTGCGGAAGACCAGCACGGCGCCGTCCCGGGCGATCTCCCACAGCGAGGCGCGCCCGGCGTCCGCGCCGGCCGGCGCCGGTCGCGGCTTGACCCAGGTCGCCACGATAAAAGCGGAGAAAAGAAACGACAGGGCGTCAAGCGCGAGCGTCCTGGAGGGATTCAGGATGGCCACGACAGCGGCACCGGCGACGAAGCCAAGAATCTGGCTCAGCTGGTAGGTGATGTTCCCGATCGACGAGCCCAGGACGAACTTGTCGCCCGGCAGCACGTCGGGCAGCAGGGCGGAGCGTGCGGAGGTGAACGGCGCGCCGAGCAGGACGGTGGCGAAGAGCAGCGCGCACAGCGCCGCGATCGGGATGTGCGGCGCGGCCATCCCGGCGACCAGCCCGGCCCGGACCAGGTCGCACACGATCATGACGCGACGGCGGGGGAAGACGTCGGCCAGCCCGGACAGCAGCGGGCCGCCGATGATCGGCGGCAGGTACGTCAAAGCGTAGGCCAGCGCGGTCAGAAACGGAGAATTAGTCCGGTAGTACACCAGGATCGCGATAGCGACCTGGGCGAACTGGTCTCCCGCGTAGGAGAGCACCTGGGCGGCGTAGAGGGCGCGGAACTCGCCGATCGCGAAGATCTCGCGGTAGGAGGCCCGGTACTCTTCCGAGCGGCGGTGTCTTCCGCCTTCGAGCCGCGTCACCTGCTCAGACAGGCTGAGCTCGGATCGGGGGAGCGGCGCGGGCGCTGCCTGCCGCGTGCGCCCCCCTGCTGGCGTCAGCGCCAGCTCAGGTCCGGGTCCCGGCCCCGCTTCCGGTCCCGCTTCCGCC
>DASZAD010000199.1:0-1804 GCA_035945415.1 Streptosporangiaceae bacterium
GGTCGTCCCCCCGGGCCAGCAGGGTGATGCCCTCGGAGGACAACCGCCCCGTCACCGTTCTGGGCCCCAACCCGACACCGAACGGCGGCATGCACCTCGGCCACATCGCCGGCCCGTACCTGGCGGGCGATGTGTACGCCCGCTACCAGCGTGCCCGGGGCCGGGACGTGATCTTCTCCACGGGCACCGACGACAGCCAGACGTTCGTGCTGGCCACCGCCCGGCGCGGCGGGATGGACCCGCAGGAGCTGTGCGACGTCTCCACCGTGAAGATCCGTGACGCGCTGACCGCGATCGGCATCTCCTTCGATGGGTTCGGGCCGTTCGACGAGACCTACCAGGCCACCGTGCTCGACTACTTCCGGCGGCTGCACGCGGCCGGCAAGTTCCGGTTGCGCACCGTGCAGCTGCCCTATCTGGAGCGGATCGGCGAGTTCATCGTCGAGGGGCTGGTCGAGGGCGACTGCCCGGTCTGCCTGTCCTCCAGCCGCGGCGGCCTGTGCGAGACCTGCTGCCACCCGAACAACTGGTTCGAGCTGATCAACCCGCACTCCACCGTGGATCCGAGCGACATACCGGTGCCGCGCGAGGCCACGATCATGGTCTTCCCGATGGAAGAGTACCGGGACAAGCTGCGGGCCTACCACGAGCAGTACGCCTCCTACTGGCGGCCGCACATGGTGCAGATGTGCCGAGAGGTGCTGTCCCGGCCGATGGACGACCTGCCGATCACTTACCCGCTGGTCTGGGGCATGCAGGCGCCGTTCTCCGAGACACCTGGCCAGGTGCTGAACGCGTGGCTCGAGCTGATCCCGGCGGGCATGTACACCTCGGCCTACTGCGCCGCGCAACTGGGCCGCCAGACCGAGCCCGGCCAGCTCTGGCGGCCCGGGGAGAACCGGCGCCTGGTGCACTTCCTCGGCTTCGACAACGCCTACTTCTTCTGCCTGACCCACATGGCGCTGCTGATGGCCCAAGGCGAGAGCGGGGGAGACGGCGAGTACATCATGCCCGAGTGGATCCTGACCAACGAGTTCTACGAGCTGGAGAGCGAGAAGTTCTCCACCAGCAAGGGACACGTGCTGTCGGTGCAGGATCTGCTGGCCGAGGTGCCCAGGGACGTGGGCCGGCTCTACCTGGCGCTGACCGCGCCCGAGTACCAGCGCACCACGTTCAGCCGCGCCGGGCTGGACAAGATGGCCGGGCAGCGGCTGACCGGCCCGTGGAACCGGCTGGCGGGGACGCTGGGCAAAGCCGTGGCCAACGCCCGCAGCGACGCGCCGCTGCCGGTCTCCGCGTCCGGCCGCGGCCGGGCCGAGACCATGCGCGCCAGGTTCGACGTCCACTACGAGATGCCCGCCTACAGCCCGAACCGCGCCGCTGACGCGATCATGGTGCAGATCGCCCGGCTGGGCAGGCACGCCGCCCGCCTCGACGGGCGCGGGCTCGAGGAGGAGCCCGAGGCCTGGGGTGACCTGTTCCTCGAAGTCAAGGCGCTGCTCGCGCTGGCCGCACCGATCCTCATCGACCTCGGCGCGGCGGCCAGGCGGGCCGGCGGGTACGACGGCGTGCTCGCCACCGGGGCGTTCGACGTGTCCGAGGTCAAGCCGTTCAGGCCGCCGCTGCTCCCGGCCGATTCCACCGGCGGCGGGTGATCCCGTTGCGGGTCGTAGTGGTTGGCGGCGGAGTCATCGGCCTGCTCACGGCCGTGGAGTGCGTCCGCGCCGGGGCGGAGGTGGACCTGGTCGACCAGGACACCATTCCCTCCCCCCGGGCCACCTCGAACGACCTGCACCGCGTGGTC
>DASZAD010000200.1:0-5208 GCA_035945415.1 Streptosporangiaceae bacterium
TGAAGACCTCATGGTGGGCGGCGCAGTGGGCGGTGCAGGATTTGAACCTGCGACCTCTTCCGTGTCAGGGAAGCGCTCTCCCCCTGAGCTAACCGCCCGGGTGCTGCGAGGCGGAGACGGGAATCGAACCCGTGTACAGGGCTTTGCAGGCCCTTGCCTAAGCCACTCGGCCACTCCGCCGCGTACGCGCCGCGATCTCTCGGCGCCCACGATGCCGAAGAGCCGTATGACCCGCCGACAAGCGAGGTGAGATCCGGCGCCTCCGAGCGGACGACGGGATTCGAACCCGCGACCCTCACCTTGGCAAGGTGATGCGCTACCAGCTGCGCTACGTCCGCGTGACGCCGGTCAACACCAGCGTGCGCTCAGCAACTTTAGCCCATCCTGCGCTCCGATCAAACTCGCACCGGCATCCACCAGGTGCCATCCATACTTCATCTCTCAGTGAAATATCAACGCGTTAGGCTTCCCGTATGACAGCATCTCAGTCCCGCGACGCCGGCATCGCATCTCCGGCTTTGCTGATGGCTGATCCCGCTCGCGCCGCGATGCTCACCGCTCTGCTGGACGACCGGCCGCTGGCGGCCAGCGAGCTGGCCAGGGTGGCCGCGGTGAGCGCGCCGGCGGCGAGCGCGCACCTGGCCAAGCTACTCGACGGCGGGCTGGTCACCGTGGTCCGGCAGGGCAGGCACCGGTACTACCGGCTGGCTGGCGCCGAGGTGGCTGCGGCCATCGAGGCGCTGTCCCAGCTTGGCGCGCCCGCGCCGGTGCGCAGCCTGCGCCAGTCACGGCTGGCGGCTGCGCTGGCGGAGGCCCGCACCTGCTACGACCATCTGGCGGGCCGGGCCGGCGTGGAACTGCTCGACTCCATGCTGCGTGCGGACATGCTGGCCGAGGTTAATGGCGCCACGGACCTGGCCAGCGTGCGTTACCGCCTCACCCGGAGCGGAGCGTCCCGCCTGGCGTCGTTCGGTATGAATCCCGACCCGCCGAAGATCTCGCGTCGCCGCTTCGCGGGCGCCTGCCTGGACTGGACGCAGCGTCAGCCGCACCTCGGCGGGGCTCTCGCCGCCGCGATCACCGCCCGCCTGTTCGAGCTCGGCTGGATCGAGCGCGGCTCCCGGTCGCGCAGCGTACGGATCACGCCGGCCGGGGCGGCGGGGCTGACCGCGACGTTCGGCTGGGAGGGCGGCGCCACCGCCGCGTGATTGATCCATTTTCTTCCTTTACGCCCCATGGCCGGCGTAATTGCGGATGCCCGCGCGACACCGGGGTGAGCCAGGTGGCAGGCTGTCTGACATGCGAACAGTGATCGTCAGCGGTGATGGTCTCAGCGTGCAGGATGTGGTGGACGTGGCGCTGGGCCAGGCGCGCGCCGAGCTCGGCCCGGGCGTGCCTGCCAGAATGGAGGCCAGCCGCAAGGTGGTCATGGCGGCGATCAGCGGCGACGCGCCCGTGTACGGAGTGAACACGGGGTTCGGTGCGCTGGCCGACACGCCGGTGGGGGAGCGCGACCTGACCCGGCTGCAAGCCGCGATCATCAGATCGCACTCGGCGGCGACCGGCGAGCCGCTGGATGACGTGACCGTACGCGCGTTGCTGCTGCTGCGGGCGCGGACGCTGGCGGCGGGGTATTCGGGCGTGCGGCCAGAGTTGCCGGCCCGGCTGCTTGAGCTGCTCAGCCTGGGCTTGATGCCGGTCATCCCCTGCAAGGGCTCCGTCGGCGCCTCCGGTGACCTGGCTCAGCTCGCGCACCTGGCGCAGCCGCTGATCGGCGCGGGCCGGCTGCGGGCGGCGGGCGACCGGGAGCCGCAGGGCCGTCCGGCCGCGGAAGTGCTCGCCGCACACGGCCTGCAGCCGCTGGAGCTCGCCCCCAAAGAAGGCCTCTCCCTGGTCAACGGCACCGAACCAATGCAGGCCCTGCTGGCCTTCTCGGTGCACGACGCGCGGATGCTGGTGCGCGCGGCCGACGTGGCCTGCGCGATGTCGGTGGAGGCGCTGCTCGGTCACGACCGCCCCTACGACGAGCGGGTGCAGCGCATCCGCCCGCACCCCGGCCAGCTCGACAGCGCCGCTAACCTGCGGGCGCTGCTGGCCGGATCCCCGCTGATGGCCAGCCACCGGCACAGCAGGCACGCGGTGCAGGACGCCTACTGCCTGCGCTGCGCGCCGCAGGTGCACGGGGCGGTACGGGACGTGCTGGCGTACGCGAGCCAGGTGGTCGAGACCGAGCTCGGCGCGGTGGTGGACAACCCGGTCATCGTCCCGGACGGCGAGGTGATGATCAGCGGCAACTTCCACGGCCAGCCGCTGGCCTTCGCCGCCGACATGCTGGCAATGGCGCTGTCCGAGCTGGCCAGCATCAGCGAGCGCCGGGTGGACCGGATGCTCGACCCGGCCTTCTCCCGCGGCCTGCCGCCGTTCCTGGCCCCGGACGCCGGCACCAACTCCGGCTTCATGCTGGCCCAGTACACGGCCGCGTCGCTGGTCAGCGAAAACAAGGTGCTCGCCCACCCGGCCAGCGTGGATTCCATCCCGACCTCGGGTAAGCAGGAAGATCACGTGTCCATGGGCTGGACCTCGGTCCGCAAGCTCCGCGAGGTGGTGGCCAACGTGCGCGCCTGCCTGGCCGTCGAGCTGTGCTGCGCGGCACAGGGCGTGGACCTGCGGGCCGGCATCGCCCTGCCCGCCGAGCCGACCCGGGCCGTACACGCGGCCATCCGGGCGCGGGTGCCGATGATGGAGGTCGACCGCGAGGTGGCGGAGCAGATCGCAACGGTCAGCGAGCTGCTGCCCAGCCTGTGTGAGGCAGCTGCCGGGGCCTGCGGCGGCCTCCGATGATGGTCTGGATCAACGGCGAGCTGGTCTTCGCCGCCGACGCCAGGGTGTCGGTGTTCGACCACGGGCTGACCACGGGTGACGGGGTATTCGAGGCGCTCAAGGTCATCGAGGGGACGCCGTTCGCGCTGCAGCGGCACCTGGCGCGGCTGGCCTCGTCGGCCGCGGGACTTGGCCTGCCAGCGCCCGACCTGGACGCGATCCAGGCGGGGGTCTTCGCCGTCCTCGGGGCGTCCGGCCGCCCGGACCGGGCCCGGATCCGGATCACGGTCACGGCGGGGGAGTCGCCGCTCGGCTCAGAGCGCGGCGAGTCGCCGCCCACCGTGGTGATCGCGCTCGGCCCGCTGCCGGAGCGGGCACCCGAGTCCGATGCGACGCTGGTGCCCTGGCCGCGTAACGAACGCGGCGCGCTCGCCGGCGTCAAGACGATCTCCTATGCGGAGAACGTCCGCGCGCTGGCCTACGCGGCCCAGCGCGGGGCCGGTGAGGCGATCTTCGCGAACACGCAGGAAAACCTGTGCGAGGGGACCGGGAGCAACGTGTTCCTGGTGGTAGGCGACGAACTGATCACGCCGCCGCTGTCGGCCGGCTGCCTGGCCGGGGTGACGAGGGGGCTGGTGCTCGAATGGTTCGGCGGCACCGAACGGGACGTTCCCGCGGCTGTACTGACCCGCGGGGACGACCCTCCGGAAACGCTCGTCTGGGTCCGGGAGGCGTTCCTGACCTCGACGACCAGGGACGTGCAGCCGATCAGATCGGTCAACGGGGTGGCGCTGCCCGCCTGTCCAGGCCCGGTCACGAGAAAGGCCGCGCAGGTGTTCGCGTCCCGCGCGGCCCGGTCCCCCGATCCGTAAGGTGGCTAGGCCTGCCAGAGCAGGCCATCAAGCTCCCCTCCGATGTCGATGTAGTCGCCTTCGCGTCCGGCCGGGATCGCATCGTAGGCGCGGCGCAAGAACTCGGCGATCGGCTCCTGGAGGGCCACAAAGTGCGCCTGCCCGAACGGGGACGAGAGCACGATGTGCAGTACCGGCTGACCGTCCTCGTCGGACGGCCACACCTGGACATCTCCTTCTCCCGAGAGCTCGTCCATGCCCACCCCGAGCAGGTCCCTGGCGAAGATCCACTCGACCGTCTCATCTGTCCCCACGTGGAAGGCCATGCGAACCGCGTACGGGTCGTCAGCGGAGTAGGACAGGCTGGCCACGAGCGGGACGGTCGCACGCTGCGGAACGACAAGCATGAGGCCAAGCTCGGCCGATACTGTGGCGCCGCTCTCCATCATCAGGCCACACCCCCTACCTCGTGCAGTCCCGGCGCCGCGAGCCGGGCTTTCGTGGTTCTGACGCCGCCGCCCGTCGTTATGACGCGCTCGACGGTCGAATCTTTTACCTGGTGATTCCGCTGATCTTGTCGCCCGTAACGTCGGTCACTGGTCCACAAATCGGTCATCAGGCGACGCGTCCGGCAAAGCCACCAGCCCTCCCTGGGCCAGGACCGGGTCGCCATATGCCCGCTGACCAGGGCGTACGGTCGCAAGCGCGGGGTCATCTAACCGTATGGTTACGGTCTTAAGCAGCCTGCCGTGGCGATCTTGACTGTGAATTGTTATCGCATTGCGTCCCGATTTAGCCGGTTGACGGCGGCCGCGAGGCCGGGCTGGCCCGGGGCGCGGGGCGATGCGCTAGTCTGTGATCGCTCGCGTACCCTGCGGGGGAGCGCGGCACGGGCGGTTAGCTCAGCGGGAGAGCGCCTCGTTCACACCGAGGAGGTCACTGGTTCGATCCCAGTATCGCCCACGAGCATTTGGCCAGGTCAGAGGCTCTGTCAGGTCTCATCCCACGTCGAGGATGGGGCCTGATTCTCGTTTGATCTGAGTTTCGCGGTCCTGGGAATCTGTCCGGGAATCCGACCAGCGTCGCACCGTAGGGATCACTATCGACCGTGACGGCTCCCTGTTGCTACACGCCCCTCAGGGGCCCAATCCCGATGCAGTCGCCGCCTGGGCTTGGTCGAAACGGCGCTGGGTGTTCCGCAAGCTCGCCGACAAGCACCTACTGCTGCCCGCCCGTCCGACCAAGGAGTTCATCACCGGAGAGGGTTTCGACTATCTCGGTCGCCACTACCGTCTCCAACTCACTGACGACCCCCGGCGCGGCCGTAAGACTCGATCGCGGTCGGCTCCGGATGCCACGTGCCACCATAGAGGCCGACCAGGGAGGCGACGCGATGATCAGCTGGTACCGGCGACGTGCTCAGGCGTGGCTCCCTCGGCGGATCCGATCTTGGGCTGAGCACATGGGAGTACAACCCGGGGACCTCGACGTGCGCGATCTCGGGTACCGGCGGGGCTCTCTCGGCAAGAACGACCGG
>DASZAD010000201.1:0-4020 GCA_035945415.1 Streptosporangiaceae bacterium
ACCGACGCCAATCCGCGCTCCGCCACGCCCAGGTATCGCTCCGCCGCCTCCAGCGACCCACGGTCCAGCTCATCCCCGGCGGCCACCGCGGCCAGCTCCGCATCCGCCACCAGCTGCCCGGCGGGGAACCCGGCGAGCAGCTCGTGAATGGTGGCGGCCTGCCCGTCCAGATACAGCCCAGGCCAATGGTCGGCGAGCAGCCGCCGGGCCAGCTCCCAGTCTTGTGCGGCCTGGGCGTGCCGGACCGCCTCCACCGGGTACCCGTGCCCGGCGAGCCACCCGGCGGCGGCCCGGTGCAGCCCGGCGACCTGGTCCGGCTCGGTGCGGCGCAGCTCCAGCTGCAGCAGGTCGGCGAACAGGTGGTGGTAGCGGAACCACGACCGGCCCGGGTCCACCGCCACCACGAACGCGTTCGCGGCCTCCAGGTCCTGCAGTATCCGCTCCCCACCGCTATCGCCCGTCAGCAGGCCAGCCAGCTCGCCGTTGACCCGGTCCAGGATGGAGGTGCGCCCGACCTGCCGCCCTGTCCTTGGCGCTCGTGTTTGATCACCGGCTGAACGACCGCCGTCACCGGCGCGTTCGCCACCCCACCAACCCGGCAAAATTAACCGGATATGCGCGTCCACGAGGCTAGACAACTCCCCCCTGATCGCAGCGCCTAACGGCGGTTCGTGATCGAAATTCGGGTCACGGTCGGTTGCGGCGCTGGGGCCTGCCGCTGTGTGGGCCTGGGCTCCGCCCGGCCTTCGTGATCCGGCCAGGCGGAGTCTGATTCTGAGCGGCCGGCTGCTTATCGGGCGGCACCGGCGAGGAGGGTAACGTGGCTGCCTTCTACCCATCCAGCCGTCGTCCGGTCAATCGATCAGCGCGCGCTACCAGCTGATTGAACGACGCATAACGGACGGTTCGAGCGGTGAGCGGGCGGTCACACAACCGGAGCGTCAGGCCGGGCGGTTCTCAGCCCTCGTCGAAGATTGCCGGGGTCAGCGTGTAGGTGGCGGTGAGCGTCACGGTCTGAGAGGCTGGGCCGCAGAATGCAGGCCCGCTCATACTGATCGCGATCTTGGCGTTCTTGACCGAAAAGGTTCCGGCGTCGTTGTAGGCGCCGCTGATGCTTGCGTTGCCCGACGGTGCAAAGGTCAGGCTGCACGGCCAGTTGTTCGTGTCGATGAGCCCGCCCTTAGGCATGTGGATCATGAACTTGTCACCCGTTGCATTTGGCTCGGGAAGACCCTCGTCGCCTGCGCCTGCGTTCGTGAAGTCCGTCTCGGCGACGGCCCACGATCCGTTGACCGAGTTCGCCGCGAAAGAGTCTGTGAACCCGAGGCTGTCCGTGCACGACGCGTTGCCGGCGTCGGTGAGCACCGGCAGGCCCGCCGGGAACCGCAGGGACGACTTCGTCTTGCCGCGGAAGGTGGACGAGGTGCAGGTGATCACCATCGATGGCGACGAGCCCGGCACCGAGATAATGACCTTGCTGCTGCTGAACATCACCGCCGTCCCGGATGCAACGCTGAACGTGTCCGCGCCGTCTTCGGCCGTCGACGTCGCCGATGTCGAGGTTGCGCTGAGCAGCGGCACCAGCAGGGCGGCAACGGCGCCGATGGCCACGCCCGTGCGCCGGCGGACAGCCCGTCGCGCCCGCCGGACCGGACGCCCGGCCACCGGCATCGCCGGCGCAGGCGCCGGCCTGCCGGAATCCGATGACTTGCTCCGCCTCATGGTCCCTCCAACCCGGCCGCTCGCCGATCGTCCCCACGGCCACAAAATCCCGCGCCGCCTCGTCACAGCTTGGCCCGATGCCCTGCGCAAAAGGTTACGGCCGTGGTCCTCGACACGTCTACAGTCCGGCTACCGATTGCTCGCCAGGCCTGAAAGCCAACTGAGCTGGTGCCTGGACGCCGACACACTGGTGGCGCAGGGAGCACTCAGGGGCTGCGCCGGCCGGGCTGGTGTCCTTAGCATGGGCGGGTGAGCGGCGACCGCGAACTGGATGTTGTGGTGTTCGGTGTCACCGGTTTCGTGGGGCGGCTGGTAGCGGGCTACCTGGCTGATCACGCGCCGCCCGGTGTCCGGATCGGGCTGGCCGGCCGGTCCGGACGGCGGCTCGCGGATGTCCGGGCGCGGCTAGGGAGTGCCGCCTCATCGTGGCCGCTGCTGGTGGCCGATTGCGGTGATGGAGCGTCGCTGGCGGCGCTGGCCCGCGCCGCCCAGGTGGTGGTGACCACGGTGGGGCCGTATCGCCGCCAGGGTCTGGCGCTGGTTGAGGCCTGCGCCCGCGCGGGCTCCAATTACGCGGACCTGACCGGAGAAGTGCTGTTCATGCGGGACAGCATCGACCGCTATCACGGCGTGGCTGCGGGCACGGGCGCGCGCATCGTGCACTCGTGCGGGTTTGATTCCATTCCCTCCGACCTGGGCGTGCTGTTGCTGCATCAGGCCGCCCGCAGCGAGGGCGCCGGTGATCTGGAGGACACCACGCTGGTCGTGACAGCTGTGCGGGGTGGTGTGAGCGGCGGGACGCTGGCCTCCGGGATGGGCCAGTGGGATGAGGTGCGGGCCAGCGCGCAGGCACGCAGGCTGGTCGACGATCCCTATGCGCTCAGCCCCGACCGCGGGGCCGAACCCGACCTCGGTGACCAACGTGACCTCGGCTGGGCCTGCCATGACGCGGGCCTGGGGATCTGGGTGGGGCCGTTTATCATGGCGAGCCTCAATACCCGGGTGGTACGGCGCAGCAACGCCCTGCAGGACTGGGCCTACGGGCGCCGGTTCCGGTACCGGGAAGTCACCGGCTTCGGGTCCAGCCCATCCGCGCCCGTGCAGGCCGCCGCGCTGGCGGCCGGCCTGAAGGCGCTGACAGCAGGGCTGGCGTTCCCGCCTTCGCGGGCGCTGATGGGCACGGTCTTGCCCCGGCCTGGCCAAGGCCCTGGCGACAAGACCCGCCGGGCGGGCTATTTCCGGATGCAAATCCATACCCGCACCTCCGCCGGGATGAGCTACCTGGGGAAGATCGAAGCCCGGGGTGACCCGGGCTACGCCGCCACCTCGGTCATGCTCGGCGAAAGCGCGCTCTGCCTCGCCCTCGACCGCGACCGCCTGCCCGACCGGGCCGGCGTGCTCACCCCGGCCACCGCGATGGGCGCCCCCCTCGCCGAGCGGCTCACATCAGCAGGACACACCCTCACCGCACAGCGCATCACCCAGCTACCGCCATAGCCACCGACATCTTTGGCCGCACTGAACCTCCGCCGTGCTTATCGCACCATCCACGCGCCGCCGCGAAAGCGAAGCGCTCCAGCAACCAACCCGATCAGCCAATTGAGGACGTCGCAGTGATCAGCTAGGCCAGGTCGTCGTGAGCGGAGTAGGGTCGCCCAGGCCAGTAGGGCCACTCCTCGAACCGAGTGCAGCGGCCGTCATCGGCGAACTGGATGACCCACAGATCGCGGTACTCCTGGCGGGGTGGATCTCCGTAGCAGACCTCGGCCCGGACGACCGCCATCGGGCCGTCGACCGCGAGAATGTCCGTGGCCAGGGTGAAGACCTCGTCCGGGCCTTCTCGTTCTTCCTCCCACATCCGCCTGATCGCGTCCAAGCCCGAAATTGCCTGTTCGTAGGGGGATTGCAGGTAGCTGGCGTCGCCGGTGAACAGGCCTGCGAGGCCCTCGGTGCCTGACACCCGCCAGGCGGCCTCGTAGCCGGCCAGCCACCGTCTTACCGTTACCCGGTCTGTCACCTGCTTCATAGTGCCCACAATCGGCGGCCCGGGCCAGCTCCCTCCCGGCACTGCCGAGGGCGCCGCACTCCTGGCGGCAGAAGCGCGTATTCCGGTGTCTGTCAGGTCGTGGATAGATATGCAATCTGCCACCATCGCGCCGGTCTTGGCATCTTGGGGGACATGCAGAACGTGTATGAGGCCGCGGGCGGCTGGGAGGGCCTGCTGCGCCTGGCCGAGGCGTGGCACGCGCGGGTGATGGCGGACGAGGTCGTCAGCCACGCGTTCAGCCACGGATTCCA
>DASZAD010000202.1:0-10647 GCA_035945415.1 Streptosporangiaceae bacterium
AGCGGCGGCGGTGGTCGTCTCGGCGCCGAACACCTCCTGGAGCAGGCCCGCGATCGCGTTGCCGTCGAGCCTCAGCTCGTCCATGTCAGCCTCCCGTGGGCCCGAAGCGCTCGGTCTTGATCGCGGCTGGCTGGTGCCCGAGCCGCACCAACGCTTCGGCCACCGCCTCCACGAACGGCGTCGGCCCGCACACATACACCAGCGGCCGCGCGGCAGGCGGCGGGCTGACCTCGGCCAGCATCGCCGCGTCCACACGCCGGGCATGGCCGGTCCAGCCGGGCGGGTGGGCCCGGGTCAGCGTGTGGACGACCGAGAGGCCGTCGCCGGCCAGCCGGTCCAGCTCGGATCGGTAGATGATCTCCTCCCAGGAGCGCGAGGAGTACAGCAGCCGCGCCTCCGCGTGGCTGCCCGCGGCGGCGCGGTCCCGGAGCATCGCCATCAGCGGCACGATGCCGGAGCCGCCGGCCACCAGTAGCAGCGGGCCGCCCTGGACCGGCTCCCAGACGAAATAGCCGCCGACCGGCCCGCGCAGCTCGATCTGGTCACCCGGCCGCAGCTCGCCGGTCAGGTACGGGGAGACCTCACCGTCGTCCAGGCGTTCCACGGTGAGGTCGATCCGGGTGCCATCCGGCGCCGACGCGATCGAGTAGCTGCGCTCCGCCTGGTACCCGTCATCGGCGGTCAGCCGCACGTCCACGTGCTGCCCGGCGCGGTGCCCGGGCCAGCCGGGCACGTCGAAGGCGATCGTGAAGGTGTGCGGCGTCTCCGCGACGACTTTCGCGACCTCCGCGAGCCGCCAGTTCAGTCGCCCCAGTACCGTTGCTCGCGCCATGGGTCTCCGTAGTTGTGGTAGCCGTTGGTCTCCCAGAAGCCGGGCTCGTCCTGGACCGTCAGGCGCAGCCCGCGGATCCACTTCGCGCTCTTCCAGAAGTACAGGTGCGGTACGAGCAGGCGCGCCGGCCCGCCGTGCTGCGGCGCCAGCGGCTGGCCGTCGTAGCTGAACGCGACCCACGCCTGGCCGCCCATGACGTCTTCGAGCGGCAGGTTGGTGGTGTAGCCGCCGTCGGAGAACGCGACGACGTGCTCGGCGGCGCTTTCGATCCCGTCCAGCAGCGTCTCCACGGCCACGCCGCGCCACATGGTGTCCAGTTTCGACCACTTCGTCACGCAGTGGATGTCCACGGTCACGTCCTCGCTGGGCAGCGCGCGGAACTCCGCCCAGCTCCACCGGCGCGGCTCGTCCACCTCGCCGGTGATGGAGAGGTCCCACCGCTCCAGCGGCGTATGCGGGGTCGGCCCGGCCGACAGCACCGGGAAGTCCGGCGTCACGTACTGGCCCGGCGGGATCCGGTTGGGCGGAACGTCGTCGCGGCGGCGCCCGTGAAAGCCCCGGGAAATGATTGGCGGCATGTCGCCTCCTGTGGTCTCGGGCTCGCGACGACCGCGGTGGCCAGCCCGGGTCGTTAATTGAATAAGGAATTTATCAATAACGAATCGTGGCGGGTCAGCAGCGACGCGAGCTGCTGGGCATTGGTCTGGGCATAGTCGCGGTAACAGTTGTTGAACACGACGTGCGTCTCTTCGGCGCCGGTGGCCAGGCCGGCGATCCTGGGCGCCCACCCGGCCAGCTCGTCGTCGCTGTAGCGGTAGCCGAACCGCTCGTAGATGTCCCGGCTATCCCACTTGTCCGAATGGCCGTGCATGCGGACCACGGCCAGCTCGGGAGTGGTGACGGCCAGCACCGCAGGGATGGAGTCCCGGTGGCCCTGCGGCATGTCGACGCAGACGTAGGCCAGCTGGTGGGAGGACAGGAAGTCCAGGGTCTCCGGCTGGTTGTCCTCGGTCATCCAGGTGTGGTTGCGGAACTCCACGCACACCCGGCGCGGCGCGATCCGCTCCGCGCAGGACACGATGTAATCCTTGTGTGCACGGGAGATCGGGAACCAGGGTGGGAACTGAAGGAGGATCGCTCCCAGCTTGCCGGACGCGCGCAGCGGCTCCAGCGCGGACAGGAACCGCTGCCACGACTCATCGACCGCTGCGGCATCCACGTCTTTGAGGTAGACCCGGTCTTTCCCGTTCTTGGCCACGGCCTCGCGCAGGCCGGCCGGAAGCGATGACACCCGGGTGGGATGCTGGGTGAACAGGCTGAACGCCTTGACGTTGAAGAGAAATCCGGCCGGGGTCCGCGCGGCCCACGCCTTGGCGGTCTGCTCGGCGGGCAGCGCGTAGTAGGTCGCGTCCACCTCGACCAGCGGGAACTGGCGGGCGTAATACCGCAGCCGCTTTTCCGGCGTGCCGGTCTCGGCCGGGTACCAGCCCGACTGGATCAGCGTCCGGTCCGTCCACGACGCCGTGCCCACCCGGACGTGCCCCATCACTGCAGCATAGGAACCTTAGTGACGCACCGCATCCGCCGCCCGGGGGGCATTCCCGGCGCTGCGGTCATGTCGTGGTGGTTGTGGTGGTGCCGGGGACCGCTGACGTCCCGGCTCCGGATCTGCCGGAGTGGCGGATGAGCCGGGTGAGAAAGCCGGCCGCGACCAGCGCCCACGCGATGACGGCGACCCAGATCATGAACCGGGCGAGGGGTTTCATGAAGGCCAGGTGGGCGGTTTTGCCGTAGTTCAGCGTGGCCACGCTGTACATGCCGAGCGGGAAGACCACACTCCACAGGGGAGGCTCGTAGGTGAGCGGCCAGTGCCGCCGGATGTGCCGCCAGAAGCCGAGGATGACGAGCAGCGGGATCCACCAGGTGCCGAAGGCCCACAGGGCGAACGAGAAGCCCTCGACGAAACCGGCGGTCGCCGCGACGGCCGGGATATCCCGCGGCAGGGCCAGGTCGCGAGCGCCTGCCAGCACGGTGATCGCGGTAGCACCCATCAGGATCCAATAGGGCGGTCCGAGCGTGGCCGGCGTCGTGGGAACGGTCAGCCAGCGCTGCATGATGAGCGCGACGAGCATCAGGTAGAGCAGCAGCCCGACGCTCCACAGTCCGACAGCGACTGGCGCGAGCAGCGCGGACTGCGACGGCCACGTGGTGATGAGGGCCGCCGCCGAGACCGAGATGGACTGCGTGGCGACCACCCACAGCAGCCAGGTCCCGTTGACGCCGTCGAGGACCGAGGCCCGTTCGCGGGTGAGCAACAGGCTGGCGGGCACTCCGTAGGTCAGCACCAGCCAGATGGCCGCGGCCACCGCGGCTAGGACCGCGGTCACCAGCGGATGCCCGGCGAAAGCGAACCGGACGCCCAGCACGTTCAGGCCGGCGACACACGTGAAGAAGCCGAACACCCGGTCCGGCGCCTTCACGTCGACGGCCACGCTGGCCCGGAAGAAGACCACCCGGGCCGCCAGCGCCACGGTCAGGACCACCAGCCCGGCCGACGCGATAACCAGCAGCGCCCGCGACAGCCAGGCCGGTCCGAGCAGGAACATCCCGGTCGAGACGATCCCGGTGGCCATCACGAACGCGAAGTAGCCCGGGTGCAAATCCCGGATGGCCGGGGCGGCCCGGCTGAGGAGTCGTGCCCGTCCGCTAGTACCACGAGAAGTGCTCATCCCCGCGACACGGCCTAGTAGCGCACGCCGATCCGGCGCCAGCGGCGGCCGCTGGTCCCGGGTTCGGCGGGGGGACTCGCGGTGCGGTGCCGGTAGACGATGTAGGGCCGCCATAGGTAGTAGAGCGGGTAGCTCCACGCGTGCACCAGGCGGCTGAACGGCCAGACGGCGAAGATGGCCCAGGCCGCGGCGGCGTGCACCTGGTACATGATCGGGGCGCTGGCGATGGCGTGCACGTTGGGACTGCCGGTGAACAGGCTGCGGAACCAGATCGAGACGGTGTTGCGATAGTCGTAGCCGGCGCCGAACTCCTGCACCCCCAGCGTGAGGTAGATGCCGAGCACCACGATGATGCCGAGGAGGATGAGGGCCAGGTAGTCGACCGCGCTGGTGGTGGCGCGCACCCGAGGCACGCCCATGCGGCGGAAGATGAGGATTCCGGCGCCGATGAGCACGCCGATCGCGGCGATCGACCCGGCGACGCCGGAGAACGTTGTGTAGGTGGATTCGGGGATGCCGAGGGCCTGGGTGGCCGATTTGGGGATGAGGATGCCGAGGACGTGCCCGGCGATCGCGGCGAAGGTGGCGTAGTGGAACAGCGGGGATCCCCATTTGAGCAGCCGTTTTTCCTGGAGCTCGGTGGAGCGGCTGGTCCAGCCGAACTGGTCGTACCGCCACCGCCACACGTGCCCGACGACGAAGATGACCAGCGCGGCGTACGGCAGGATCACCCACAGCCACAGCTGCCCAGTGCTTACCGGCCCAGTGCTTACCGGCCCAGTGCTTACCGGCCCAATGCTTACCGGCCCAATGCTTACCGGTCCGGTGCTCATGGGCGGGGCTCCATCCTGCCGCCGAGCAACTCGGGCGGGGCGAACGGCGCGGTGCCGGCGGGGTCGAGCCCGACCTGCTCGGCGGGCGGCCCGTCGGCGGCCAGGCGCCGGACGTCGGCGGCCTGCCGGGCGGACATGGCCGGCAGGGTGGCGGTGACCGCGTCGAGCACCTCGGCGTAGGGGCTGCCGGCGGCGTGCAGCGCCTGGCGGAGCAGTTCCAGCCCGGCCCGGTGGCCGGTCAGCAACCGGGCGCCGGCGTCGCCGGGGGCCAGGGCGGCGAACTCCAGCACGGCGGGCAGGTAGTCCGGCAGTTCGGTCCCGGCCGGCTCCAGGCCGGCCCGCCGGTAGACGTGCTTGAGGGCGAGCAGCGCCATGCCGCGCTGGCGGGTGTCGCCGTACTTGTAGTAGGTCAGGTAAGGCGAGCAGCGCCGGGACAGGTCGAAGGTCTGGACGTAGTGCCGCTGCGCGGCGCCGGGCTCCTGGTCGCCCAGCCAGTCCGCGACCCGCGCGAGCGGGTCACGGTGCGCGGTCCCGGTCAGCCCGGTCACGGCGGCGGTGATGTCGCCGAGGCGGCCGTACACCTGCTCGTCCGGGTACTGCAGAAGCACGGATGCGATCTTGTAAACGAGCGCTCGCTCGACGTTTGGGTGCGCGTGGCGGCGTTTCATTCGGGGGCCGTCCGCGGGAACAGGTCTGGCGCGGGGTCGGTCCCGTTCCAGCCGAGCAGGTTGAACCGGGCGCGCCCGTCGCTGTCGGCGAACATGCTGCCGGACCGCTGACCGTCCAGCGGACGGGTGCCCAGGTGGAAGTGGCCGGCGAGGGTGTCGGCGGTGTGCTCGCCGTAGTCGGCGCCGCCGCCGGGGTAGCCGAGCGAGCAGTGCTGGGACATCAGCCGGCCGGCGGCCTCATGGTGGGTCTGCGGGATGACGTACCGCTCGTCGTACTTGGCGATCGCCAGCAGCCTGTACAGGTCGTCCACCGCGACCGGGTCCATGCCCGCGGCGGCGGCCAGCGCCGCCTCCGGCTCGTCCCCGAGCTGGCGGGCCCGCATGTGCGCGCGCATGGCCGCGAGCCGTCGCAGCACCTGCTGCACCACCTGGACGTCGCCGGCGGTGAACAGGTTGGCCAGGTAGCCGAGCGGGATGCGCAGGTCCTCGATGGCGGCGAACACCTGGTCGGAGTCCTCGCCGGCGTAGCCGGCCGCGTGCACGATGTCGGTGACCGGTGACAGCGGCGGGATGTACCAGACCATGGGCATGGTGCGGTACTCCGGGTGCAGCGGGAGCGCCACCCGGTGGCGGATGATCAGCTCGTACACCGGGGACCGCTGCGCGGCCTGGATCCAGTCGTGGGCGATGCCGGCCCGCTCGGCCTCGGCGACGACGGCCGGGTCGTGCGGGTCGCAGAACACAGACAGCTGTGCGCGGTAGAGGTCCTGCTCCCCCGGGGTGGCAGCGGCGGCGGCCACCGCGTCCGCGTCGTAGAGCATCACGCCGAGGTAGCGCAGCCGTCCCACGCAGGTTTCCGAGCAGATGGTGGGCTGGCCGGCCTCGATCCGCGGGAAGCAGAACGTGCACTTCTCCGCCTTGCCGGTGCGGTGGTTGAAGTACACCTTCTTGTACGGGCAGCCGGATACGCAGAACCGCCAGCCCCGGCAGCGGTCCTCATCCACCAGCACGATGCCGTCCTCGGCCCGCTTGTACATCGCGCCCGAGGGGCAGGACGCGACACAGGACGGGTTCAGGCAGTGCTCGCAGATCCGCGGCAGGTAGAACATGAACACCCGCTCGAAGTCCAGCCCCAGCGTCTGCGCCAGCCCGGCGAAGTCAGGGTCGGCGGGGGCGGTCTGCGGGGCGCCGGCCAGGTCGTCGTCCCAGTTCGGACCCCACTCCGGGCGCATGTTCCGGCCGGTGAGCTGCGACTTGGGCCGTGCCGAGGGCAGGTCGTCCGACAGCGGCGCGGTGGTGAGCCGTTCGTAGTCGTAGGTCCATGGCTCGTAGTAGTCGTCGATGGCTGGCAGGTCCGGGTTGTAGAAGATCGACGCCAGCTTGCGCAGCCGCCCGCCCGCCTTGAGCTTGAGCCGCCCGCGGCGGCTCAGCTCCCAGCCGCCCTTCCACTGTGCCTGGTCCTCGTAACGGCGCGGGTAGCCGAGGCCGGGCTTGGTTTCGACGTTGTTGAACCAGATGTATTCGGCGCCGGCGCGGTTGGTCCAGGTCTGCTTGCAGGTCACCGAGCAGGTGTGGCAGCCGATGCACTTGTCCAGGTTCATCACCATGGCCACCTGTGCCATCAGCCTCACGTGAAATCCACCTCCTGAGCGCGGCGGCGGATCACGGTGACCTCGTCGCGCTGGCTCGCCGTCGGGCCGTAGTAGTTGAACGCGTAGGAGAACTGGGCGTAGCCGCCGAGCAGGTGGGTCGGTTTGATCATCACCCGGGTCAGCGAGTTGTCCCCGCCGCCGTGCCGCCCGGTCAGCTCGGTTTTCGGCACGTTGAGGTGCCGGTCGATGGTGTGGTACATCAGGCAGCTGCCGGGCGGGATGCGATGGCTGACCGCGGCGCGCGCGGCCACCACCCCGTTGCGGTTGAACGCCTCGATCCAGTCGTTGTCCGCCACGCCGATCCGCGCCGCGTCGGCGTGGTTCAGCCAGATCACCGGCCCGCCGCGGAACAGGGTCAGCATGTGCAGGTTTTCCTGGTACTCCGAGTGGATCGACCACTTCGAGTGCGGGGTCAGGTAGCGCAGGGTGATCTCCGGCCGCCCGGGGTCACGCCGGCCCTGGTCGCCGAAGTGCCGGGCCATGACCAGCGGGGGCCGGTAGGCGGGCAGCGCCTCGCCCAACTCCAGCATCCAGTCGTGGTCCAGGTAGAAGTGCTGGCGGCCGGTCAGGGTGTGCCACGGCTTGCGGCGCTCGACGTTGATGGTGAACGGGGAGTAACGCCGGCCGCCGGACTCGGTGCCGGACCACTCCGGCGAGGTGATCACCCGCTGCGGCTGGATCTGCGTGTCGGCGAAGGTGACCCGGTCCCCGGCGCGTTCGGCGGCCAGATCGGCCAGAGGCACGCCGGTCCGCCCCTCAAGCACCCGGAAGCCGGCGACCGCGAGCTCGCCGTTGGTGGTGCCCGACAGCGCCAGGATCGCTTCGCAGAAATGGCGGTCCAGCGACAGCCGCGGCCGGCCGGCGGCCACTCCGCTGCTCACGATGCCGTTGCTCGCTCGCAGGTATTCGATCGCGGCCGCCGGATGCCAGGTGACCCCCTTGGTGGTCGTGCCCAGCGTCTCCAGCAGCGGGCCAACGGCGGCCATCTTCTCCGCGACCGCCGGGTAGTCGCGCTCCACGGTGATCAGCCTGGGCATGGTCTTGCCGGGCACCGGGTCGCACTGGCCGGCCTTCCAGTCCCGGACCAGCCCGCCCGGCTGGGCCAGCTCATCCGGGGTGTCGTGCCCCAGCGGCGCGGCCACCACGTCCTGGCGTACGCCCAGATGGGTGGCCGCGAGCCGGGAGAACTCGGCGGCGACGCGCGAGAAGATGTCGAAGTCGGTGCGGGTCTCCCAGGGCGGCGCGATCGCCGGGTTGAACGAGTGCACGAACGGGTGCATGTCCGTGCTGGACAGGTCGTACTTCTCGTACCAGGTCGCCGCCGGAAGCACGATGTCGGAGTACAGGCAGGTGCTGGTCATGCGGAAGTCGATCGCCACCGACAGGTCAAGCTTGCCGAGCGGTGCCTGGTCCCGCCACACCACCTCGGCCGGGCGGGACGCGGGCGGGGTCTCCTCCGCGGTGACCGCGTGGTCGGTGCCGAGCAGGTGCTTGAGCAGGTACTCGTGTCCCTTCATCGAGCTGGCGAACAGGTTGGCCCGCCAGACCAGCAGCACCCTCGGCCAGTTCGCCGGGTCATCGGGGTCCTCGGCCGCGAACCGCAGCTCCCCGGACCGCAGCTGCCCGGTGACGTAGCCCGTCACATCCTGTCCCGCTGCCGCGGCCTGGCCGGCCAGGTCCAGCGGGTTGCGGTTGAACGCCGGATGGCTGGGCAGCCAGCCCAGCCGCGCCGCCAGCGCGTTGCAGTCGGCCAGGCTGCGGCCGGTCAGCAGGCCCCGGCCCGCCGGGCTGGCCAGCTCGCTGGCGCCGAACGCCTCGTACCGCCACTGGTCGGTGGCCAGGTACCACAACGGGGTGCCGGCCATCTGCCGCGGCGGGCGCTGCCAGTCCAGGCCGAACGCCAGGTGGGCCCACCCGGTCAGCGGCCGGACCTTCTCCTGCCCCACGTAATGGGCCCAGCCGCCGCCGTTGACCCCTTCGCAGCCGCACAGCATGAGCAGGGCGAGCATCGTGCGGTAGATCTCGTCGGAGTGGAACCAGTGGTTGGTGCCCGCGCCCATCGCGATCATGGACCGGCCGCGGGTGCGTTCGGCGTTGCGGGCGAACTCCCTCGCTATCCGGGTCACCGCGGGGGCCGGCACGCCGGTGATCCGCTCCTGCCACGCCGGGGTGTAGGGGACATCCGGGTCGTCGTAGCCGGCCGGCCAGTCGCCCGGCAGCCCGTCCCGCTCCACCCCGTACTGGGCCAGCATGAGGTCGAACACGGTGGTCACCAGCGCGTCCCCGATGCGTACGGCGGGCACGCCGCGCGCCATCAGGTCCCCGCCCTCGGTCGCGCCGGTGTCGAACCTGGGCAGAGCGACCGCCACCGGCTGCGCCCCGGCCAGGCCAGACACCGACAGCGCCGGGCTGATGCCGCCGAGCTCCAGGTTCCACCGCCCGGCGTCCGTGTCGTTCCACCGGAAGCCCAGCGACCCGTTCGGCACCGCCGGACCGCCGCCCGCGCCGTCCCACACCACGGTCTTGAACGCCGCGTCCGGCACCTGCTGGCCGAGATCGGCAGCGGTGAGGAACTTGTCCGGCAGCCAGGCGCCGTGCTGGCCTCCCGGCCGCAGCCGGACCAGGAACGGCAGGTCGGTGTAGCTCGCGGCGTAGTCGCGGAAGTAGGGCACCTGCCGGTCGCGGTAGAACTCGGTCAGGATCACGTGTCCCATCGCCATCGCCAGCGAGCCGTCCGTGCCCGGCGCCGCGGCCAGCCAGTCGTCGGCGAACTTGGTGTGGTCGGAGAAGTCCGGGGAGACCACCACCACCTTCTGCCCGCGGTAGCGGGCCTCGGTCATGAAGTGCGCGTCCGGGGTGCGGGTGATCGGCAGGTTCGTACCCCAGATGATCAGGTATGCGGCGTTCCACCAGTCAGCGGACTCAGGCACGTCGGTCTGGTCGCCGAACACCTGCGGGGACGCGATCGGCAGGTCGGCATACCAGTCATAGAACGACGAGATCGTGCCGCCGATCAGCGACAGGAACCGGGTGCCCGCGGCGTACGACACCATCGACATCGCCGGGATCGGCGAGAACCCCACGATCCTGTCCGGCCCGTATTCCTTGATCGTATGCACCTGGGCCGCGGCGATCAGCTCAGCCACCTCGGTCCAGCTACCCCGCTGGAAGCCGCCCTTGCCGCGCGCCCGCTGCCAGCCGGTCACCCGGGACCGGTCGCCGGTCAGCTCCGCCCACGCCTGCACCGGATCCGCGGTGCGCGCTCGCGCGTCCCGCCACGCCTCCAGCAGCGGCCCGCGCACGTACGGGTAGCGGACCCGGGTCGGCGAATAGGTGTACCAGGAGAACGACGCCCCGCGCGGGCAGCCCCGCGGCTCGTACTCCGGCGAGTCCGGGCCGGTCGACGGGTAGTCCACCTCCTGGGTCTCCCAGGTGATGATCCCGTCCTTGACGTACACCTTCCACGAGCACGAGCCCGTGCAGTTCACCCCGTGGGTGGAGCGGACCTCCTTGTCGTGCCGCCATCGCTCCCGGTAGAACTCCTCCGCCGCCCGGCTGTCCCACCGCTCCAGCCGGTGCCGGTCAGCCGACTGCTCACCAGGGAAGAAGAACTGCGCCGAGCGCATCAGCCGGTCGGCCGGCGAACCCTCCTCTACCGCCGCCGGCGGGCCGGCACCAGCGGGCCGGGACGCCCGGGGAGGCATCAGCGACTCCTTCCGTGCTAGGCCGTGTCTCGTAGATCTTCAGCGGCGCGGACCGGCGCCCGGGCGACGTCCGGCCCCAGTTGAAGCCAGCACAGGGTCGTCGTCGCCGATAGTTCCACTGTTGGCTCCTCCTCCGCCTGGCCGGACGCCGCGTGGGCCCCGCCCGTCGCGCCGGAGGCGCGCTGGCCAGCACTGGCGCCAAGATCCACGAGACAGGGCCTAGTCAGGT
>DASZAD010000203.1:0-8051 GCA_035945415.1 Streptosporangiaceae bacterium
CCGGCCCGCGCCGGGCGGCCACGCTCGGGCCGGACAGAGCAGAGCCCGGATCCCTCCGGCCGGCCCGGCGCGGGGCTCAGGGTGCGGGGGCCGGCCCGGTTGATTGCCGGGCGAGGGTGGGTTCCTCGCCGGGCCGGCCCCCGCGTGCGACGGCTTAGGCAGGCCCCTCTGGGGGGGGAGGGAGGGACTGCCGCCTCCTAGCGGGCCGCCGCAAACCTGAAAGCTAGCCGCTGTCGGGCGGGTCCAGCTTGTCGAGCAGGTCCCGCAGCAGGTAGGCGGTCCGCACAGTCCCCCCGTCGGGTGCGGGGAGCCACGCCTGCCAGTAGCGGTGGTCGTCGTCGTAGCCGATCCGCCAGCGGGGGTGAGCGGACCGGAACTGTGCCAGTCGCATCATGTTGGCGCGGTCGTCAGCCAGCATGACGTCCCCCTCGCCGCTGCTCAGGGACCCAGGGCGGCACCCGGATGGCCGGCATGTCCGTCATCGTCATCTGGTGCGGCGGCCACGGCTCGTCGCGGGGCGGCCGGGGCGGCGGCACTGACGGCGGTACGGGCGGGCCGGGGTCCGCGTGATGGTGCCCGGCGGGCGGCCGGAGGCGGTTCAGTACGGCAGCGAGGAGGGAGCGGGCACGCGCCCTCAAGCCCGTCACCGCGATACCCTGCCGGGGCACCTCGCTTCAGGTCGGCAGGTTTCTCCGCGGCTTGCCCATAGCTCTGCACAGGCGATATCCAGGCCCATCGCGTATCCGCCTCCCCGCACCCCTCCCTGGGTGCGCTGCGTGTGCTTCGCAAGGCGCGAAACACACCCTTAACGGGAAATGACGCTACCGCTAACACATAGGCACGCGGAAGGGACGGGGAGTACCAGCGCGCACGTGCATCTGCAGATTGGCGAGGCTGGCGGGGACGGTGGTGTCAGTGGTGACGTAGGGTTCTCGCAGGCTGAGACTCGGCTACCTGAGCCCCGCTGCTGCGGCGAGCCGCTCGGCCCGCTCGGACCCGCGCCGGGATGCCCGGATCGCGGCGGCTGCGTTGGCCCGCCACGTTCCTTGATGTCTTGACCATTCCGGGGATACCGCATGGGCGGTCAGCAGTGCCTCGATCGCCGCCGGGGTGTTCTTCCGCCCCAGATGCGCCGTAGCCACGTCAAGGTGCAGCGCGCCCCAGCTTATCGGCAGCAGGTCGGACCGCAGCACCTTCGCCGCCGCCTTCAGCGCCCGGTCCGGCCGCCCGAGCACGGTCATCTGGTGCGTGCGCTGCATCTCCATCTGGGAGCGGCCGAACGAGCAGTTATAGTCGTGACGGTCGGGGCCGCCGAACGAGAGCGCGGCCACCTGCGCCTCAGTCATGTACCCGGCCGCGGCGTCCGCGTTTCCCGCCGCGGCGGCCGGGGCGGCGGCCGACAGCAGCAAGGCCCCGTAAACGGTGAGATGAGCGAACCGCTGCTCCGCTTCTTCGTCGCTGCCTGCCGCCCCGAGGAACCGGGGCGTGATGTTCTCCGCCGCCTTCGCCGCGACCTTCTCCGCGTACCCGAGCCGCCCCTGGTGCAGCAGCACCCAACTGGCGGTGCCGGCGAGGGTGGCCTCCTGCAGCGGGTCATCTCCCTGCGCCGCCGCCCGCATCGCCCGCATCGCCCCGCCGAACGCCAGGTCGTCGTTGCCCATGTGCACCATCAGGTCCGCGGCGAGCTGGTAGGCCTGCGCGAGCGGCTTGCACGCTGCGGTCCCGGTTTCCCGGACGGTGGCCCTGGCCGCGCTGATCAGCGGCGGCAGCAGGGCCGCGAGGTCCGTCAGCCGCCCCTTCCAGTACAGCTGCCACCCGGTCTCCACGGCCTGCTCCAGGGCGGCCAGCGGGGCAGCGGGGCCGTCGTCGTCCAGGTCCAGCCCCGGCAGGTCCCCCGGTGCCAGGAGGGCGTCGCGGACGGCCAGGATGCCCTTCTCCCGGTCCCCGGCGCCGAGCCGGTCATGGCGGTCCAGCAGCCGTGACGGCTCGATTCCCAGCGCCCCGGCGAGGGCGTAGACGGTGGGGATTCCGGGGGTCCGCTTGCCCCGCTCGATGAGGGACACCATCTTGGCGCTGATGCCGGCGCGCTCGGCCAGCTGATCCTGGGTCAGTCCCCGGTCGGCCCGCGCCTGCGCTAGCCTGTCTCCGATACCGCTGGTATGCTCCATGACAAACCCCGCCCTCTGGAAGACCTGAACATCTCCCAGCGTAAGCGGGGTTTTGCCTTTTCGCGTATCACAGGATGAGATTCACGCAAACAAAATGCGCGCAAGCGAGAGTAATGCGCCTTATGTGGCGCTTATGCCGCCCCCCTGCGCCATGCCGCCGCCAGCTCCTTCGTCACGGCCTCATGGTTCGCCAGTCCCCGCAGTACCCTCAGCCACCGGCCGGCGAGGAACCGGCCGGGCCGCTGCTGCCTGTTCTCCACCCTGCAGAGCGTCATACGGGCGATGCCCAGCCCCCCGGCCATCGTCGCCTGACTGATCCCGGCTGCCTCTCTGAGCCGTCCCGCTTCCCCGGAGCGGATCAGGTCACCGAGCACTGAGGCGGGATCCGGCGGGGTCTTCCCGTCTGGAAATGCCTGCACGCTCCGATGATGCCACGGGGCAGTGTCAGCGCCCGCCCCAGTGCTCCCACGCTCCCGGCGAGAAGATCCCGAGCCCCTCGGAGCCATCCGGCCACGGCGCGGCCACCCAGCCGGGGAGCATCGGCACCAGGTCCCCGTCATCGTTGCGGACCAGGGCGGCCAGGCCCTCGAACCTGTCCCCGGCTACCGCCTTCAGCTCGTCGGCGTTGGCGCCATCCCACGTGACGGCGATGCCCTCTGCTCCCACGCGACCCTCCTGTCCGGATGCCTGCACCCGGTCATCATTCCACGGGGGCAGCCTTAACCGCGGCGAGGAACGCCCGCCAGGGCGCGGCAGCGACGAGGAGGACGGGGCCGCCCTTGTCCCTGGAGTCACGCACCAGTACCGCATTGCCTGCGGGTGCCACCTCAAGGCAGTCTCCCATGCTGGCGCTGTAGCTGGACTTGCGCCAGGTGCCCGTCAAGACCATAGCCACCAGTGCACGGGCCTCAGCGGGTTACCGGACCACGGATCTTCCTCTAGGCCGGGACCGCCGCCGTTACTGAACGACCGGCTGTTGCTTATGTTGCGCCGCTGCCTCGTCATGCGCCGATTATGACATCGTCTGTCACTTTGCGCTACCCCTTGATTACAAGAGTTCGCGGAGCTACCGTAGCCGCAGGCCCGCCAGCCGCACAAGGAGACGAAACCGGCCGCGCCAAGAACTAGTCTCCCCGAGGTCAGAAGACCGCAACGCGGTCCCGCCTCCTGCTGGCGCCCGCGGCTGGCGGGACTGCCCGGTCACAGGAACCGGATGAGCTGCGTTTCCCCCGTCTTCCGGTCCCGCACCAGCAGGTCATTCCCGGCTCGGAGCTGGGCGTCGATGAACTCGTACAGGGAGATGGCCCGGTTGGCCAGATCGGTCTTGGACAGGCCGGTCCGGTCCCCGAGCAGGGCCAGGTCCGCAGCGGCCTTCGGGATCAGCGAGACGGTGATCCGGTCAGTGGCGACAGTAGTCATGCATGAAATTCTAGGCGGTGACGCATAGAAAAGCTGCGGGACACGCAGCTAAGCTGCCCTCACCACCGCTGCCGCGTCTTCGTGTTCTTCTGCGTCTCCCGGTTCTGCGCGGCCTGCTGCCGGACGTGCGGCAACCCGAGAGCCGTCGCGCCGCGCCGGATAATCCGCCCGCCCTGGCAATCGGGGCACTTCCGGAAGGCCCAGGAGTAGACGGAACCCCGCAGCTCCCCCGAGCCGCCGCAGCGGGTGCAGCGGGCCCTCGGGTGGATCAGCACCGAGATCACGTAGCCGGCCATCACCGCCAGCCAGATGGCACCGAGGGCGAGGCTGTGCGCGACGATGGCGACGACGAGGAGGCCGAAGAACCAGAACGGAAACGAGCGGCGCGACCACATGAACCCGGACGATAGGGCGCGGAGGGGGCGGGTGTCCATACCAGGCTAGCGGCGGCGGAAAGCCGCAGGGACGCGTGGCCTATCGCAGCCCTGTTGCCGCTTCGGCGTGCGCCCGCAGCAGCGTCGTCCAGTAGCCATCCCACAGGTAAGCGCCGCCGTACTCGGTGAAACCGTCCCCGTCCTCGCCGTCCCGCAGGGTGCTGCGAGTGTCGGGCATCCGGAAGTAGCGCTCGCTCTTGTAGGTGATGTTCGCCATCGTAGGTGCCATCGGCAGCACCACGAGGTTGCCGGGGCCTTCGAGCAGGCGCAGCCAGTTCATGTCCTTGAACTTCGGCCAGCCGACAGCCATCCCCTCAGCCTCCCGTACCGGACGGGGTGGCCACAGCGGGGATGTGCTCGCTTTCCCAATGCTCCCGCGCGTCGGCGACGAACTCCCACAACTCTATCTCGCCGACGAACAGGCCCCACTCGCAGCCCTGGTAGCGGCAGGACAGGCGGACGGTCGCGCAACCGAACGCCCCGGATGCGGAGGCGTCTTGCGCGGTCAGGTAGAACTCGGTGTCCTCGCCGCCGAGGGCCTCGACCGCGGTGTCGATGTAGCCGTCCATGGGGCGGGTCTCGGGCCGCTCGGGAGTGGCGGAGGGGGTGCTCATGAGTTCCGCGAGCACCATCTGCTCCAGGCGGTCCGTGCGCGGCTCCAGCCGGTCCAGCGCCGCCTGCATCTGCCTGAATGTGGGTGCCGGCGACATCGACTGCCACGTCTTCCACGCCGTGACCTCGCGGGGGAACGCCAACTCCAGCCGGCCCATGTTCTCCGGGGTTGCCTGTGCCTTGGCGATCAGCACCAGCAGCAGGCCCGTGAACGAGTCAGGGGAGCCGCCGAGGAACAGGGCGAGCTGGTGGGTCGTCGGGATCGAGCGATCGGCCCAGGCGTCGGTCTCGGTCATCTTCTCAGCCTCTTATCTCGGGCGGGGTCACGGTCAGGACACAGCCGTCAACCGGGGCGGCTCATGCGCCGGCCGGCGTGAACGTGGCCTCCTGCTGGGATACCAGGAGATTCCCCGTTCCGGAAACCTCGGACCCGTCGGAGTACGTCGCCGTGCAGCTCGCTGAGTAGGTGTCCGCGGCGGCATGGAAGACGACCGTCGACTTGTAGCAGACGACCTTGGTGATCACGGACTCGTCCTTGGCCACGGCCCCGGTCAGTCCCTGCTCGATGTCCCGGGCGATGCACGAGTGGCTGGTGCACGGGGCCGTGCTCGGGCTTCCCGCGGCAGCTGAGGGAGCACCAGCAGCAGCAGAACTCGGGGAACCGGCGGCGGTCGCAGGGGCGGACGAGGCCGGGGAACTGGTGCTGGCGCATCCAGCTAGGGTCAGAACAGCAGCGAGGATAAGCGGCGCGGTGTACCTGAGTTGCATAGCGGATCCCTCCCGATTGCTCGCCGGACGGTTCAATGATGCGGCGCGGTGTTCCGGTGATGCCAGAGCGGGGGGAATCGAGACTGAGACGTGGCCGGGCCGTGTCCTCAGCCCCGGAGCGCTTCGGATGCAGCAGCGATAAGCCGCCTCGCCTCCTCCCCGGTGACCGCGGCCTCCCGTAGTTTGTCGTTAGCGAGCCGCCTCATCGCCGCTTCAAGATTGTCGGCTGCTCGCCGGATCCGGGCCGGGTTATCGTGCCCGAATCCGATGAGCCGATTGCAGTCCGAGCACGCGATTCCGCGCACGCATCGCCCGCAACTCCTGGAGGCCGGGCAGCAGGCGTGGTCGTGGTCAACATCGGCGGCGGCGAGGTCGGGATGGAGAGGGTCGTCGCAAAGGTAGCAGCGGCCGTCCTGCCGCAGGTAGAGGGCGTGCAGCTCCCAAGGAGTCATGCCGTGGGTATGGGCGCGAGCTAGCCATCGTCCGGCAACAAGATCATTGGCCTCGGCGTACTCGCGCCATTCCACCGTCTTACGGCTTGGCGTAAAGGACATCAGTGATCACCGTCCTGCAAGGCCCCGGCCGCAGCCGTGATCAGCCGTCGCGCCTCATCGTCCGTGACCGCAGCCTGCCGCAGCGCCTCGAACGCTCCGAGGAACGTCTCGACTTCCTTGGGGTTCGCCTCGGCCGTGTAGTCCTTCTCCTCGACGGTCGACTCCACGATGATCAGGCTGTCGTCGTACACCCGGAACCCGAGCGGGTAGGCCGGCATCCGCAGGCTGAACGGGATCACGCCGAACTCGACGGCATGCAGGCGGGAGACGGCCAGGAGCTTGTCCAACTGCCCGGCCATGGTCCCCGGCGTTGTCACCAGGACTCGCAGCGCAGCCTCGTGGATAATCACCTGGACGCGCTTACTGCTGTCGTAGAGAATCTCCTGCCGGCGCAGCCGGCTATTGATCTTGTCCTCTACGTCCGTGTCATCGGAACCCCACGCGCGCGGCCCGGACGCTACGCTCATCAGCTCGCGTGCGTAATCCGCGGTCTGGACGATGCCGGGGACCACGGCCGCCGCGAACTCGCCTATCCGCTGCGACTGCGTTTCGATGGCCCGGATGCGTTCCTCGTAGGCTGCCGCGCCGCCCTTCTTGCGGAGCAGCGCTCCGAACGTCTGCTCGCCGCGTGCCGCCTTCAGCATCTCGGCCAGCTCGCCGGCCGCATCCGGATGGCTCGTCGCCTCAGCCCACGCCGCGAGGTCGTCCTCGTTCGGCAGGAGCTGGCCGTGGGTGATCTTCCAGACCCTCGACTGGACGACGCCCATGCGTCCCGCCAGCGCGTTCTCTGACAATCCCGCCGCCTCGCGCAACTCGGTCAGCCGGGCGATCAGCGCGGCCCGGCTCGCACGGCCGGGAGCAGACGGCGGGATTGTCAACGCGGGTTCCTCACTGCGCCACGCGGCGCTGCAGGTCGGGGCGGGAAGCGATGTAGGTGTGCCATGACGTGGCACGGTGCAGGGCCGCCTCCCGCGCGTGGCATGCGTCGATGATGCGACCGGGATCGCGGACGTGCCGGGCGCCGGTCCATACGCCGCCCGGCCCGTAGTCCATCTCGATGAGCAGGGTGCCGTCGAACAGCCAGAAGTCTTGCCGTGGCACGTCATCCGGCCACACGCCGCCATCTGAGACGGGGATGATGCCGATGTCCTCGCCTGCGGCCACGCTCGGGCTGTACCCCTCGGTGAGTTCCTGCTGTATGGCGGGGGTCAGGGGTTCGGTGATGACGTGGACGCGCTGGTGGGCTTTGCCCCAGCGGCGGCTGGCCTTCAGCAGCGTGACCCACTGGTCATCGCGGCCGGTGTCGGCGTAGACCTGCTTGGCTTCCAGCCGGAACGCCGAGTAACTGAACGTCTCGAACAGCGCCCCGAAGTCAGCGGGGGTCATGTGGTCGTCTGGAGGGCGCAGCGCGCCGGTCACGATGCTCCGCTCGATGGTGATGAGTTCCTCATCCGGCGCGATGCGGCCAGTGAGCCTCGCCCGCAGCCCCGCACCCGGCCGCTTGCCGACGATTGCGAGCTCGCCGTGGCGGAGGTCAGGGTCATCGTCGTAGACGGCGGGGCAGCTGCCTCCGGTGCAGTCGCGCGTGGCTAGAAGCCGTGGGTGCATGATGCGGTCCTTCCTATCCATGGATAATCCAAGCTTGGCCCGCTGACCATGGATGGTCAAGCCGTTCCGAGCGAGGGCCGCGCCGCATCATGCACCCGATCTGTCGTGCTCTCTGCTATCCCAAAGTAAACCACATATCGGGGTTGACGTTGGATAGTGCATTGGTTAGCTTGGATTCAGACGGCCAAAACGGCAAGGCCGGAAAGACCGGCCAGATGGACGGAGACCGTGGACGCACCCGAGCGCGACGAGAAGGACCGGCTGCTGCTGCCGGGCGAGGTCGCAACCCGCTACCGCGTCTCCGCGAGGAGCCTGCGCCGCTGGAACTCCCTCGGTCTCCTCGCTGCCAAGAAGACCCCAGGCGGTCACAGGCGTTACCGCGAGTCCGATGTCCGCTCGCTGCTGGCCGAGCTTGAGGCGGTCGCGTAGATGGACCGCACCCAGAACAACGAAAGGGAGGCCCGTGCGCTGCACACGCCGGACCTCCC
>DASZAD010000204.1:0-2052 GCA_035945415.1 Streptosporangiaceae bacterium
TCGGGTTCGCTAGGCGACGAGCTCCGACTCGCCGGTGAAGGCGTGCCACAGCGAGGCGTACGTCCCGTCCGCGGTCAGCAGCTCCTCGTGGCTGCCGGACTCCACGATCCGGCCGTTGTCCACCACCACGATGCGATCGGCCCGGGCCGCGGTGGTCAGCCGGTGCGCCACGACCAGCGTGGTGCGCCGGGTGGTGAGCCGGGCGGTGGCGCGGGTCACGGCGGCCTCGGAGGCCAAGTCCAGCGCCGAGGTCGCTTCGTCCAGCAACAGGATCGCGGGATCGACGAGCTGGGCCCGGGCCAGCGCGATGAGCTGTCGCTGCCCGGCGGACAGGCTGCGGCCGCGCTCGCCGACCTGGTGGGAGTAGCCGCCCGGCAGGGTCGTGATCATCTCGTGCGCCCCGACGGCCCGGGCCGCCGCCTCGACCTCGGCTGGGCTGACGCCAGGACGTCCGTAGGCGATGGCATCGGCCACAGTGCCGGAGAACAGGTAGGGCTCCTGCGGGACCACGCCGAGCCGGTGCCGGTAGGAGGCCAGGTCGTAGTCGCGCACGTCCAGCCCGTCGATGAGTACGGCGCCCGAGGTCGCGTCGTAGAACCTGGCCACCAGCTTGACCAGCGTGGACTTGCCTGCCCCGGTCTGACCGACGAGCGCCACGGTCTCGCCGGGCTTGACGGTCAGGTTGATGTCGCGCAACGCGTCCCGGCTCGCCCCCTCGTACCGGAAGCTGACGTCCCGCAGCTCGATCCGGCCGTCCAGACGACCGGCCCGCCGTGGGTGCCGGGCCAGCGGCGTGCTGGTGGGGACGGCCAGCAGCTGGGTGATCCGGCGCAGGCCCACCACGGCCTGCTGGTAGCCGTCGAACACCTGGGACATCTGCTGGACCGGCGCGAAGAACATGTCGATATAGAGCAAGTAGGCGATCAGCGCACCGGCGGTCAGCAAGCCGGTCCGCACCTGTCCGGCCGCGACCACGAGCACCAGTGCGCCGGCGATCACCGACAGCGTCTGGATGAACGGGAAGTACAGCGCGATCAGCCGCTGGGAGCGCAGCCGCGCCCGCAGGTAGGCGTGGCTGAGCCCGGCGAAGGCGGCCCGGTTGTGCCCCTCCCGGCGGTAGGCCTGAGTCACCCGCAGCCCGGCCACGTTCTCGGCCAGGTCGGCGTTCACCACGGCGACCCGTTCCCTGGCCGCCTCGTAGGCCCGCGACGACTTCGTGCGGAAGACCAGCGTGGCCACGACGAGCGGCGGGATGATGGTCAGCACGGTCAGCCCGAGCCGGACGTTGATGATCAGCAGGGCCGCCATCACGCCGAAGAACGAGAGCACCGAGCTGACCATGGACACCAGGCCGGTCTGCAGGAACGACGACAGCGCGTCCACGTCGGTGGTCATCCTGGTCATGATCCGGCCGGTCAGCTCGCGCTCGTAGAAGTCCAGGCCCAGCCGCTGCAGGTGCGCGAAGATCTTGACGCGGAGCGTGTACAGCAGCCGTTCGCCGTTGCGGCCGACCACCATGGTCTCCGACCGGGTGACGAGCCAGTCGGCCAGCACGATGCCCAGCCCGGCGATCGACACGATCACCACGGCGCTGAAGGCCCTGGCCGCGATGCCGTTGTCGATGCCGCCGCGGACCAGGGCGGGCAGGGCCAGGCCGGCCAGCGCGTCCAGGGCCTCCAGCGCCAGGCCGGCGATCAGCGCGATCAGGACCGGCCGCAGCAGCTTACGCAACGTGAAGCGGGGCTCGGGCGCACGGGCGGTGGCGTCGTCGACCGCCGGGGTGTCGGTGGCCGGGCGCAGCTTCTCCAGCCGGGCCAGCATCTGCGGGCTCGGAGCCAGGCTGTTCAGGGCATCCCAGTGGCTGATGGCCGCGTCAACGACCGGGGCCGCGCGCGCCTCAGGTTCCTCCTCAGCAGACTCGGTCTCGCCCTCCGGACCGGCCAGCAGCAACCGGTATCGCGGGCACCGCTCGGTCAGCTCGTCGTGGGTGCCCACGTCCAGCACCCGGCCCTCGTGCAGCACCGCGATCCGGTCCGCGAGCTGCAGCGTGGA
>DASZAD010000205.1:0-1665 GCA_035945415.1 Streptosporangiaceae bacterium
GCGTGGCATAACCTCACCGTCTCCACCGACCGCGATGACGCGACGCCCGCGCAGCGCGACCCGTTCGCGACGGAGAGCACCCGGGTGACGTAGCCGGCCATCGCCGCCGGGAGTTCGGCCGGGTGCTGTCGGGCGGCGGCCGCGCTGACCGTAGCCAGCGCTTCGGCGCTGGCGCGCGCGGCGCGGCACAGGTCCGCGGGGTCGAGGCCGGCGACGGTGGACTCGATGCCCGGCGGCAGGTTCCCGGGGTCGTGGTCGAGCACCTGTGACAGGCCGTGAATTGGGTACAGGGCGCCATGCGCCGCGGCCCACAGCGTCCAGATGTGGTGGCGTGCCTGGTGCAGCCGACTGTGGGCTTCTCACACGAGTCCCGCCGCAGGTGCTTGTCGGTGTCGATCAGCGCGCACCAGCCGAGGAAGGCCCGCTCCCTGACCTGCTCACCGGTGACCGCGTACGGGGCCTGCAGCTCACCGCGGGGGCGTTGCCGGCGGCCGGCATCCGGGCGTCCGGTTTCTGGGAGCCCGCGGGGCGGGTGCCTGGTACCTGGGTTGGCTCACGATCACGGGCTCTGGGCAATTCCGTCTCGCTGACCTGCTGGTTCAGCGTCTGCGGCGGGCAAATCTGCGCACTAACTCTGTGGCGGAAAGGGCTCCCGCTGGGGGGAGGTGGTCCGCAGATGCGCTCGTGGCGGAGGCCAAGTGGTGCTGGGATTGATGATGCCTCGACGTCAGTCGTTGAGCCCCCAGAAGGGCCCGTGCAGGCCGACGGAACGGAAGTAGTCGGCGGCACTCTGCGGGTCCTTGCGCTGGTAGGGGCTGTCGAGGCGTCCGCTGTACCAGTCGGACGCCAGGCGCCACAGCGTGGCCAGATCCATGATGTAGCCCTGTGCCTGGCCGGTGCTGGCGAGCCAGGCCTGCACGCAGTGCTCGGAGCAGAAGAGTCGCTGGTTTGAGCAGGTGTAGACCACGTCGTTCCACGCCTTGTCCATCGGGACGAGGAAGTGAGCGACCTCGGAACCCTCCGGAGGTCCGGAGCGCCTGACCGTCCATGCCAGCGGTCGGCGGCAGGCGGGACAGGTGGTGGCGACCAGGACGCTCGGCTCATCCTTCACGAGGTTGGGGATGGCGAAGCTGTCCCAGGCGCACCCGCCCCACCACAGGGTCCTTTCGCCCATAACGGAGAACCCAAGGTTCACGGTCGTGAAGGGATGGGCCATGACGACGTTGCCGGATTGGTCCAGCGCGAGGTGATGTTGAGCTGCGAGCTCGGCAACTGCCTCGTTGACCTGCGCCTCGGCAACAGCGGCGAGGTCCCGGATCTGCTGGCGGCTCGGTGCGTACCCCTGACCGGCGAACGTGTCATAGATGGCCCGGCGCATACGCTCGACAACGTCGTGGTTCACAGCTCCTCGCCCGATGGATGGTGACCACGGTCTTGTGGTCGCCTGGAGAGCCACGCTACCGGGACAGGTGCCGCAGCCGAGCAGTCGGGCACCATACCCGGCGAGCTCTGACCGAAGCCCGCACCAAAGCTATCGGTACCCAGTGGCTGGACGACATTCGGGACGCACCCGACTTGCGCACGGTTCCAGTCCCTCAGAACGAGATGGTCCCCGAGCCGGCCACGGTGATCAGCTGCGCACGGAACGCGCCTGGGCTTGGCTGG
>DASZAD010000206.1:0-5269 GCA_035945415.1 Streptosporangiaceae bacterium
CCAAACAGGGAATGGGCCTGGCAGCGAAGCCGCAGGCGCTGGTGCACGGCTACACCACGGCGTTCTGGTGGACCGCCGGGATCTTCCCCGGCGGAGCGGTCATCTGCGGCGCCCTGATCCGCAGCGGGCCGCTGGCTCAGCCGGGCACGCCGTCCCAAGCCCGCGACGCGGCGCCAGCACCGGCCGAGGCCGGCCCCGGAGTCCCGGCGTGACCCGGCCTCGCCGCCGTCGGCCGGGCTTAGGGGGGTGTGGTCTACGCCCGCCGCAGTTCGAGCACAGGAATGGTGCGGACTCCAGCAGTCTGGCGGGCGTACCCGGCGAAGCCCGGGTAGCGCCGCGCTTGCTCGGCGTAGATACGGTCGCGGTCAGGGCCGGTCACTTCGCGGATGGTCACCTCGTAGGTCTCGGTTCCGCGTTCGACCCGGCCCGCACCGGCGGCGGTCAAGTTGTGGTACCAGTCCGGATCGGTGGGTGCTCCCCCCTTGGTGGCGAAGACATAGATAACGTCCGGCTCGGTGTCGTCCGGCAGGTACATCACCGGGGTGACGTACTCCCGCCCGCTTTTACGGCCGCGGTGATGCATCAGGACCAGCGGGGCGCCCTCGAAGGCCCCGCCCACCTTGCCCTCATTCGCCCGGAACTCCGCGATGGTGCGCGCGTTCCAGTCGAGCGGTCCGCTCATGTCGAACTCCTATCATTAATGATCCCGGGAGATGCCCGAGGTTGTCTCGCTGCTTGGCGCTCACGGACGATCTCCCTTCGGTGGTGTGGCCGGCGGCGAACCTAGGCGGGCTTGCCCACGTCAATCCGCTGCGGAAAGTGCCTGCCGGGTGGCGGGGCCACTTTGAGCCCCGGGTAACCCCACGAGCCTGCGAGCGGTGTCTACATCGACAGGAAAGGGGTAAAGACACGGACCGGGCTGCCCGCCAGCCTCGCTCTGAGTTCGGCGCTCGGCTCACCAAGGAGCTCGCTGGAAATCAATCCCGTCGCCGGGATTGCCGCCCCGATGTCACCAAGGTTCGCGGCGTGCTCGACGAGCGCCCCGGAGTCCCTGTACCGCTCGAGGACGATGCACTCGGACTGATCGTCGCTGAAGTAGATCTCGTACTGCAGCGTGCCGGTGTCCTTGGCCCGCACGATCTCCATGGCTTGAGCGGACAAGCGCTTGAACTCCTCGAGCCTGCCGTCATGAAACTTGAACCTACCGATGCCCTGAAGCTCACTCATCGCTCCGGCCTCCAGGTCTTTTCAGTCTTTTGGCGGGCCGGCGCTGGCCCGGTCCCGGTGTGAGGTGGTTAGGGGTTGACGGGCCGAGGGCGTGCCAGCCTTCACGACACGCCCACCCTCGCCGCCCGCCAGGTGAGAAGACGTCACCAGATCCCGGTGATTCACCGGTCTGCCCCCGGACAATCACCGGACTGGTCGAACAGCAGCTCGGCGGACGCCGGATGTCCCGCCTCACCAGGCGCGGGGGACCTGCCGGTTCCGGCGTTACAGGTAGCTGACCTCGGCGTAGCGGGGCTCGTGGTCGACGAGGTGGTCGCAGGTCGGGCAGTACCAGCGGGCCTCGAGAAGGGTGCCGCACGCGGGGTGCCGGGGGGCTTCCGCCGGGTCGGCGTGCCTGGCGCCCCAGTGCGATAGCAGGCGCAATGCCCCGGCGAGCTCGGTGCCCTCGGCGGTCAGCTGGTAGGCGGCCCGGGGCGGCCGCTCCGAGTAGGGCCGGGCAATCAGCAGCCCTTCCCGCTCTAGCCGCTTGAGGCGCTCGGAGAGGATGTTCGCGGCGATCCCGGGGATCTGGCCGAGCAGGTCATTAAACCGCTGCGGCCCGCCGAGCAGCGCCTCGACCACCAGTAGCGTCCACCGGTCACCCACTCTGGCCAGTGCCTCGGCAAGCGGGGACGAGCCGTTCTCCTGTTCAGCCATGAGCGAATCCTAGCTCCGGGACGTTGACAGCCGGACAACCGTTAGTAGTAATTTGCAAGTTACTAGCTAACGGAGGCAGCGATGACGATCCTTGACGAGATCCAGACAAGCATCAGGCAGCACGCGGAAGGCGCCGGCTCCTCGGTGGTGGGCATCGGACAGCGGTGGGGCCTCGGCTCGGGCATCGTCCTGGCCGAGGGCCGGGTGCTGACCAACGCGCACAACGTGCGCGGCGACCAGGTCACGGTCACCTTCGCCGACGGGCGGACGGCCGAGGGCAGCGTGGCCGGGCAGGACATCGACGGCGACCTGGCCGTCATCGAGGTCGACACCGGCGGCGCTCCGGCGCTGGCGTGGGCCGACGGCGCGTCCGCCGCGATCGGGACGCCGGTGTTCGCCCTATCCAACCCCGGCGGCCGCGGGCTGCGCGTGACGTTCGGGTTCGTCTCCGGCGTGGACCGGGCGTTCCGGGGCCCGCGCGGCCACCGCATCACCGGCAGCCTCGAGCACACCGCGCCGCTGCTGCCCGGCTCTTCCGGTGGCCCGGTCCTCGACGCCGAGGGGCGTCTGCTCGGCATCAACACGAACCGCCTCGGCGAGGGCTTTTACCTGGCCATACCCGCCGACGAGGCGCTGCAGGCCCGGGCCGGCGCACTCGCCCGTGGCGAGTCAGCGGCGCCACCGCAGCTTGGCATCGCCGTCGCCCCCCGTCACGTGGCCAGGCGGCTGCGCCGCGCCGTCGGCCTGGCCGACGCCGAAGGGCTGCTCATCCAGCAGGTAACCGAGGACAGTCCCGCCGCCCGGGCCGGCCTCTCCTCGGGCGACCTGATCGTGGCGGCCGCGGGCCAGCCGGTCGGCGGCGTCGATGACCTGTCCGGCGCACTCCAGGGCGCGCAGGGCGGCACCCTCGAGCTCCGCGTCGTGCGCGGCACCGACGAGCGGACCGTGCAGGTGGTGTTCACCCCGGAAACCGGCGAGTGATGGACGACAACATGCGCGCTTCCGACACCGACCGGGACCGCGTCACCGCCCAGTTGCGCGACCACTTCGCCGCGGGCCGGATCTCTCCCGCCGAACTGGACGAGCGGCTGTCGGCGGCGCTGAACGCCAAGACCTTCGGCGACCTGCGCCGGATCATGGCTGACCTGCCCGGGCCCGTCCCGGCGCCGCTCGGTGCGGCGCCGGGACCAGTGCGGGCCACGCCCGCCTGGGCCGTGCGCCGCCGCCACCCGCCGTTCCCGCCGCTGATTCTGCTCGCGCTGTTCGCGGCGTTGCTGATCCCCGGCACCGGCTGGCTGCTGGCCGCGTTCATCAACGTGATCCTGCTGTTCTGGCTGATGACATTCGCCGTCAGCGCCGTTGCCTTCGGCCGGTCGCAGCGGCGGTGGCACCACCGCGGTGGCTGGCCCCGCCCCCCGTACCCCTCGGGGCGCCACTACACGTGGCTATGACGGCACCGCGACCTTAGAAAGGACGCGGCATGACCGCCAGCACCGCGGACCACCACGGCATCCTCGGCCTGACACCAGACGCCACCCTGGCCGATATCAAGAAGGCCTACCGCACGCTCGCCCGCCAGCACCACCCCGACCGCAACAACGCCGATCCCGGGGCTATCGACCGGTTCCGGCGCATCACCGAAGCCTACGAATACCTGTCCGCCCACCTGAAGGACAACGCCCACGACAACGCCCACGACAACGGCCACAGCAGGCCCGGCCCGACCGTTCGCCCGAGGGCCGGCGCCGGCATGCCAGGCGGGTACTCCGAGCCGGCCAGCCGCGTGCTGATCATGCTGGAAGGGACCTGGCAGGCCATCCGCGCCCGCCATCCCGAGATCTCGCCCGTCGTCGTCATCATCGCCAGCGGCGCCACCGGCCGGGACGCCAGGTGGGGCACTCAGACCCTGACCCTGACAACGGGCCTTCTCATTCAGACCACCCCGGTCACGCATCTTCGAGGGTGGTACGGCGTACGCCGGCCTCGCCCGTAGCGGCCAGAAGATCACCCGGTCGATCAGCAAGGGAGTTGCTGAGCCGCCTTCAAAGGCCCGCTTTGGTATCGCCGCCTGGCACTACAGCGCCGCGACGCGGTCCCGGCACCGCGCCTCCCGGTCCAGGCCGCGGTTGGTGCTGTCAACGGCGCGCGAACCAGCCCTGCGTTGCGCCCCTCTGGCGAATCACCCCGATCCGGTGACGACCAATCACCTGCCTGGTGGCAAATCTGAGTCTGCCGGGACCCGCACGGCCCGGTTGAGGAGATCGACATGACAGCGGACAACGAGCAGGTTACGTCAACGGAAGCTTCGGCGGACGCCGCCTCCCAGCCGCGCCGGGGTGCCGGCGGCGCAAGCCGAGTCGAGCCGGGAACGGGCCCGGTGACCGGGGTGAACGGACTTGGTTCTGCGGTGCCTGCGGTGCGGGTTGAGGGCGTGGTCAAGCGTTTCGGGGCGACGGTGGCGCTGGATGGGGCGGGGCTGGAGGTTCCGGCGGGGATGGTGTTTGGCCTGCTGGGCCCGAATGGGGCGGGCAAGACGACGCTGGTGCGGATTTTGGCCACGTTGCTGGCGCCGGATGCGGGGCGGGCGGAGGTGCTGGGCCTGGACGTGGCGCGGGAGCCGGGTGCTGTCCGCGAGCTGCTCGGCCTGACGGGACAGTTCGCGGCGGTCGACGAGCTGCTGACCGGGCGGGAGAACCTGGAGATGTTCGGCCGGTTGTTCAAGTTGTCGCGGGCCGAGGCGCGGCGGCGGGCCGATGAGCTGTTGGAGCGGTTCGACCTGGCGGCGGCGGCGGATCGGCCGGCCCGGACCTACTCCGGCGGGATGCGGCGGCGGCTGGATATCGCCTCCAGCTTGCTGACCCGGCCGCGGATGCTGTTCCTGGACGAGCCGACCACGGGGCTGGATCCGCGCAGCCGCAACGAGATCTGGGCCATCGTGCGGGAGTTGCGGCGCGGCGGGACGACGTTGTTGCTGACCACTCAGTACCTGGAGGAGGCCGATCAGCTGGCCGACCGGATCGCGGTCATCGACCGCGGGCGGGTGATCGCGGAGGGGACCGGCAACGAGCTCAAGGACCGGGTCGGGGCCAGATCCTGGAGGTGGAGCTGGCCAGCGCGGCGCAGCGGGACCGGGCGCAGGCGGTGCTGGCGGGCGTGGGCTGCGGCGAGCCCGCGCCGGATGAGCGGCCGGACCGGCTGACCCTGCCGGCGCCGCGGGACGGGCTGCAGCTGGTGGAGGAGGCGGCCGCCGGGCTGCGCCGGGCCCAGATCGGCGTCAGCGACATCGGGCTGCGCCGCCCCACCCTCGATGATGTCTTCCTGCAGCTGACCGGCGCCCCGCCCGGCG
>DASZAD010000207.1:0-10851 GCA_035945415.1 Streptosporangiaceae bacterium
CATCATGGACACAGATGGTACCGTGGCCAACCGCGGATCCAGCAGTGGCCGGGGAGCGGGCGCTTCCCCGTGTGAGTTCAGCGTGGTCCATGAGCGGCTAGCCCGCGACGTCTATGAACTGCTGCTCGGCCTCGGTATCAAGGTCACGCTCCGGTCCGCTCCCGCCGTTCTGCACGGACGTCAGGTTGGCATCAGATACCGGCTACAGTTCCAGACCAATCTGCCAGTATTCCGCCTGTCCAGAAAGGCTGAGCGGCTTTCACCGCTGCGGACTCGGCGGGCGACGCTCAGGTACGTGACGGCCGTCGAACTCGTAGCCTCGGTGCCCGTGCGTTGTATCCAGGTGGATCATCCCAGCCACATCTACCTGGCGGGACGGGAATGCATTCCGACGCACAACACATCTCTGGCCCTGCATGCGATTGCGAATGCGCAGAAGCAGGGCGGGATCGCGGCGTTTATCGATGCCGAGCACGCCCTGGACCCGGCCTACGCCCAGAAACTGGGTGTCGACACGGATGCGCTGCTCGTGTCCCAGCCGGACACCGGCGAGCAGGCGCTTGAGATCCTCGACATGCTCATCCGCTCCGGGGCGCTGGACATCGCCGTCATCGACTCTGTGGCCGCGCTCGTCCCGCGCGCGGAAATCGAAGGGGAAATGGGGGACAGTCATGTCGGCCTGCAGGCCCGGCTCATGTCCCAGGCGCTTCGCAAGCTAACCGGCGCGATAAGCCAGACAAAGACCACCGCAGTATTTATCAACCAATTGCGGGAAAAGGTCGGCGTCATGTTCGGCTCTCCCGAAACGACCACAGGAGGAAGGGCGCTTAAGTTCTATTCGTCGGTCCGGCTCGATGTCAGGCGAATCGAGACGCTTAAGGATGGCACCGAGGCGGTGGGGAACCGGATCCGGGTGAAGGTCGTCAAGAACAAGGTCTCGCCGCCCTTCCGTCAGGCTGAGATGGATCTGCTCTTCGGTCAAGGGATCAGTCGCGAGGGCGGCCTGATCGACCTCGGCGTCGAACAGGGAATCGTGCGCAAGTCGGGCGCCTGGTACACCTACGAAGGTGATCAGCTGGGTCAGGGCAAGGAGAACGCGCGGAACTTCCTGCGCGAGAACGCTGACCTAGCCAACGGCATCGAGAAGAAGATCAAGGAAAAGCTCGGCATCGGCCCGCGGATCGACGCCGAGGCCGAGCCGTCCGGTGGCGGTGCCACCAAGTAGGTGTCGTATCCCGTGGATCCCCGTAGCGATGCTCCTGGGCGCGCCTCAGGCGCGCCCAGGAGGTGTTCAGACAGGCTGACCGGCGGTGCGGAATAGCGGAGCGGGCAGCGAGCCTGCCGGCCGCCAGCCGTCGGAGGACCCGGAAGGCGCGGCCATGGAGATCTGCCTCCGGCTGCTGACCGCCGCCCCGCGCACCCGGGCGCAACTGGCGGACGCGCTGCACCGCCGTCAGGTGCCGCGGCAGGTCGCGGATGAGGTGCTCGCACGGCTGACTGGCGTCGGACTGATCGATGACGAGGCGTTCGCTCACGCGTGGGTCGAGTCCCGTCACTACAGCCGGGGGCTGGCCGCCCGCGCGCTCAAAGCCGAGCTGCGCCAGCGCGGGGTGAGCGAGGGGAACGTCCGGGCGGCGGTCGCGGAGCTCACCCCGCAGCAAGAGGAGGCGGCGGCCCGGCGGCTGGTCCAGGCGAAGCTGGCCGCCACCCAGGGCAAGCCAGCGGTCACCCGGGTGCGCCGGCTGATGGGCTTGCTGGCCCGCAAGGGGTACCCGGCGGGCCTGGCGTACCGCGTGGTCCGCGAGGCGCTGGAACAGGAAGGGATCGACCCGGCGAGCGCCGGGCTTGATTCCGAGGCCGTCCTGGACGCCGAGACGGCCGACGACACCGAGACGGCCGACGACGCCGAGGCAGTAGGCGACACCGAGGCGGTAGGCGGCGCCGAGACGGGCCGGTGACCCCTGGACGGGTTAGTTGGCTCGGACGGCGTAGCTGACCTGCACGGATGATGCTCCGGCGAGGTGATCAGCCGGACGAATCCGGCGGAACGATTCGTGGTCGGAGGCGGACTTCGCGTGGGTTGCTTGCTCAAATCGTTATCTCCGCTTAACCTCGCGGCAGGCGAGGTGTTACTCCGCGCTACGCGGATGAACATAGATCCACACTGCCTGTTATCCAGCCGGGCCGGTTTTGGCTGGACCGGAGGATGGTGACAGGACCGCGGGTCGGCGGGCTGGCGTGCCCTGGCCGGTGCAAGATCACCGGCTGGGCCGTGAGCCGGCCATGATTTGCGTGCGCAGATGACCCCTCGCCCCAGGGCATACCTCTGGTATGGCACTGGGTCCAGACGTTGCGGAGCTGGGAGGGGCGCGATGAGCAGCACAGTCTCAGTCACGCTAACGGGTGTCCTCCTGCTCGCCATTCTGCTTGTGCTGGCCCTGGTGCTGCGCGCCCTCAGACGCGACCCGGCACACCGGTTCGGAATCCGGGCTGGCCAGGCGAAAACGGGACTCAGTTCTCAGGACCTGCAAGACGCCGGCAAGGACGCCGACCGGATCCGGGCCAGAGCCGAGTCCGATGCCGCGGGGATCGTCCGCCAGGCGGAGGCATCAGCGGAGCAGGCCGAGCGTTCCCGGCTCGTGCTGGAGGACGAGGCACGGGCGGTCAAGGATGAGATCAGGGAGCTGCGCGCCGACCTGGAGCGGCGCGAGGCACGCCTGGCAGAGCGTGAGCAGCGGCTGGACGAGGACCTGCGCAAGCTGGAAGAGAGGTCCGCCGCGCTCGACCAGCTTCGCGACGAGCTTGGCAGCGAGCGCGCGGACCTGGACCGGCTGGGCGAGGAGCGGCGCGCCGTACTCGAACAGGCCGCCGGGCTCACCGCCGGGCAAGCCAAGGCCGAGCTCGTGGCCGGTATCGAGAGCCAGGCGAAGCGAGAGGCGGCCCTCACCGTCAGGGACATCGAGAGCCAGGCGCGCAAGGAGGGCGACGAGCGCGCTCGCAAGATCGTGACCCTCTCCATCCAGCGGCTGGCGAGCGAGCAGACCAGTGAGTCCGTGGTCTCCGTGCTGCACCTGCCCGGCGACGAGATGAAGGGCAGGATCATCGGCCGCGAAGGCCGCAACATCCGCGCGTTCGAGTCGGTCACCGGGGTCAACCTGATCATCGACGACACTCCGGAGGCGGTGCTGCTGTCTTGTTTCGACCCGGTGCGCCGCGAGGTCGGCAGGCTCGCCCTGGAGCGGCTGGTGCTCGACGGCAGGATCCATCCGCAGCGGATCGAGGAGGCGCACGAGCGGGCCAAGGCCGACGTCGAGCAGCTATGCATCCGGGCCGGGGAAGACGCCCTGGTCGAGCTGGCCATCACCGAGATGCATCCGGAGCTGGTGACGCTCCTCGGCAGGCTCCGGTACCGCACCTCCTACGGGCAGAACGTGCTCAAGCACCTGATCGAGTCCGCGCATCTGGCCAGCATGATGGCCAGCGAGCTTGGCCTGGACCCGGCGCTGCTCAAGCGCTGCACCGTGCTGCACGACATCGGCAAGGCGCTCACCCACGAGGTCGAGGGCAGCCACGCCCTGGTCGGCGCGGAGATCGCCCGGCGGTACGGCGAGCCCGAGGACGTCGTGCACGCCATCGAGGCGCACCACAACGAGGTGGAGGTGCGCACCGTCGAGGCGGTGCTCACCCAGGCGGCCGACGCGATCAGCGGCGGCAGGCCGGGGGCGCGCCGCGAGTCGCTGGAGGCCTACGTCAAGCGGCTGGAGCGGCTGGAGCAGATCGCCTCCGCACACGAGGGCGTGGAGAAGGTCTTCGCCATGCAGGCCGGACGCGAGATCCGGGTCATGGTCAAACCGGACCAGGTCGACGACATCCACGCGCAGGTGATCGCCCACGACGTGGCCAAGCAGGTCGAGGAGGAGCTGGCCTACCCAGGCCAGATCCGCATCACCGTGGTCAGGGAGTCGCGCGCCACCGAGTACGCGCGCTGACCGGCACAGCGTGAGCCGGTTCGCGGGGTGTGTGCTAGCTCATCTGCCGGCATCACCGAGAGCGCGGCGACCACCGTCCAAGACCTCCAGCAGCGCGTCGATGTCTATGGCGGCATCCTCGGGTGGCGCGCCCTGCGGCATCACGTTCGCAGCCACCCACTGGGGCACGACGTCAAGGCCGCAGATCTCAGCGCAGTATCGCTGTCTGAGTTCCGCAACAGCTTGGGCCTCCAGGCCGGGATCGGGCCACAGCGCGGCCGATGTCGCTAGCCGGAGTATCTCGATCCGCTGGGCGCGGACGCCGCGCAAGTCGACGAAGACACGGCCGGTGCACGCGACTTCGGCGTAGATGGGGGCATCGCGGTCGTGCGCGCTGTCGCTGAGGTAACCAGACAGCGAGTCGAGCGTTCCATCGACCGCCACGTACAGGCCACACCGGCAGCCCGGGGCGGGAGCCGGATGTTGCGCTTCGTAGCAGATGGCGTCAATGGTCCGGGAGGGGAAGCGTTCGAAGTCCGGGTTGTGGATGAGCGGCGCGGACAGCACGAACCCGCTCTGCGACCGGCGCACCCGGAAGAGCCGCCACCCGATCAGTGGCTGCTCCGCCGGAAAGTGCAACTCCCGCTCCTCCATGGACGTAAGGATGCCAAACGCTTCAGTGCCCCGATGCCGTCCGGCCATCGGGGCGCCCGGCGCCTGGCCTCACTTGAGGCTTGACCGGTCGGATCACCCGGACGGGCTAATCACCGGGCAGGCTGACCAGGGACTCGCCGTCGCTGCCGCCGAGCAGGAAAACGGCACGAGACTCCGTAAAGGATGGATTCAGCCTGGCTCGGGGGTTAGCTGGACGCGCGGCACGCCTGGGGGCTGGAAGCCGAAGATCTGGCCGTAGAACGAGATCTCGGCCTCCAGGCTGGTCTTCAGCGTCTCCGCCTTCCTGAAGCCGTGCGATTCCCCCTCGAACAGCAGGAGGGCGTGCGGGATGCCCTGGGCGGAGAGCTCGGCGGCGATGGTCTGCGCCTGCTGGCACGGCACGACCGGGTCATCGACGCCCTGCAACAACAGGATGGGGCAGGTGCCGGCCGTGATGTGGCCCACGGGCGAGCGCTCGCGGTAGACCTCCTCGGCCTCGGGCAGCGGTCCGACCAGCCCGTCCAGGTAGCGCGACTCGAAGTCGTGCGTGGTGGCGGCGAAACGTTCCAGATCGGTGACGCCGTAGTACGAAGCCGCCGCGCCGAACACCCGGCCGTACGCCGTGCCCGTGGTGACCGCGGCCAGGGCGGTCCACCCGCCGGCCGAGCTGCCCCGGATGCCCAGCCGGGCGCCGTCCGCCTCGCCCGCATCCACCAGGGAGAGCACCGCCGCCATCGAGTCCTGCACGTCCACCACGCCCCACTGGTGCCGTAGCCGTTCGCGGTAGGCGCGCCCGTAGCCGCACGACCCGCCGTAGTTCACCTCGATGACGCCGATCCCGCGGCTGGTGAAGTACGCCCGCTCCAGGTCCAGCTTCGCGGGCGCCCGGTCGGTCGGGCCGCCATGCACCCAGGCGATGTAGGGCGGCAGCTCCCCGGCGGGCGGGGAGTGCGCCGGGTTGCAGGGCGGGAAGATGAGCGCGTACACCGTCCGTCCGTCCGGGCCGGCCAGCTCGGCTTTGCGGGGGGCGGGGAAGTAGGCCGCGTCGAGTATCTCCTCCAGCTCCCGCTTGAGCACTTCGACCCGGCTGGTGACCACGTTCACCCTGATCAGCGACTGTGGGGTGTCGTGGCTGGCGCCGACCGCGCCGATCGTCATCCCGTCGCAGGACAGCGTCGCGACGTACGTCGAGTAGGGCAGGTCCGGGTCATGCAGCTGCCCCTGGTCCGGGTCGATCACGCCCAGGCGCAGGTCGGCGCGCCCGTGCAGCACCGCGATGCGTCCGTCCGCCAGCATTCCGAACGGCCGGCCGCCGAGCGTCCACAGCGGATAGGCGAAGTCCTCCTTGGTCGGGCACACCGCCCGTGGAGGCGTGCCATGGATGCTGACGTGATACAGGTTCCACCAGTCGTCGCGGTCTGAGATCACGTACAGGCTGGCGTTGTCGCGCCACAACGGCGCGAGCACCGACTCGGTCTCGCTGCCCATGAGCACGCGGGCAGGACCCGGACGGCCGCCAGTGACCGGGGCGACCCGCAGCTCACTGCCGTCCCAGGGCATCTGCGGGTGGTTCCACGACACCCAGGCCAGGTGCCTGCCGTCCGGCGACGGAGTGGGGTAAGCGAAGAAGTCCGCACCCGAGACGAGCTCACGGATGGCGCCCGGGTCACTGGTGGCCGAGCCCTCCAGTGGGACCGCGACGATCGACCGGGTGATCTTCCCGTCGTCGTGCCGCTCACGGACGCACCAGATCTCGGTGCCGTCGGCCGACAGCGCGAAGTCGGCATACCGCAGCGCGCTGGGCGCCGCGGGCTGGGGGGTCAGCGGCCTGGGTGGCGCCGCGCCCTCGGTCATGTACAGCCGCTGGTCGGCGAAATTCGCGAATACGAGAGCCCAGCCATCTCCGTCCTGGGAGCGGCGGGGTACCGGCAGATAGGACAAGCCGCCGTACTCATGCACCCGGGTCCGGGCGTTCCACGGCGGGGGCAGCAGGTCACGCCGGCGCCCATCAGCAGCCCGGTGGACGATGGTGGTCCGCCCCTCTTCGTTGGGCCGGACCTCCTGCCACCACACCTGATCGTCGCTCACCACGGGAAATGAGATCCGGAGGCGCTTCGCGGCCACGCTCTCCGCGGTTATCGGAGAGGCCCAGGTGCCGAATGCCGCCTCGCTGCCACCGGCCTGCACGGGGTCACCGGCGACCGTTTCGCTTGATTTCATGGTCCTATCGTCTACCACGCGGACATACCGGCCGGCCGGGAATTGTGGCCAGCCCGGTCGGCCCGCGTAACCTGGTACACCGATATGACAGCCAGCCGCACATACCAGATTCGCACGTTCGGGTGCCAGATGAACGCGCACGACTCCGAACGGCTCGCGGGGCTGCTCGAAGGAGCCGGGTACCATCGCGCGGACGACGACGCCCCGGCTGACGTCGTGGTCTTCAACACCTGCGCGGTGCGCGAGAACGCGGACAACCGGCTGTACGGAAATCTCGGCCAGCTGCTGCCGGTCAAGACCGCGCGGCGGGGGATGCAGATCGCGGTCGGCGGCTGCCTGGCGCAAAAGGACCGGGGCGAGATCCTGCGCCGCGCGCCGTGGGTGGACGTGGTGTTCGGCACGCACAACATCGGCTCGCTGCCGGTCCTGCTGGAGCGGGCCCGCGTGCTGGACGAGGCTCAGGTCGAGATCGTCGAGTCGCTGGAACGGTTCCCCTCGACGTTGCCGGCCCGGCGAGAGTCGCCGTACGCGGCCTGGGTGGCCATCTCGGTCGGCTGCAACAACACCTGCACGTTCTGCATCGTGCCGAGCCTGCGCGGGCGGGAGAAGGACCGGCGGCCAGGCGACGTGCTGGCCGAGATCCGCGCGCTGGTGGAGAGCGGCGTGGTCGAGGTCACGCTGCTGGGCCAGAACGTGAACTCCTACGGAGCCGAGTTCGGCGACCGGGAGGCGTTCGGCAAGCTGCTGCGAAGCTGCGGCCGGGTGGACGGTCTGGAGCGGGTCCGGTTCACCTCGCCGCATCCGCGTGACTTCACCGACGACGTGATCGCGGCCATGGCCGAGACGCCCAACGTGATGCCGCAGCTGCACATGCCCCTGCAGTCCGGCTCGGACCGGGTGCTCCGGGCGATGCGGCGGGCCTACCGGCGCGAGAAGTACCTGGCGATCCTGGACCGGGTCCGGGCCGCGATCCCGCAGGCCGCCATCACCACCGACATCATCGTCGGCTTTCCCGGCGAGACGGAGCAGGATTTCGCGGGCACCCTGGATCTCGTCCGGCGGGCGCGGTTCGCCGGGGCGTTCACGTTCATCTACTCGCCGCGTCCGGGCACCCCGGCGGCCGCCCTGGCGGACCAGGTGCCCGCCGAGATCGTGCGGGAGCGCTACGGCCGGCTGGTCGCGCTGGTCGAGGAGATGACGCTGACGGAGAACCAGCGGCAGGTCAACCGCGAGGTCGAGGTGCTGGTGGCCGAAGGCGAGGGCCGCAAGGACCAGGCGACCCACCGGATATCCGGCCGGGCCCGCGATAACCGGCTGGTGCACTTCACCCCGGCGGAGCCGGTGCCCAGGCCCGGAGACATGGTCACCACCCTCATCACCCAGGCCGCGCCCCACTACCTGATCGCCGACGACGCCCCCCGGTCGGTCCGGCGGACCCCCGGCGGGGACGCCTGGCAGGCTCGTCACGACAGCGGAGCCGATGATGCGGCCGGCCAGGACAGCGTCAGACTGGCTCGCGCCGGGCAGCCCGCCCCGCAGCCGGTCATGCTGGGCATGCCGTCGCTACCCCGGGCCGCACGTCCCGGCTGACCCATCGATGGCGCGGCAGGTGATCGCGGTCGTGGGCCCCACCGCGGCCGGGAAGTCCAGCCTGGGGATCGAGCTGGCCAGAGCGCTGGGCGGCGAGATCGTCAGCGCCGACTCCATGCAGCTGTACGACGGCATGGACATCGGCACGGCCAAGCTGCCCCCGGCGGAGCGCGGCGGCGTCCCGCATCACCTGCTCGGCCTCTGGGACGTGCGGAAGGCCGCCAACGTCGCCGAATACCAGCGGCTGGCCCGGGCCGCCTTCGACGACATCCAGGCGCGCGACCGGGTGCCGATCCTGGTGGGCGGGTCCGGCCTGTACGTCCGCGCGGCACTGGACAACCTCAGCTTTCCCGGCACCGACCCACGGCTGCGCGGACGGCTGGAGGCAGAGCTGGAGCGGACCGGGCCAGGCCCGCTGCACCAGCGGCTGGCCCGGCTGGATCCGGCGGCCGCCGCCGCGATCCTGCCTGGGAACGGGCGCCGGATCATCCGCGCCCTCGAGGTGATCGAGCTGTCCGGGCAGCCCTTCTCGGCCACCCTGCCGGACTATCAGGCCGTCTATCCCTCGGTCCAGCTCGGCCTGCGGCTGGACCGGGCCGAGCTCGACTGGCGGATCACCGTCCGGGTGGACGGGATGTGGGAGGCGGGATTTGTTGACGAAGTACGCAGCCTGGAACGGCGCGGGCTGCGCGCGGGCCGGACGGCGAGCCGGGCGCTCGGCTACGCGCAGGTGCTGCGCTTCCTGGCGGGGGAGTGGACGGAGCACCAAGCCCGGCTGGAGACGATACGCGCCACCAGGAGGTTCGCCCGCCGCCAGGAGTCGTGGTTCGGTCGTGACCCCAGGATCACCTGGCTGGCTGCCGCCGCCGCGGATCTGGTGGAGTCAGCCCTGGCTACGATCGGCACATGCGGTTCGCCAAAGGTCACGGCACCGAGAACGACTTCGTCATCCTGCCCGACCCGGACGGCGCGGTCGACCTGACCGGGACGCTCGCCGCCCGGCTCTGCGACCGGCGTGCCGGGGTCGGCGGCGACGGCGTGCTGCGCGCCACCCGCGTCGCGTCTTCGCTGGCCGGGGCCAACGGCGGCGCCGAATGGTTCATGGACTACCGCAACGCCGACGGCAGTCTGGCCGAGATGTGCGGGAACGGGATCCGGGTCTTCGCCCGCTACCTGATCGAGCACGGCCTGACCGCCAGTGACGAGTTCGGCGTGGCCACGCGCGCGGGCACTCGGCAGGTCCGGGCCGAGCCGGACGGCGCCATCACCGTGGACATGGGGCTGCCCCGGGTGCTCGGGCCGGGCCGTGCGTTGCTGGCCGGACAGCCGTTCGACGGGCTGGCGGTGTCACTGGGGAACCCGCACCTGGCCTGCGTAGCCAGCGATCCACTGGACAGCTTCGACCTGTCCCGGCCGCCAGTCCTCGATCCCGGCCAGTTCCCCGAGGGCGCCAACTTCGAGCTGGTCCGGATCGCCGGTGCCGGGCACATCGAGATGCGGGTCTACGAACGGGGCTGCGGGCCGACCCGCTCCTGCGGGACCGGAGCCGTCGCGGCTGCGGTGGCCGCGGCCGCGGCCACCGCTCCGGCGGCCACGGTCACCGCTCCGGCGGGCGCGCCAGTCCCGGCGGGTACCTGGACGGTCGATCTGCCCGGCGGACGGCTGCGGGTCATCCTGGGCCGCGAGACCAGTTTCCTGTCCGGGCCCGCGGTGATCGTGGCCGAAGGCGAGCTGGACGAGCGCTGGCTGTCCGAGCGACCCGGCTTCCCGCCTCAGTCTTCACCCGACGCGTAGCAGAACTGTCGCAGCACCACGCCGGACCAAGATCGATGGGGAGTTTTATGTACGGAATTAATAGAAAGTCCCCATCGATCTTGGAGCGTTCTGGCCTGATCACACCTTGCTGGTCAAACACGGCATGAGGGGAGCCGGGCGGCGACTCACCCGGGTCGCCGGGGGCGCTGGGGGCGCTGGGTCAGGGTGGTGACCGGGAGGCCGCGGATCGAGGCATCCAGGACCTGGGCGATGTGCGCGACCGGCATGGACACGCCCCGGGCGGCGAGCGCGGCGGCGATCTGCAGCGAGCAGCCGGGGTTGGCGGAGATGAGCAGCTGGGCGCCGGTGGCCTGGATCGTCGTCGCCTTACGGTCGCCCAGCTCGCGGGCGGCGTCCGGCTGGAGCAGGTTGTACACGCCGGCCGAGCCGCAGCAGGTGCCGCCGTCACCGGCTTCGGCCAGCTCCAGCCCCGGGATGGCGCGCAGCAGGGCGCGGGGCTGTGCCTTGATCCGCTGCGCGTGGGCCAGGTGGCAGGCGTCGTGGTAGACGGCGGTCACCGGCAGCGGATGCCGGGCGGCGGCCGGCCCGTCAGCGGTCGTGATATCGGCCAGGAACTCGGCGAAGTCGCGCACCCGAGCGGCCA
>DASZAD010000208.1:0-9623 GCA_035945415.1 Streptosporangiaceae bacterium
CCCCGCGACCGTGGCGGCCCAGGCCAGCCGGGTGTGCAACTGCGCCCGCGCGCTGGGGCTGAGCAGGCCGGCCAGGTGTTCGAGCTGGCCTGCCGAGGCCACCGCCCGCTCTACTTCCCCCGCCTCGGCCAGCGCGTACAGCAGGCTGGCGAAGGCGTCGGCCCGCACGTGAGCGGTATCGCTGTCGCCGTTGCTGCCGCCACCGGCGAGCAGCTCCAGCGCCCGGTCCAGCAGCCTGACGGCCGAGGCGGCCGCGCCCAGGGCCAGCGCACGGCGGCCCGCGTCGGCGAACAAGCGCCCGGCGCGGGCCGCATCGCCCGCCTGCTGGTACAGCGTGGCCGCGAGCTGGCACCACTCGCCCGGCAGCCCCGGGTGGACGGTCTGGACGGCCGCCGCGGCGCGGCGGGTCAGCCGGGTGCGTTCGCCCGGCGTGATCAGGGCCAGCAGGGCGTCCCTGATCATCGGGTGACCGAAGGCGTACCAGTCCGGCGTCTCCTCGTCCGGCGTGACGAGCTGGCTGATCAGCTCGTCACGCAGGTGGCTCAGCAGCGCCCGGTCGCCCAGGCCGGTGGCGACCTGCAGGACGGCCACCGGGAAGCGCCGGCCCAGCACGGCGGCCACCGACAGCAGCTCCCGCCCTTCCGCGCCGATGACGTCGAGCCGGCGGTCCATCACCCGGGTCAGCGTGACCCGCGCCTTCGCCCGCAGTTCGCCCGCTACCCGCCACCGGTCGCCGACCGGTACGAGCAGCCGGTCGTCGAGCATCTCGTTCAGCAGTTGCTCGGCGAACAGGGGGATGCCCTCGCTGCCCGCGTACAGGTGCTCGACCAGCTCATCCGGGATGGTGTCCGGGCTGGTCTCGAGATACGAGGCGACCAGTAGCCGCAGGTCACCGGCCGCCAGCCGGTGCAGCTCGACCAGCTCCCCCGAGCCGCGCTGGGCTGCCATCCGCACCAGGTCGAGCGCCGGACCCGGGTGGGTGCGGACCGTGCCGAGCAGCAGGACCGGCTGACGGCTCAGGTTGTCGGCCAGGTACTCCACGACGGCCAGCGTCTCGGCGTCAAAGTCCTGCATGTCATCCAGGACCAGCAGGCAGCCGCGTCCCCGCCCGGCCAGGCCGGTCAGCCGCCGCACCGCTTCGGCCAGCGCCACCGGCGACCCGCCCTCTTCTGCCGACGGCGGCGGCCCCCAGTCGGGGATCAGCCGGGCCAGGATGTGCCGGTACGGTCCCAGCTTGCCGACGTCGATCGGGTCGCCGGAGTCCAGCAGGGACATCAGCGCCTCGGTCAGCGACCGGAACGGGACCATCGGCCCGATCACGCTGCCCCGGCCGCGCAGCAGGCTCATCCCCTCGGCGAACCCCTGGTCGGCGGCCAGGGCCGCCAGGCGTGACTTGCCGATGCCGCTCTCGCCGACGACGAACACCGCGCCGCCCTGCCCCATCCTGGCGGCGGCCAGCGCTTGCTCCACCACGCGAAACTCATTGTCCCGGCCGACCATGACCGACGCGCGTTTCCGCATATTCGCCGAGATTAGCGATGCTTACCCCGTCAGGTCTATCAGCCGCGCGTATCCGGCCATGGTCACCAGCCTGCTAGTCCGGGCTCCGCCGCGCCCCGGCGGGCCGGGAGGCTGGCTATCGCGGGTGCTGCCCAAGCCGTGTCTAGATCGGATGCGGGCAGCACGTGATCATGGGCTGGACTGGGCCGATCGCCGAACTCAGCAGGACGGTCGTCGCGGGCTTGGGCTGGGCTGCGGCGGGCGTCCTGGCCGGCGTGGTGGCTGCGCCGGTTACGACCACCACGCCGGTCAGCACGGCCGCGCGCAGCCCAAAGCTCACCGTGGGAAGAAGCCGGGCCGCGCCCGTACCGGGGCGGGAATCGGGGCGCCCGTCACGGGCGCTGACGAGTTCTCCGGCTCTCTTTTCTGCCCCAGACATGGGAGCCTCCTCACTGTGCTCGCTGCCGGCCGCCCCTCCGGCCGGCCACGTCGATGTGCCGGGCCGGTGAGCGGTCCGGTGCGGCCTCCAGGAAGAGCACCGAGGGCACCCGGTCGCTGAAGCCGAGGCGGAGCAGCCCGTACCCGACACCCGCCAGTCCGCGCATCAGCCCCGGAGTGGAAACCCCGCCGGGCGTCCCGCAGAACCGTGTGTGCTGGTTGATCGCGCTCAGGACCAGGCCGACGCGCTGTCGCCAGACTCCCGCCCCCACGCCGTCCTGCCCGGCTGATGTCAGCAGGGTCAGGGCGTCGGCGATGCCAAGCTCCCCGTGGCACAGGCTCAGGTCGCGCAGCACAGGAGTGGCGGCCAGCCACCCGATCTGCCGGCCGAGCCTGGCCCGGCCTTTCTCCGGTGCGTGGTCGTCCAGGTCATCCGCCGCGGCCACGCAGGCCCGCGCCACCAGCAGGCCCGCGGTCCCGCGGCACCAGCCGGGGGAGTGGTCCGTCGCCGCCAAGGTCAGCTCGGCGGCCCGGTGCACCGCGCGCCGTCCGGCCCGGAAGTACGCTGGCTCCGCCGTGGCGGCGGCGAACCGTACCAGCGCATACCCGACACCGGCCGGGCCAGTGGCGAAACCCGATGGCACCTGCTCCCCGGCGGTCACGCACCGGCCGTCCGTGGACTCCACCAGCCCGGCGAGACGGTCGGAGCACTCTCGGGCCAGGGCAGTGGCCGCTTCTGATGCGCGGGGGGCGACCGGATCGAGCTCGGCCGCGGTCGCGGTCATGGCCGCCAGGCACCCGGCCCAGCCTTCCGCCCACCAGGGCGTGCCGGGCAGGTCTGTGGCGTGCACCGCCAGCCGCACGGCGGTCGCGGCCCAGTCCCGCGCTTCCTCGTCGTCGAGCAAGGTGGCCAGCCGGGCCAGCCCGTAGCTGATCCCGCCCAGACTCTCGGCCGCCCCGCAGCCCACCGCGAGCAGCAGTTCCGGGCGATCGGCCAGTCCGTCGAGCAGGCGTGGCATGGCGCTCACCGCCCGCCGTGCCACCTCGGCGTACCGTCCTATCCCTGTCAGCGAGGCGAGCTGGGCGAGAAACAGCGCCACGCCGAGATAGCCGTGGGCCAGGCCGGCGCCCATGGGCAGCACCATCCACAGGGTGTCGTCCACCGGCTGGAGGCCGAGCCAGTTCACCCGGGAGCCGTCGTCACTGGTCATGCCGCGCGCTACGATCTGGTCGGCCACCCCGCACGCGGCGGCCAGCAGCCGGCCGGGGCTGGCCGCGGTGGCGGTCATCCGGCCCGGCAGCGGTGCGGTGCTGTGATGGCCGCCGTCCGGCCGGCGCGTGGCCAGACAGGCCGAGATAAACCATTCCTGGTCGCGCCGGTCGACGTCGCCGAGGCCGGCCACCGTGTCCAGCGCGTAGGCCAGCGGCGGCTGATCGAGCACGCCGGGCAGGCGTTGCCCGGCCGACGTCCAGATGTCGCGGGTGCCCGTGTGTCCGGTCAGCAGCGGGATGTCACCGGCCCACAGGTCGATGAGCTCGTGCCGGGCCAGCAGGTTCCACGGTGGCTGGCCGGCCGACACCTGGTGCAGTGCCGCCAGCGCCTGTTCCCGGTCGCGCGCGTCGCGGAGCAGGTCCGGGTGCGTGGACTCCGCCAGGAGCCGGGCGTACCCGCTGCTGTGGCGGGCCACGATGCGGATCTCGATGTCGCCGTGGGATTCGATGAGCCGGCTGAACCCGAGCCGGTCGGCCGCGATCGCGTCGTAACCGAGACGGAAACCGTCGAGCACGGCCGTCTCATGGTCGGCGGGCTCGGTGGGCTCCGCGCCGAAGCGGGGGCGATTGACCGCGCCCCCCTGGCCGTCGCCCATCCCGGACAGGTCGTGAACCCCGTCTTCGCCGGCCACCAGGCAGGGCAGCAGCGCGGCACTGTCCACCGAGGCGGCCTGGGCGAGCGCGGCCGGATCGTCACCGGTCGTGCGCGGGCACGACAGCGTGGGCTGGAAGAGCGTCTCGACGTCCACCAGGACCGGGTCCTCGCCACGGGCGATCAGGTTCTCGCCGTGGATGTCCGAGGCGCGCAGCGCGTACAGCGCGGCGAGCAGGACGCCTTCGCGCCGGTAGAACTCCTCGGCCGCGCCCGGGCGGCTCAGCGGCCGGTGGCCGACGAACTCCAGCCAGCCGTACCCGGCCCGGACCAGCGCACCGGCGGTGCGCAGGCGGGAGTGGGGAACGCGCTCGTTGAGCCAGTCGATGACGTCGCTGAACAGGGCGTGCGCGGTCAGGTCGCGCGGCTTGTAGATCACCTTGCGGCCGTCGGCGAACGCGACGGCCGCCACCGAGCGGCCGCGCTGATGCCGGTCACCGAGCCCGGGTTCTATGGCCACGACCGGTCCCGGGTCCACCCCGCCGAGCAGGGTGCCGACCACCGCCGCCCGGTCGGCAGCGAACCGCCTCAGCAGCTCGAGACCAGCCTCGGCGGCCTGCTCGCTGGCGGTGCCGAGTAACCGGGCCAGCACGGGATACTCCTCGAACAAGGCGGCCAGCCCGGCAGGCTGGCACAGCCGCCGGATGAAGCCCGCCAACCGCTGGCGCCCGTCGGCGACGGCCGGCCGGTCATCGGCTCCGGCCTCCTCCAACTCTCGCACCATGGTCCGGGCGGCCAGACGGGCCAGGCGCGGTCCCAGGGCGGCGGTGAACGCCTCCCCGATCGGGCCGGGGTCAGCGTGCGCCGGCAGCAGGCAGCTTCTGGCCCCTTCGACCAGCCGGTCCCGCGCCAGCCGGAGGAACGGCCAGAACGGCACGGCGAACGCCTCTTGCCAGTCCTCCAGCGGCGGCGGGATGTCCGGCGGTGCCGCGGTGGCGATCGCCTGCTCGACGAAGCCGGCCCAGGGCGGCGGAGATGGAGGGCCGTGACCCCCGCCCGGTTCCACCAAGGTGTCGCCGGGCGGGGGCACTCCGGCCCCCGGCTCTGATGAGTCTCCCCGCTCATGCTGCGCGAGCGCTGGCACCCACCAGCCCACCCGTAGCTGGCCGGGGCCGGAGTCAGGAGCTGTTGCCGACCGTGTCACACCAGCAGGCTGGCAGAGCCTGCGGCCCGGTTCATGCGTGGAAACTACCCAGGTTTTCTCTCGCTCCCTGGGTGCGGCCGGGACACGGCCCAGGCCGTGTCCCGTAGATCTTCAGCGGCGTGGATCGGCGCCCAGACGACGAACGGCCCCAGTTGAAGCCAGCACAGGGACACCCCACCCCGGCAAAAACGCTGGCACGTTTTCGCCGGGGGCCCCGGGGGTCATCGCCAATAGTTCCACTGTTGACTCCTCCTCCGCCTGGCCGGACGCCGCCTGGACACCGCCCGTCGCGCCGGAGGCGCGCTGGCCAGCACTGGCACCAAGATCTACGGGACACGGCCTAGAGCTGTCCGACCTCGGTGATCGCCAGGACGGCCTCGCCGGCCGCGTCGCAGGCCGCGAGATCCACCCGCGCGCTGAACCCCCAGTCGTGATCTCCCGCCGGGTCGTCGAAGATCTGCCGGACCGACCAGTGATCCGGCTGCTCGTCGATGATCAGCAGGGCCGGGCCGCGGGCGTCGGGGCCGGTGCCGATGTCCTCGTGCTCGGCGAAGTACGGTTCCAGCGCGTCGGCCCAGGCTCCGGCATCCCACCCGGATTCGCCGTCCAGGCTGCCCAGCTCGTCGTAGCGGCGCAGGGCCGCCAGGTCCACCCGGCGGAACAGCGCGTTGCGCACCAGCACACGGAACGCCCGGCGGTTGCCGGTGACCGGGGGAGGCTGCCCGGACGCCGCGGCGGCGGGCTCCTGGTCCGGGTTGCGCAGCCGCTCCCACTCGTCGATCAGGCTGGAGTCCACCTGACGGACCAGCTCGCCCAGCCATTCGATCAGGTCGGCCAGGCCCTCGTTCTTCGCCTCGTCGGGGACGGTCTGGCGCAGCGCCTTGTAGGCGTCGGCCAGGTAGCGCAGCACCAGCCCTTCGCTGCGGGCCAGTCCGTAGAAGCCGACGTACTCGGTGAAGCTCAGCGCCCGCTCGTACATGTCGCGGCACACCGATTTGGGCGCCAGCTGGTGGTCGGCCACCCAGGGGTGGCCCCGGCGGTAGATGTCGTAGGCGGCGTCGAGCAGGTCTGCCAGCGGCATCGGGTAGGTGACGGACTCCAGCAGCTCCATCCGTTCCTCGTACTCGATGCCCTCGGCCTTCATCTGCGCCACCGCCTCGCCGCGCGCCCGGGACAGTTGCGCGGACAGCACCTCCCGCGGGTTCTCCAGCGTGGCCTCGATCACGGAGAGCACGTCCAGCGGGTAGCTGGGTGCCGCCGGATCCAGCAACTCGATCGCCGCCAGGGCGAGCGGCGACAGCGGCTGGTTGAGCGCGAAGTCAGACTGCAGATCCACGGTCAGCCGCCAGCGGCGGCCCTGCTCGTCCGGTTCGGCCAGCCGCTCCACGACGCCGCCGGCCACCAGCGCGCGGTAGATGGCGAAGGCGCGCCGGATGTGCTGGCGCTGCGCCGCCGGATCCTCGTGGTTGCCGGTCAGCAAGTGCCGCATGGCCGTGAACGCGTCACCCGGCCGGCCGATGACGTTGAGCAGCATGGCGTGGCTGACCACGAAGCTGGACTGCAGCGGCTCCGGCTCGGCCGCCACCAGCCGCTCGAAGGTGGGCTGCCCCCAGGAGACGGTTCCTTCCGGCGGCTTCTTGCGCACCACCTTGCGCCGCTTCTTCGGGTCGTCCCCGGCCTTGGCCAGCGCCCGCTCGTTTTCCACGACGTGCTCGGGGGCCTCGACCACCACCGTGCCGCTCGTGTCGTAGCCGGCCCGCCCGGCCCGCCCGGAGATCTGATGGAACTCCCTGGCCTGCAGGTGGCGGGCCCGGGTGCCGTCGTATTTTGACAACGCGGTCAGCACCACGGTGCGGATCGGCACGTTGATACCCACGCCGAGGGTGTCGGTGCCACAGATGACCTTCAGCAAGCCGGCCTGGGTCAGCGTCTCCACCAGCCGCCGGTACCGAGGCAGCATCCCGGCGTGGTGCACGCCGATGCCGTGCCGGACCAGCCGGGACAGGGTCTTGCCGAACCCGGCGCTGAACCGGAAGTTGCCGATCATCTCCGCGATGGCGTCCTTCTCCGCGCGGGTGCACACGTTGACGCTCATCAGCGCCTGGGCCTGCTCCACCGCCGCCGCCCGGGTGAAGTGCACCACGTAGATCGGGGCCTGTTTGGTGTCGAGCAGCTCGCGCACGGTCTCGTGCAGCGGCGTGAGCACGTAGGAGTAGTCCAGCGGCACTGGCCGCTTCGCCGAGCGGACCACCGCGGTTGGCCGCCCGGTCCGCCGGGTCAGGTCGCTCTCGAACCGGCTGACGTCGCCCAGCGTGGCCGACATGAGCAGGAACTGCACCCGGGGCAGCTCGATCAGCGGCACCTGCCAGGCCCAGCCGCGGTCGGGGTCGGCGTAGTAGTGGAACTCGTCCATCACGACCTGGCCCACGTCGGCCTGCGGCCCGTCGCGCAACGCGATGTTGGCCAGGATCTCTGCCGTGCAGCAGATGATCGGCGCGGCCGCATTGACGCTGGCGTCGCCGGTCATCATCCCGACGCTGGCCGGCCCGAACTCCTCGCACAGGGCGAAGAACTTCTCCGACACCAGCGCCTTGATCGGCGCGGTGTAGAAGCTGCGCACCCCCTCGGCCAGCGCGGCGAAGTGCGCTCCGGCGGCGACCAGGCTCTTACCCGAGCCGGTCGGGCTGCTCAGGATCACGTTGGCGCCCGACACGATCTCGATCAGGGCCTCCTCCTGATGCGGGTACAGGCTCAGGCCCTGCCGCTGCGCCCAGCCCGTGAACGCCTCGAAGACCGCGTCGGGATCAGCGGTCGGCGGAAGCAGGTCGATCAACGGCATGATCCCCGAGGATAGGAGGTCGGCGCGACGGATCGATACCGGGCTCCGCGGGCCAGTACTGCGGGCCGGTACTGCGGGCCGGTACTGCGGGCCGATACTGGGGTGCATGGCTGCTTCCGGCCAGGATGACGTCAGGCTGCCGCTGGTGCTCGGCCCGGTCTCCAACGGCGAGTTCCTCCCCGCGGCGGCCGGGCCCGGCCACGTCCGGCTGGCCCGGACCGTCTACCGGCGCGCGTCGCGGGCGGCCGACGCGCTGGCCATGGACCGGCGACTGTTCTTGCAGACCGCCGGGGGGATGGCCGCCTTGCTGGCCACGATCAACCTCAGCGCGTGCAGCAGCCCCTCGGCCAGAAGTCGGCCGGATTCCGGGCCGGGCGGTCGCTATCGTACGCCGCCCCCGGAAGAGCTGCCCGAATGCGAGGCCGTGCTCGGCAGCCGCGGCGAGTTCATCTTCGACGTGCACACCCACCACCTGATGCCGTCGCTGCCCTGGCGGACGACCGCCCCGGCGACCCTGCGCCTGGTGCTGGACATGGTGCCCCCGGACTGCGCGGCGGCCAACCCGCTGACCTGTGTCGACCGGGCGGCCTACCTGCACGACATGTTCCTGGCCAGTGACACCACGGTGGCCCTCCTGTCCGACCTGCCGAGCACCGGTCCTTCGGATGACCCGCTGCCGTTCACCGACGCGGAGGAGAGCCAGCAGCTCGTCGACTCGCTGACCAGGGGCGGCGCGCGCCGGCTGCTGCTGCAGAACGTGATCGCGCCGAACTTCGGCCCGCTGCGCCAGCGGCTTGACGGCATGACGGCGGCCGCGCACACCGGCCGCCTGTCCGCGTTCAAGGTCTACACGGCCTGGGGCCCGGGCGGCCGCGGCTACTACCTGGACGACCCGGCGATCGGGCTGCCTGTCATCAGGCACGCCCAGGACCTCGGGGTCGAGGTCTTGTGCGCGCACAAGGGGCTGCCGCTGCTCGACTTCGCCAGCACGTGGAACCAGCCCCGGGACATAGTGGCGGTGTCGCGGCAGTTCCCTGACATGCAGTTCGTCGTGTACCACGCCGGGTGGACCCCGTATCACGCCGAGGGCCCGTACGATCCCGCGAACCCGGCCGGTGTGGATTCGCTGATCTGGGCCCTGGACCGCTATCGCGTGCCGCCCAACAGCAACGTGTGGGCCGACGTGGCGTCGGTGTGGCGTGGCCTGCTGGCCGAGCCGGCTCAGGCCGCGCACGTGTTCGGCAAGCTGCTGTCCAGGCTCGGTGAGGACCGGGTGCTGTGGGGGACCGACAGCGTATGGTACGGGCCGCCGCAGACACAGATCATGGCGCTGCGGGCCTTCGAGATCTCGGCTGAATACCAGCACCGGTACGGGTATCCGGAGCTGACCGACGCGGTCAAGGCCAAGGTGTTCGGGCTGAACGCCGCGCGGCTGTTCGGCGTCGACCCCCGCGCCACCCGGTGCGTCCTGGCCGCGGACAAGCTGGAGCTCGGCCGTCCGGCAGCGCGCGGGCTGGCGGCCGAGGGCGCGCTGCCACCGCCCTGGACTCCCCGCGGCCCGGTGACCCGCGCGCAGATCCTGCACTGGCGGGCGAACGAGGCCGGCCCGTGGATCCCGGCCTGACGCCCGTGCCTGACGCCCGTGCCTGATGTAACCGTGCCTGACGCCCGTGCCTGACGCCCGTGCCTGATGTAACCGTGCCTGATGTAACCGTGCCTGATGTAACCGTGCCTGATGTAACCGTGCCTGATGTAACCGTGCCTGATGTAACCGTGCT
>DASZAD010000209.1:0-9494 GCA_035945415.1 Streptosporangiaceae bacterium
TCCTGACCTTGGCCAGGGCCAGCAGCAGGAGGACCGGCAGGACCACCGCGCCCACGCACAGCTCGGACAGGGTGACGTCAGGCGCCTGGAAGACCAGGAACAAGATCGCCAGCATCAGGCCGTAACCACTCAACGCGATGACCTGGCGAACCGGTGTCCTGATCAGCACCACGATGGTGGCACCGGCCGCTACCAGCACGAGAACCACCACCTGCAGGGTGGCCATCAGCCCGAACGGGATCGTGTACCGGGGGATCACGACCGCGAGATGCGCCGCGATCATGACTGGTCCTCCCGGGAGCCGGAGCCGGCCCGGGCGGCGGCCCGGCGGTCCCGGCGCAGGCGCCAGTCGCCCTTCTCCCTGATCCGGGCGGCGCGCATCGTGGCGTGGGCCAGGTACGGCCCGGCAATGGCCATGAACAGCACGGTCAGCCACGTGACGGCGGTCCGGTTGCTCCAGCCCGCCTGGACCAGGATGGCCAGCCCGACCGCGATGGGGGCCAGCAAGGCGATCGGGGTCAGGAAATGGATCCGCTGGTAAACGTCCCGCATCAGCAACAGCCCCGCGGTGGACGCGAGCACGAGCACCACCGCCAGCCCCAGCAGGATGTCCACGAAAACCACCCGGACGTTCATAGCCAGCGCTCCAGGAACCGCACGTACACCAGCCCGCTGCCGAGCAGCAGCACGCCCATCAGGATGGGGAACTCGAACTCCCCCGGGCGGCGGAATCCTTCCGGCAGCAGGATGAGCAGCATGACGACGATCGAGCTGATGGCCTGGTAGGCGACCACGGCGTCCATGAGCGTGCCCCGCCAGATCAGGACCCCGCACGGGATCACCCCGGCCAGCATGGCGATGGCGGCCACCACGAAGTTCGTCAATCGGCCGCTCTCCCCTCGTTGACCACGAGCTGGTGGACGACCATGACCTCACGCTCGGCGTCCAGGCCGAGGGCGAAGCTGTTGGGTGCCACCGACCGCCCGCCCACCAGCAGCGCCCGGCGCGCCCTGCCTTCCACGGTGTCGCTGCCGTACCTGACCGGTATCTCGCGGAAGCCGCTGGGCGGCTGCTCGCCATGGGCCAGCCGCCGCCACAGGGCCGCGAAGACGATCCCCGTGTCCTTGAGGATCTGGCCGGGCAGGCCCAGCGCCAGGACCAGCCACCGGACCCGGAGACGCAGCCGGGTGCCGGCCTGGTATGTGACCAGCTCCGCCAGGGTGGCGCCGAGGACCGCGGCGGCCGCCCCGGCCATGACCTCGTCCGGAGCGGTGCTGTCGTCCACGATGAGCCAGAAAGAGGTGAGCAACAGCCACCACAACAGCCAGACGCCGGCCCGGCGAGCCAGCCGGGCCCGGCGGGATTCGCCGTTCATGTGGGTCTCCGGGGTCTGGGTCGAGCGGTGACAGCCGTGCGCCGGCTCGGGCACGGCGACCAGCTTCCCCGGCCGCCACCAGGCAAACCTGACCACGCTCGCGCCGCGCGCCATACTGGCCGCATGGCTGATGACAACGCACGGGACCGGGCTATATACCAGGCGCTCAAGGCGGCCGACGAGATCGCCGCCGCCTTGCAGGCTCACCTCATCGACGAGCACGGAGACGACCATGAGCTCGCGGCCGCGCGTGGCCCCGCCTCCAACTCGCTCAAGCTGCTGCGGCAGGCGCGCGAGCGTCTCGGCCGGGGGCTGCGCGCGGTCGGCGCCGACAGCATCGCGCAGACCGACGAGATCTCGCTGCGGAGGCAATAGCCGCCACGCTGCCTGCTGCCCCGAGGTTTGCCGCGTCACCTGCGGGTACAGGCTTTCTTGGCTTGAGCGCTCGCCCCCTCGCCGCCCGGGGGGCAGGACCGAGGAGGACTGCGATGCGCAAAACATTGTGGCTGATCCCGCTGGTACTGGTCGCCGCGCTGGCCAGCAGTCAGTGGCAGGACATCAAGCGCTATGTGATGATCAAGCGGCTGTCTACGGGACAGGGAGGGCATCCCGAGTACGTCCCGGCCGGGGGCACCACGTCATATCCGCACTCCGCCAACGGGAGCACCGAGGGCACCAGCGATTTCGACTCGGCCAGCCGGGGCGGGCCGAAGCTCTGACCCCAGATCCGCCGGCGGACTGCGTGTTCCATGCGGCCGGTAGCGCCGGGGCTAGACCAAGATCGATGGGGACTTTTATGGACTGAATTAATAGAAAGTCCCCATCGATCTTGGAAAAAGGTAGGCGTCTTGAAGCGCCACCTTGACTACACGGCAACTGCACGGCCTAGTGCGGCGGCAGTCGCACCACGCTGAGGAAGAAGTCGTCGATCTGCTGGACGGCGGCGATGAACCGGTCCGCGTCCACCGGCTTGGTCACGAACGCGTTGGCGTGCAGCTTGTAGCTGCGCAGGATGTCCTCCTCCGAGGCGGACGTGGTCAGGATCACCACCGGCATGTGGGTGAGCCGGGGGTCGGACCTGATCTTCGCCAGGACCTGCCGTCCGTCGTACTTGGGCAGGTTGAGATCGAGCAGGACCAGATCGACCTGGGGAGCATCCGCATGCGCGCCCCGCTGGTACAGGAAGTCCAGCGCTTCTTCTCCGTCGCGGGCCACGTGCAGCCGGTTGGCGATCCTGGTGCCGAAGGCTTCGCGGGTCATGATCTCGTCGCCGGCGTCGTCTTCGACGAGCAGGACCTCGATGGGTTCGACGGGCTGGATGGCGATCATCGGGCAGGGATCCCTTCGGTGCTGGCCGCACTGGGACTGGACGTCTCGGAAGGCTGAGCGCTGGGGGGATGCCCGCCGGTGGGCATAGCGGCGGCCTGGTCTGAATCATCCAGCTCAGCCTGATCCAGGCCGACCGGATCGATCATGGGCAAGGTGAAGCAGATCCGGGCTCCCTCGGTGCGAGCAAGATCCAGACTGATCTCGCCCCCGTGGGACTCCACGATCCGCTTGCAGAGCGCGAGCCCGATTCCGGTGCCAGGGTAGGCGTCGCGGCTGTGCAGGCGCTGGAAGATGACGAAGATCTTCTCGGCGAACTCGGGGGCAATCCCGATGCCGTTGTCCTCCACGCAGAACTTCCACATCCCGACCGGCAGCTCGGCGGCCGTGATCCGCAGTACCGGGCTGCGTACGCTGGAACGAAACTTGATGCCGTTGCCGAGCAGGTTCTGCCAGAGCATGGCGAGCAGCGTGGCGTCGCCCATGATCTCAGGCAGCCGCTCGGGCCGCTCGATGACCGCGCCGGACTCCTCGATGGCGGCGGCGAGGGCGCGGATCGCAACGTCCAGCGGCTGATCGAGCGGCAACCGGACCCGGACCTCGTCGCGGCCGACGCGCGAGAACGTGAGCAGATCGTTGATCAGGGTCTGAAGCCGCTTCGCCCCGTCCACGGCGAAGTCGATGTACTGGTGGCCGCGCTCGTCGAGCTGGTCGCCGTAGCGCCGTTCGAGCAGCTGGCAGAACGAGGCCACTTTGCGCAGCGGCTCTTGCAGGTCGTGCGAGGCGACGTAGGCGAACTGCTCGAGCTCAGCGTTGGAGCGCAGCAGCTCCGTGGCCTGGGCGTCGGCCTGGCGCAGCGCATCGACCAGCCCGCTGCGCATGGCCTCGACGTCGGCCGCGACCGCCCGCAGATCGGCGGGGCCGGTCACCTCGATGCGATGACTGAACTCACCGCCGATCACACGCCGGGAGTCTTCGCGCAGCCGGCGCAGCGGCCGGACCACGGTGCGGCGCACCACCAGCGCCAGCAGCACCGCGGCCACCAGGAAGCCGGCCAGCCCCGCGGTGAAGTCCTTGTTGGCGACGACCACGGCAGCAACCACGGCCAGCACGGCCAGCACGGCGAACACCAGCCCGAACCAGCCTTGGATCGTAAGGCCGGAAAGGCGCCCGAGGCCGGCTCGACGGGGCTCGGCCGGGCGCCGGGCGGACAACTGGCGGACCGTGTCCATGCGGCGGGCCGCGGCCGACCGGCTGGGTGTGGCCGGATGGCCGAGCGTGAGCCGTCGGCCCGGCATGGCCCGCCGGCCAGGCGTGGTCACGCGGCGCTCCGCCAGCCGAGGTGGACGACCGCGATGTCGTCGCCGATGCCGCCGTACGGCGCGGCCGCCGCCTCGGCCCGGTCGATCAGGCCATCCACGAACTCGGCGGGCGCCAGCGCGGCGAGCTGACGGGCCACGGCCAGCAGGCCCTCCTCGCCGAGCCGCTCGCTGCCGGGACCGACACGGCCCTCGAACAGCCCATCGGTGAACAGCACCAGGCTCGCCCCCGGAGGCAGCACCATCTCCTCGGCCTGCCAGGCGTAGCCGGGGATCAGGCCGAGTGCGGGCCCGGCCTCCCCTTCGATCATCTGGACCCGGTCACCGGTGCGCAGCAGCAGGCCAGGATGACCGGCCCGGAGCGCCCGGGCCATCCGGCGATCTGGCGGAATGACCAGGTAGCTGAGAGTGACGAACACGCGGTCGCTCTCCCGTTCGGCCACGAGCATCTGCTCCAGCAGAGCGATCAGCTCCGGAGCGGGCGTCCCAGCCAGGACGAGCGACCGCCAGGCGACGCGGAGGCAAACCCCGATTGCCGCCTCCACCGGGCCGTGCCCGGCGACGTCACCGACCACCGCGTGTACGGTCCCGTCGGCGGTCTCGACCACGTCGTAGAAGTCGCCGCCGAGCAGTGCCTGCGACCGGCCGGGCCGGTAGGCGGCCACCACGTCGATCTGACCGGTGCTGCGGACCAGCGGGGTGGGCAGCAGCCCGCGCTCCAGACGGGCGTTCTCCTCCGCCCGCAGCGCGCTGATCTGCAGGGCAGCGGACGCCCGCTCGACCTGCTTGCGCTGAGCGGCGTACCGGACGGCCCGGCCGAAGGCGCCGACTTCCGTCTGCCCCTTGATCAGGTAGTCCTGGGCGCCGGCCGCGACGGCAGCCAGCCCCGCGTTCTCCTCGGCCAGGCCGGTCAGCACGACGATAGGCGCTCCGGGGGCGGTGGCGAGCAACTCGGTGACGGCATCGAGCCCGCTGGCGTCGGGGAGGTGCAGGTCGAGCAAGATGCAGCCGGGAACGCCCTCCACCTCGAGCCGCTCCTTCGCCTGGCCCAGCGTGCGGGCCCAGGTCAAAGTGGCGCGCAGGCCGCTGTCGGCCAGCAACTCCTCGACCAGGATGACATCGCCGGCGTCGTCCTCCACCAGGAGCAAGGTCTCCGGGTCCGCCAGCCAGCCAGCACGGTCCGCGGGACCCCACGTCTGCGTCGGCGCAAGGGGCCCCGGGCTCTCTGGGGCTCGCAACGCTGGCGCGCCTTCGCGCACGATCACGGCTACCTTCTACCTTCTTCGCGGACGCCGGCTCCTTCGCGGGCACCGGGCTATCGGGGGATCGACGGATCCATGCCGCCGAGAATACTTACTACCAGCCCTCCAGCGAGCCTCATCCGCCTGCCGCGATTGCGTCCGGCGATATGTAGGTATTCGCACGATTCGCCGGATTGGCGAGCGTTCGTCAACTGCCCATGATCGGCCCGGCTAAACGGTGGCGCCGGGAGGTCGCGCGGGCGGGGAGATCTGCCCGGGTTCCCAGGGTGTGTGCTGCCCCGGCCGCTCCCCCGGCGGCCGGTCGTGGAAGGTGACCGTCACGTGCTGCTCTTCCCGCCGCTGGTTCTGCAGCGCCTGGAGCGCCAGCGAGGACCGGTCGGCCTCGGTCAACGGCGGCTGGATCAGCGAGCGCGGCCAGAGCCTGCGAGCGAGCACCACGTTCACCTCGGCGGCGTACACCGTCACCTGCACGGCGAGATATAGCCAGGCCAGGAGCCCGAGCACGGCCGCGAACACGCCGAAGACCGAGCCGGTGTGCTGGGAGTGGCGGACCACGTAGCCGCCGAGCGGCTGCAGCGCCGTCCATACCACCCCGCCGGCGATGGCGCCGGGGACCAGCGACCGGATAGGGATGCCCTTGGGCGTCAGCACGCGGAAGCCGAGCAGGTACAGGCCGACGTTCGCCACCACGGCCAGGGCCTCCGCGCCCACCAGGACGGCCATGCTGTGATGGCTGAACCCGTCGAGCGCCGTGAGCGCTGTGGTCACGACCACCACGAGGAGCAGCACGCCGAAGAACACCACGGCCCGGCCCAGCCGTTGCCAGTATCCGGGCCGGGCCGGGCCGGGCAGGTTCCATATCTGCTGCATCGTGAACTGCCCGGACTTGGCCAGGCCGGTACCGCCCCAGACCAGGCCGAGCAGGCCGATGATGAGCCCGGTCACGCTGGAGCGGTGCAGTGCGTGGACGTTGCCCTTGAGCTGGTTGCCGACGAGCGGGAACTGCCCGGCCACGGCTTTCAGCACGTCCTGGCGCAGCCCCGGGCTGCCCGAGGCGATGAGCCCCAGGCTCGTCACCAGGATCAGCAGCAGCGGGAACAGCGACAAGAACGCGGACTGCACCAGGCTCGCGGCCAGCGTGCCGCCGTTGTCGTCCCCGTACTTCTTGATGACGCCGAACACGAACGCGGTGGCCGTGTGCCGCTGCTGTGTCCGGTCGAACTGCCGCAGCACGCGCTCCACGGGGTTCACCGGCTCGCCCGATCGCTGCTCACGCAGGCCGCCCTTCCCCGTCCCAGCGTTAGTGCGCTACCCGGTGGCGGGGGAATTAAGCTCTGGCACGCATCGGAGAATCAGGCCGTGTCCTACCGCGTGTTGCGCCGGCTCAGCGGGAACACGAACCACAGGCCGCCGAAAAAGCCCACGGTGACCACGGTGAGCAGGACGGCGGGCAGGCCACGGACGACATAACCGGTCACGAGCAGGACCGCCGCGCTGATCGCGAGACCCACCGCCGCCAGCCCGCAGATGGCCATGATGTTGGCCGCCCGGACCAGGTGCTCCTTCTGGCGTCGCCGGAACACGAGCCGGTGGTAGGCCACCGGCCCGAGCAGCAGCGCCGTCGACAGGGCCGCCAGCATCAGGGTCGCGGTGTACAGCTGGCGCTGGGCCTGGCTGAGCGCGCTGAACCGGTTCGTGAACGGCAGCGAGAGCAGGAAGCCGAACAGCACCTGGACGCCGAGCCCGGCCACCCGCAGCTCCTGCAGCAGCTCCGCCAGGTTGCGATCATCGCGCTCGGCCTCGGTCTCATCGCGCGGATCCGCACGGCTCATGGCTGTTCCTCCGCTCTGCCGCGGCTCCTCCCCGCTGCCCCGCCGGAGACCGTCAGCCCGGCTATTCCACGTACCTGACCAGCCAGGCGTCAAACGCGGCACGCCGCGAGGGCGAGGTGGTGTCCTATCCGGCGATCGATCACGGCCTGCGCCGCCGGCCTGGGCCCAGCACCGTTACTTGGGTCGATGGCGCCGAGTGGACCGCCGCGCCCCGGCACGGCATCCCGCCGCTTGAGGAAATGGCATGGGCCAGGCCGGTCAGGGGTGGGCCAGCTCGATCTGCGGCCTGATGGCGATCATCGTCCGGGCCAGCGCCGCCGGGGTGCTGTTCCAGGCGTAGATGTCGGTGTAGGTGTTGTGGTCGGCCCACATGCAGTGCGCCACCGGCGTGGGCTGCTGCGGCAGGTAGCCGCACGCCGCCGCCCCGCCCTGCGACCCGGCGCTGACCTGGCGCTGCTGGTAGAACGTGTGGTTGGCCAGGAAGCCATGCAGCGAGGATGCGATGTTCCCGGTCCCGGAGAGGTAGGCGGTGATGAACATGATCCGGGAATCACTGGCGGCGAACGCGGTGGCCGACGGATTGGCCGTATAGAAGCCGCTGACCACGTCGCTGACCGGGACGGAGAACGAGCTCGCGTCCTGCTTCCTGATCGACGAGCCGACGAACCTGAGCGTGAGCCGCGGGTTGAACCGCAGGCCCGCGATCTGCGCGGGGATCCCCAGGCGTCCAGACGCCCCGAAGCGTCGCGGCGGCGAGGCGGACGACGGCCCGCTGCCGGCGGACGGGTGATGGCTGGAGCCAGCCGCCGCGGCGCGGGATGGGCTGTGGTGCCGGAGCAGCAGCACGACCGCCACGATGGCTGCGATCACCGCTATGGCGCTCATGACGATCAGGAAACCAGTGGCGTTGCGCCGGCCCGGCCGACGGATCGCATCCTCATCGCGTGGCGGGAACGCCCGTTCCGACACCGGAGGCTGGTGCGTGCCGGACGCCGGCGCGCGGTCGTTGCGGCGGCCGCGCCCGCGGAGGCGGAACCGGCCGGGCTTGCCGGGCTGGTCGGTCGTCCAGAAGCCGCCGTAGTCGTCGTCCGGCCGCTCCCGCGGGCTGGTCCCGGTGTAGGGACCGAACGCGCGCGGGCCGTCCTCCTCGCGGTGGTCTCCGGGCTCGTAGGCTTCCGCCTCGTCGTGGTCCTCGGAGACGCCGTAACTCTCCGCCTCGGGGTAGGCCGAGGGGTCACCGTACCCGCCAGGGGCGGGATAGCCCGAAGGGTCCCCGGAACCCGCCGGGGCCGGATACGCCGAAGGGTCACCAGATCCCGCCGGGGCCGGATACGCCGAAGGGTCACCAGATCCCGCCGGGGCCGGGTAGGCAGGCGGATCGCCGTAACCGTGGCCGTAGTAGGACGCTGGCGCCCGGTGGGCGCCGGGCGGCCGGTGGGCGCCGGGCGGCCGGCGATGGTCTGCGGGCTCGTCGTCGGCGTCGGGGGGAACCGGCTCGGAGTAGCCCGGCCCCTGCCGCCAGGCGGTCCAGTCAAGGTCTCCCTCAGGCCGGGCGTGCGAACCGCGAGGCTCCTCGGGCTCTGGTCGGTGACCCGGGCTCATTCGTTCCTTAACCCCTCGACTCGGCAGCCGCGCGCACTGGCCGCGAAACGACGCAAAGCAATGCTTCCCCAGGGTACACCGCTTGGACCTGCGATAACCCCGCCGTTTAAGGTCGTAGGGGAAAGTACGCAGCCTTTCGATCTTCGTTCCCGTACCATGCCCTGAATGCCCGATCAAAGAGGAACGAGAACGAAGATCAAGAAGTGATCACATATGCGTTTGTGGCGGCAGAGGGGAATGAGGAAATCACCGGACGCCGCTGGATCGACGCTCCATGGGTGCGGAGGCACGCCAGGAAGCATCGTGCCGGAGGCGCGTTGAACACGGTCATCAAGACTCACCGGACACGGCCAAGATGATGGCGAGCCGGCCAGCGCGGCCGGGTCCGTGGCTGTATGGTTCCGGTGGAGTGGCCTTGATACCCAGCCGTAACCCCGATCCAGCCTACGAGGACGCCTGCCGCCGGGCAGCCGCCCAGCTTCAGCATGACCACCACCAGAACTGGCTGGTCATGTGGGGTTGCTACACGCGCTGCTACGTCGCCTTCCCGCTGTTTCCCGCCCCCCGGGGCACGATTGTGACCGCCGCGACGCCCGCCGAGCTGGCCGCCAGCATGCGCCGGGAGGAACAGGCAGGCATGCGGGTCCCGCCGCCCCGCCCGTCGCAGCCCGGGGCCGCGCCGCGCGGCGTGGCCTCACCTTACGGCGGGGCCTCTCCTCATAGCGGGGCCTCACCTTACGGCGGGGCCGCACCTCGTGGCGGGGCCGCACCTCGTGGC
>DASZAD010000210.1:0-11248 GCA_035945415.1 Streptosporangiaceae bacterium
GATTGCGGCCGCGCCGTCACCGCCGTCCCGCCAATTCCGCTGGCTGCACAGAGGCTTATTCACGGTCATGATCATCAAGCCTCCGGCGTCGCGCTGAAGCCGGTCAATGCTTGATCAACTCATGGTAGATGATCTTGTGAATAACCCCTCATTGGAAGGTGGCTGATCGGTTCAGTAACGATCGATGCTCGGATTGCTACTGCTGATTAGCGGCCGGATAGTAAAGCTGGAAGATCGTACTTCCCGCGTACTGTGCATTAAGCCCGGACCCGACCACGAACGGACAAGTCCCGGTGACCTCGTCCGGGGGTTGCTGTTACACGGGCTTATGAGCTGAACCTCAAACTGCTCGTTGCTCGAACTACCGTAGTACATCTTTATCGGGGCGCCCTGGTTATGGTTACCGTTCCAATCGTTCATGCAGTATCCGTAACCGAGATGGCAGCAGAACTGTCTTCCTGTGTTAAGCGCGCGCCGTGCCGTCGTCTGCCGTCATCAAAACGCTGAATGGCAAAGGCTATCAAGGCCGGACACGGGCCAGATTGGCGGCTGGGTGGTAGAATGGCGGCACGCGAAGGGGAGTAGCTCCATCGTCGGGACGCCGTCATCACGGCCTGTCAGGGTCCGGTTCCCGGGGCATCGTCGCGATGCTGGGCGAGACCTTCGGCCGCAGTTACCTGCTGCGCCGGAGTTCTCAGGCCAAGCAGGTAGACGGAGAGGAGCCCCGGATGGCGGTCCTGGTGGTCGCCGTAACCACGTTCGCCGTTATCTTCCTGGCCGAGCTGCCGGACAAATCGGCAATGGCCAGCCTGGTGCTCGGCATCCGGTATCCGGCGGTTCCCGCGCTGACCGGGACGGTCGCGGCCTTCACCGTGCACGTGGTCTTGGCCGTGGTCGCCGGGAGCTTGCTCGCGCTGCTCCCCCGGCTGACGCTCGGGATCGTGGTGGCCGTGGCGTTCCTGGCCGGCGGCCTGTTCCTGCTGTTCGGCCACAGCCACGCGGTCGCCGAAGGGCCCGCGGAGCAGGGCCGGGGCAGCCAGAAGTTCTGGCCGGCGGCGGCGGCGGCGTTCGTGGTGATCCTGCTGGCGGAGTTCGGCGACCTGACCCAGATCGTGATCGCGAACCTGACCGCGAGGTATCACAATCCGCTGGCCGTGGGCATCGCCGCCGACCTGGCCATGTCCACGGTGGCGGCCATTGCCATCTTCGGCGGCAAGGGCCTGCTGCGGCTGGTGCCGGTTACCCTGGTCACCAGGCTGGCGGCGACCCTCATGGTGGGGCTGGCCGGCTTCAGCCTGGCCTCCGCCCTCGGCTGAGCCGTCCGGAAGCTATCACGCTCAGATCAGGCCCGGTTGACGGTCTGGACCAGCTTGGCCGACGAACCGCTGTAGCTCGCGTCGCCACTGTAGGTGGCCACGATGGTGTGCTTCCCAGCCGCCAGCGACGAGGTTCTGCAGGTGGCCCGGTAGATGCTGCCTCTCACCAGCCTCAGGGGACGACTGGAGCAGCCCGTGATCGTGGTTCCGCCGGCTGAGAACGACACCGTCCCTCCCCCATCGCTGGGCGAGATCCTGGCGGTGAAGGTGACCGGCTGGCCGGCAGTGGACGGATTGGGGACAGCGGCCAGCTTCGCGACGGTCTGGATGCCGGAGCTGGTGTAGATGGTGACCGCTCCGCTGGTCGTGATCCGTCCGATCGTGTCGTTGTTCTGGTTGATGAACCACAGCGCCCCGTCCGGCCCGGCCGTGATCCACCACGGGTAGTCGATGCCGTGGTGTTTGTAGCTGGTGACCTGACCGCTGGTGGTGATCCGCCCGATCGAGTCAACGGGGTAGTTGGTGAACCACAGCGCTCCGTCGGAACCGGCCGCGATCCCTTCCGGGTCGTAGATGCTGGGGTCGGTGTAGCTGGTGACCTGCCCGCCGGTGGTGATCCGGCTGACCGACAGGCCGCTTTGGCTGGTATACCACAGCGCCCCGTCCGGCCCGGCGGTGATCCCGAACGGATTGCCGATGTCAGCACCGCTGTAGCTGGTGACCTGCCCGGTGGTGGTGATCCGCCCCACTGATGGGAAGGTGCCGGTGTTGGTGAACCACAGCGCCCCGTCCGGTCCCTGCGTGATCCCGGTCACGCTGTTGATGCTGGGGTCGGTGTAGAGGGTGACCTGCCCGCTGGTGGTGATCCGGCCGACCGAGTGGCCGGCGGTGTTGGCAAACCACAGCGCCCCGTCCGGCCCGGCCGTGATCCCGAAGGGGCCGTTGATCCCAGAGCCGGTGTAGAGGGTGATCTGGCCGCTGGTGGTGATCCTCCCGATCGCGTTGGCGGTTGAGAAGCTGCCATCGTTGGTGAACCACAGCGCCCCGTCGGGCCCGGCGGTGATCATTTGCAGCCCGTTCATGAACGGGCCGGTGTAGTCGGTGACCACTCCGGTGGCGGGGTCGATGCGCCCGATCGAGCCGATGCCGCCGGCGTTGTTGTAACCGTCGTTGGTGAACCACAGCGCACCGTCGGGCCCGGCCGTGATCCCGGCCGGGCCGTTGATCAGGGGATAGGTGGTCATCTGGCCAGCCCTCGTGATCTGCGCGTGAGCGCGGACGACGTCGGCTGGCCGGGTTACGGTAGCCGCCGTCGAGGTGCTGGTGTGGCCTGTGGCCGGCGCTCCCGCGGCCGCCGCGGCTGTGCCGGAGCCAAGGAGCGCGATGACCGCCCCGGCGGCTGCCAGGGGTCGCGGTGACAGATGCATCTCCACTCCTTCACGCAGGGTAGGTATCCGTCCGCCCCCGTATGCGACGCACCAGGGCGCCCGGAGGTTGTCGCCCTCGATCGCATGTGGCTATCCCCAGGTTCCGTCCAGGAATCCCTCAGGCTCGGGCGGAACACTTGTCGCTGTCAGCGGACACAGCCTGGGAGATCGCGATGGACATCCGCCATCAGATTGGCTCCGCGATCGGGACCGAACGGCCACGGCGCCGGTCTCGCCTGCACGCGGCGACAACCGCCGTAGGGACCGCGTGCGTGGCCGGCACCGCGTCGGTGCCGGCACACGCGGCGGTCGCCCAGCCCGCCAGGCCGCCGGGTCCAAGCTCTCCTGACCGAATCCAGGCCCTGGCCGCGCTCACCCCGCCGGCCACCCGGCCGTTCGCGACCACCGGCCCCAGCCACGCCACCTCCGGCGGGTGGTTATGACCCAGGAGGGCTGGACGGCGCTCGGCGCCCGCGTCCAGCTCGTGGTCACCGACCCCGCCCGCCTCGAGCAGGGACGTGACCTGCTGACGGCCGATCTCGCCGCCGCCGTCGCCGCCTGCGACGCGCTCACCCCTGGTTCCGAGCTCGACACCCTGAACCGCCGCCAGACCGAATCCCCGGCGGACGGGTCCGGGCCCGTCCGCAGCGTCCCGGTGAGCCCTCTGCTGGCCGAGGCCATCGCGGTCGCCCTGCGCACCGCCAGCCTCACCAACGGCGACCTCGACCCGACCGCCGGCTCCGACGACGCCAGCGCGGCCACGCTGCTCAGACCGGTCCCTCGATGGCACCAGATCCACCTGGATCCGGGCTCGCGGCTGCTCCAGCTTCCGTCCGGGGTCCGCCTGGACCTGGTCCCGACGGCGCGGGCCTGGGCGGCCGACCGCGCCGCGGCCCGGCTGGCCAGCGCGCTCAGCTGCGGAGTGCTGGTCGGCCTGGGCGGGGACATCGCGGTAGCCGGCCCGGTACCGCGCGGCGGCTGGCGGATCCGCATCCAGGAAGCCTCCGGGGAGCCACCCCGCGGACCGTACACCATCGTGGCGATCCGCGACGGCGGGGTCGCTACCTCTGCCACGGCGGCCCGTCGCAGACGCAACGGCACTGACCTGCTGCGGCACATCTCCGACCCCCGCACCGGGCTCCCGGCGGCGCCGTTCTGGCGCGCTGCCACCGTGGCCGCCGCAAGCTGTACAGCCGCCAGCGCGGCAGCGGCGACCGCGATGATCCGCGGGCGCCATGCCCTGGAGTGGCTGAGCAGCCTGCGCCTGCCGGCCCGCCTGGTCGGCCTGGACAGCCGGGTCTACACCGTGGGTGGCTGGCCCGCCGTCGCCGCATGAGTCTCGGGGAGCCCGGCCGGCTGTGGAGTAGCGAGGGCAGCCGGCTTCGGGGTAGCGGGGCACCCGCTTGTGGAGCCCGCGTCCGGCGAGAGCCGGCGGCCGGCGAGGCAAGGGGTGTCTCCGGCGTGGCCCGCATTCGAAGACCACGCGGGTGCGCGTCAGCCCCCGGTGCCAACGGCAGGCACCGGGGGCTGACGTGTCTCCTTTCGAGGTAGACGGCTAGCCGGAATAGGCGCTCGTGGAAGTGCCTGAGCTGCCGGTGCCCGCGTGCTGGCAGTGGTGCGAGCGTGATGTGCCGCCGGCGACGAAGCGAGTCCCGGATGACCGGGAACTGCTGTGTGACGCGGCTGGCGAGGTGGATGAGGTCGTCGCCGGCGACGAGGAATTGCCCGACGTCGCGGCGGTGCCGCTACCCGAGCTGGCTGCGGCGGCGATGCCCCCGCCGGCGGCCAGGCCGGCCACGACGACCGCGCCGCCGACCGCCAGACGGCGCACGCTTGCGAACGATGTCATAGATTCTCCCTCCGCTAGGTTCCCGGCGGTGCTTTCGACCGCCGGTAGGAGCAGAGTCGCCGCCCAACCTGCCAGGCGGCTGCCGCGTGGCTCTGCGGCCGCTATCAAGCGTCGTTCAGAGGAAACTCACAGGTAGTACAGAGCATGTGTTTCGCCGCGGATGTGAGCCTGCTAGCTGAGACGTCACAGCGAGCAGAATCGAGCGGCCCATGACCGTCCCCGGCACCACCGCAGCGGACCAGGCGAGCGGCCAGGCTCAAACGCCGGGCGCGCCCGTGCGCGTGCTCGTGGTGGACGACGAGCCCAGCTTGGCCGAGCTGCTGTCCAGCGTGCTGCGTTACGAAGGATGGGACGTGCGGACCGCCGGGGACGGGAGCGGCGCGTTGCGGGCTGCCCGGGAGTTCCGGCCGGATGCCGTGGTGCTGGACGTGATGTTGCCCGACTTCGACGGCCTGGAGGTGCTGCGCGGGCTGCGCGCGGAGCAGCCGCGGGTGTGCGTGCTGTTCCTGACGGCCAGGGACGCGGTCGAGGACCGGATCGCCGGCATTACCGCGGGCGGGGACGACTACGTGACCAAGCCGTTCAGCCTGGAGGAGGTGCTGGCCCGGCTGCGGGGGCTGCTGCGCCGGGCCGACCTGACCCGGGCGAACGGTGACAACGAGCTGGCCGTCGCCGACCTGGCGATGAACGAGGACGCCAGGGAGGTCCGCCGGGGTGGCCAGCTCATCGATCTCACCGCGACCGAGTTCGAGCTGCTCAGGTTTCTGATGCGCAATCCTCGCCGGGTGCTGTCCAAGGCGCAGATCCTGGACCGGGTGTGGAACTACGACTTCGGCGGCCAGGCGCACGTGGTCGAGCTGTACATCAGCTATCTGCGCAAGAAGATCGACGCAGGCCTGGAGCCGCTGATCCACACCATACGCGGCGTGGGCTATGTGCTCAGACCGGGGAGCTGATGGGCCGCAGGTCCTTCGCGGAGGCCGCGCGGCGCTGGCTGGCGAACCGCACGCTGGGTGGCCGTCTCATCGCCGGCCTGGTCATGCTGCTCGCGGTCGCCTGCGCGGTGGTGGGCGGTGCGACGTATCTGGGGCTGCGCGGGTTCCTCGTGGGCCAGCTCGACCAGCAGCTTCAGGCGGCAGCTCATCGCTATGCGGTGGCCTGCCAGCAGCACCGCCCCGCTAACCCGCCCCCGCCGGACGCTTCCGGTGACGACCACCCGGACGGCCCCGACTGCGGGACGATCAACGGGCAGGCGGCCGGCACCCTGGGCGCCCGCATCGAGCGAGGAGTGGTCACCAGCGCGAGCCTGGTGCGCGGCCGCTGTGACCTCTCCGCCGCCGAACAGTCCGCGCTGGTGCGGGTGCCGGTCGACGGGCGCCTGTCGGTGACGGACAACGGACCGGGTATCCCCGACGGGCTCCAGCCTGACCTGTTCGACCGGTTCGTTCACGGCAGGAACCCCCGGTCGCCGGAGTCCGGCGGCACCGGGCTCGGCCTGGCCATCGTGGACGCCGTGGTGGAGGCGCACGGCGGCTCGGTGGCCGTGAGCAGCAGGCCAGGCCTGACCGAGTTCGCCATCGTGCTCCCTCCGCTGACCGGGGCAGAGCGGGGCGGCCGCAACGGCCGCGCTACTCCCCCGGCGTGACGCCCGGGCACCATCGAGGGATGACCGGACAGACGGCCCGCGTGGTGCGGCAGGCGGTCGCCGCCGGCCAGATCCCCGGCGCGGTGTTCGCCGCCGGCGCGCCGGGCCAGCCCGCTGAGGTGGTGGTGGCCGGCCACGCCCAGCTCTACGGCGGCCCGCGCCGGGAGATGCGCCGGGACACGGTGTTCGATGTGGCCTCGCTGACGAAGGTCGTCGCCACCTTGCCCGCCGTGCTCCGCTTGGCCAGCCTGGGCGAGATCGCGCTGGAGGACCGCGTCGTCCGGTTCCTGCCGTGCTTTCACGGCGAGGGACGCGAGCTGGTCACGGTCAGGCACCTGCTCGCGCACACGTCGGGCCTGCCCGCTGAGGTGCCGTACTGGCGGCGGTGCGACGGCCCCGAGGAGATCCGCCGCGCCATCCCGCGGACCGCTCTCACACACCCGCCCGGGCGGCGCGTGATCTACTCCGACGTCGGTTTCCTGCTGCTCGGGCTCCTCGTGGAGGCGATCACAGCGGCCAGCCTCGACGTCAGCGTGGCGGAACTGGTCACCGGCCCGCTCGAGATGACGCGTACCGGTTTTCGTGTTGACGCCGCCGGCGTGTCGATCGCCGCCACCGAGCTCCAGCCGGACGGGAGCGCTCTGACCGGCGTGGTGCACGACGAGAACGCCCGCGCCCTGGGCGGGGTGGCCGGGCACGCGGGCTTGTTCGCGCCAGCCGGCGACCTCGCGCGCTACCTGGAGCGGGCGTGGCTCGGCCCGGCCGGTGAGTTCCTCTCCGCCGCCAGCCGGCGGACCGCGACCCGGCTCCAGACCGACGGCCTGGGCGGCAGGCGCGGGCTCGGCTGGGTGCTGCGCGGGGATGCGGCCGACTTCCTGGGCCGCCGCTGGCCGCGGGGCAGCCTCAGCCACACCGGCTTCACCGGCACCTGCCTGGCCGGTGATCCGGCCAGCGGAGCCTGGGCGGTGCTGCTGACCAATGACATCCATTACGGCCGGGGCAGGGGCGTCATCCAGGGCGTGCGCGAAGCGGTGTTCGACGCCTGGGCCGATCGCTTCGGCCCATGATCGCGCCGAGGCGCCCGGCCGTCTCCTCACCGGCCTGGCACGGCATCCCGCCGCTCAGGTACATGCATTGCGGCCAGGACGTGCCTGGACAGCGTAACTGAGCCCGCCTAGCCTTAACTGTATGATCAGTCAAACGCGGTCGCCCGCCCCCATCGACCCGGCCGGGCTGGCCGAGACGCTCCGCCCGTTCGGGCAGAGCCGGATGCTACCGCCCGCCGCCTACACCGATCCCGCGGTGTTCGAGTGGGAGCAACGGCATTTCTTCGACGGCGGCTGGCTGTGCGTGGGGCGCAGCGAGCAGCTACCCGAGGCGGGCGACCAGCGGGCCGAGCCGCTGGGCCGCGGCAGCGTCCTGCTCGTCCGCGATGACGATGGCGAGCTGAGAGCGTTCGCCAACACCTGCCGCCACCGCGGCCACGAGCTGCTGCCCTGCGGCGATAGCCTGCAGCGCAGGGTGATCATCTGCCCTTACCACTCGTGGACCTACTCCCTCAGCGGCGGAATCCGGGCCGCGGCCGGCTTCAAGAACCAGCCGGGTTTCGCCGCTGGCGAGTGGGGGCTGACCGAGTTGCCGGTCACCGAGTGGCACGGCCTGGTGTTCGCGGACGGCTCCGGTACGGCGCCGCCGCTGGAGCGGTCGCTGGGCTCGCTGACCGAGATCATCGCGCCGTACGAGGCGGGCCGGCTGGTCGTCGCCGGGCAGCACGACTATGACGCCCGCGCCAACTGGAAGATCCTGTCGGAGAACTACCACGAGTGCTACCACTGCACCACCATCCACCCCGAGCTGTGCCGGGTCAGCCCGCCCAGGAGCGGCGGCAACTACGTCGCGCCGGGGGCCTGGGCCGGCGGCTGGATGAAGCTGCGCGACGGGATGGACACGATGTCGCTGGACGGGCGCAGCCAGGGCGTACCGCTGCGAGGGCTGGACGAGGCGGGACTGCGCACCGTGGTCTACGTGCAGATCTTCCCGAACGTGCTGATGAGCCTGCATCCGGATTACGTGATGGTGCACCGGCTGGTGCCGATGGCGGTGGACCGGACCCGGATCGAGTGCACCTGGGCGTTCGCGCCGGAAGCGCTGCAGGGCCCCGCGTTCGATCCAGGCTACGCCGTCGAGTTCTGGGACATCACCAACCTCCAGGATTGGAGCGCGTGCGAATCGGTGCAACGGGGGCTGGCCTCGCCGCACGCCACGCCCGGACCGCTTTCGCCAGAGGAGAACGAGGTCTACCAGTTCGTCACCATGGTGGCCCGTGCCTATCAGGGCGAGCCGGCCTGGAACCCGGGGCCGGTGGCAGGAGCCGGTCAAACCTAGCCCAGCTCAACCCCTGCTATCTCCGGCCGGCGGTATTCTCCGTGAGCGTGGCCCCTTGCCACCGCGACCGGGCGAGACCCGGACGGGGTGGCCGGCCTGGCAAGAGGGCCCGCGGTAACAGGACGGGCGGTCGGGCACGCCGCCCACGCTGAGAGGCCGGCCAGTGGCTGACGAGGAGCTGCGCCAGCAGACCGGGGACGATGGCCCGCCTAGGAGCATCGTCGCCACGGGCGATGACAGTGCCACGGAGCGGGCCAGGACCACGGGTCCGGACGCGACCCCGGGTCCGGACGCGACCATGGGCCCGGAGGAGACCCCGGGTCCGGAGGAGACCCTGGGTCCGGACGCGACCGCAGACCGTCGCGTCCGTACCGTGCTCGCCGACCTGTTCGCGGCGCCGGCCGAGCCGGCCTCCCGCGCTGGCCTCGCGCGCTGGGCGTCCCCCCTCGTCCAGGTCGCCGTGGTCGCCCTCGGCGCGCTGGTGATGCTGGCCCGGGTCAGCGGCAGGCCGGCCTGGGACAGCATCTACGCTGAGGACCCCCGCATTTACCTGCCCCAGGCGCTCGCGCATCCCTGGCACCTGCTGCAGTCCTATGGCGGGTACCTGCAGCTCGTCCCGCGGCTGATCGGCCAGATTGCCGCGCTGCTGCCGATCAGGCACGCCTCGGTCGCCTTCGCGGCCGGCGGCGCTCTCGTCGCATCCGCATGCGGGCTGTTCGCTTATCACGCCAGCGCGGGCCAGGTCAGATCGCGCTGGCTGCGCGCCCTGGTGGGCCTGTCCGTGGTCCTGCTGCCGGTGGCACCGCTCGAGATCGCCGACAACGGCGTCAACTCGATCTGGTACCTGCTCGTCGCCCTGTTCTGGGCAGCGCTGTGGCGGCCGCGTACCAGGACCGGCGCTGCAGTCGCCGCGGTCGTGGCGTTCGCCGCGGCGGCCTCAAGCTCGCTCGCCCTCGTCTTCGTGCTGCTGTTCGCGGCCCGCGCGATCGTGGTGCCCCGGCGCCTGCGCGAGCACGCCGCGACCGCCGGCTGGGTGCTCGGCTCCTTGTTGCAGGCCGGGGTCATCGCGACCAGCCACCTGTCCCGGTTCGCTCCGCGGGATCCGGTGAACCTGGCGCTGTACTACGCGCATGATGTCCTCCTGCCGGCGCTGGGCTGGCACCTGTCCTGGCATCTGCGGGACCTCTTGGGGCTGACCGGCGCCACCGCGCTGGCGGGTGGTGTCATCGTGGTGATCCTCGCCTCTGTGCTGGCCACGCAGGACCGGCAGTGCCGGGTGTTCGTGGTGACCGCCGTGCTGACCGGCCTCGTGCTCACGACGATCAGCTCGGCACTCGCCTGGGGCGGACCGGGCCAGCGCGTCACGCCCAGGATCGAGCACGGCGCCCGGTATTCCACGGTGCCCATCCTGTTGCTGGACGCGGCGCTGATCGTGGCGGCCGACGCCTATACGCGCCGGTGGTGGCGGCGGCCGCGGCCGCGGCCCCGGGCCATCGCCGCGGTCGTCGCGCTGGTCGCGGTCCTGGCCGCCGGCTGGGTCACGGACTTCCGCTATCCGGTTCGCCGCCTGGCCGGGCCCCCCTCCGACTGGCAGCGGACCGCCGCCGCGTGGCTGCACTACTGCCAGCACCAGCCGGCCGGGACGATTACGGTCACCTTCCGCGACTGGTGGAGCACGCGCCGGCTGGCCACCACCTTCAGCTGCTCCAGCCTGCGCCGCTGAACGCGGCCATCGAGGCCGGCCTGCCGGCTGGACCGTGTCCTGTCTAGGCCAGCGCGGCGGGTCCGCGCTTGATCATCTGGCCGGCGATGATCGTGCGCTGGATCTCACTGGTGCCCTCCCAGATGCGCTCCACGCGCAGCTCGCGGTAGAAGCGCTCGGCCGCGTACTCCCGCATGTAACCCCGGCCGCCGAAGATCTGGACGGCCCGGTCGACCACCCGCCCGGCCATCTCCGAGCAATACAGCTTGGCCATCGAGCACTGGGCGTGCGCCACCTTGACGTCGGCGCCCCGGTCGATGCCACGGGCCGTCTCGTAGGTGAGCGAGCGGGCCGCGAACAGTTCCGTCACGCTGTCCGCGAGCATGCCAGCGACCAGGCCGTGCTCACCGATCGGCCGGCCGCCCGCCCGCCGCTCGGCCGCGAACGCGGTCACGTCGTGGACCAGCCGTTCGGCGGCACCCAGGCAGCGAGCGGCCACCATCAGCCGCTCGAACCGGAACCACTCGTAGGCGAAGGTCATCCCGTCGCCCTCCGCCCCGATCAGGTTGCCGGCCGGTATCCGGACATCGGCGAACGCCACGATCGGGTGGTGATGGCCGATCGTGTGCGAGTAGGCGGGGGTGCGCACCACCCGGACGCCTGGGCTAGGCAGGTCCACGAGGAACATGGCGTGCTCGCCATGATGCGGCCCGCCGTCGAGCTTGGCCTGGAAGAACGCGTAATCGGCCGAGTTGAACGAGGTGACGTGCCACTTGGTGCCATTCAGCAGGTAGGCGTCGCCCGCACGGCGGGCGGTCGCCTCGATGGCATCGACGTCCGATCCCGCGCCTTCTTCGCTGATCGCGTAACACTCTTCCCGCTCGCCCCGGATGGCCGGGCGGACGTAGCGCTCGATCTGGTTCG
>DASZAD010000211.1:0-2357 GCA_035945415.1 Streptosporangiaceae bacterium
TGGCGGCATTCGCTCGCCCGGTGCGGCGCCGGCGACACCGTCCTCGACGCGCTCGAAGCCGCCGCCAGCACCCGGAGCGATCCGGTCCTGCCCGGCCGGATCATCCGGGCCGAGAACCCGCCGGTGACCGTGCTCACGCCCGACGGCACGGTGCGGGCCGGCCTGGGCGCCGTCCCGAGGCCTGTCGCCGGGGACTGGGTCCTGGTGGGCGCGGCCGATCCGGCGGCGCTCGTCGTGACCGAGGTGCTGCCCCGCCGCACCGCGCTGGTCCGGCACGCCTCGGGCAACCGGACCCAGCCGCAGACCCTGGCCGCCAACATGGACGACGTGTTCGTCACCGTGGCGGCCGACCGGAACGTCTCGCTCGCCAAGGTGGAGCGCTTTCTCGCCCTGGTGTGGGAGAGCGGCGCGACGCCCGTTCTCGTGCTGACCAAGAGCGACCTGCTGGCTCCCGGTGCGGCCGGGCCGCTGCTGGCCACTGCCGCGGGGATCGCTCCAGGTGCCGAGGTGTGCCTGGTGTCCGCCGTCACCGGCGACGGGATCGATGCGCTTCACGTACGCATCGGGGCTGGCCGTACGGCCGCGCTGATCGGCAGCTCGGGAGCCGGCAAGTCCAGCCTGCTCAACGCGCTGGCCGGAGCCGAGGTCGCCGTCACCAGCCAGGTCCGCGGGGCGGACGGCAAGGGCAGGCACACGACGGCGTGGCGTGAGCTCGTGGTGCTCGACGGCGGCGCGATCATCGACACGCCCGGCCTGCGCGGCCTGGGCCTGTGGCTGGACCAGGGCGGCCTGGACGCCGCTTTCGCCGACGTGGCCGAGCTGGCGCTGAGCTGCCGGTTCTCCGACTGCGCCCACGACACCGAGCCCGGCTGCGCGGTCATCGCCGCCATCGAGGCGGGCACGCTGGAGGCCAGGCGGCTGGCGAGCTACCGCAAGCTGGGGCGTGAGGCCGCCTACGTCGCCCGCAAGCACGACCCGCGAGCGGCCCGCGCACAGTCCCGGCAGTGGGCGGCTCTGGCCCGGCAGTCCATGGGCCAGGTCCGGCCCAGATCCCGCTGAGGTGGCGGGGGAGCCGCTCAGCGGTCAGGCCCGCGGCGGGCATGTCAGGCTCATTGGAAGCGTTCGTACAACCACAGGCTGGCCCGGCCCTGGGCTGGCCACCACCTATGGGCGAGGCGGAAGCCCGGCCCGATGTAGGGGGCCGGACTGCGCCAGGGCGCGGCCATCTCGACGACCCAGATCCGTTGCACCCCGCGTTCTCGCCGCTTGAGCGCCGGGACGCTGACGCTGCTGCCGTACAGCCTTCCGATCGCCGCACCGGGTTGTGCCAGGCTGATGTCACGCAGCGGCCCGAACGCCCGGGGGTAGGCGAGGTACCAGGGCGGGATGCTCGAGCCGGGGTACACGATCGCGTCTCCGGCACGCTCCTGACTGGCGAGCACCTGGGTGGCCGCTCCCATGGCTACCCCGATACCGCTGCCGGGAATGCGCAGGCTGAGCTGTGCGGGCACGGCGAGCGTCACGACCAGAGCTAGCGCGACAGTACGCGACACCGGCCCGAGGGCGGCCAGCCCGGCTCCGGCCAGCAATGCCACCGATGGCAGGCAGAAGACGACGTACCGGAAGGTGTAGATCGGATGGACCTCTGATATCGCCACCAGGACGAGCGGCGGCAGGATGAGCCAGGGCAGGGCCAGCCCGGTGAGTTGATGCGGGGCCTCGGCCTGCGCCGGTGAGTCACCACGTCGCGTCCCGACGATGGCCAGCAGCGCGAGTGCTGCCGCGCCAGCGATCCCTCCGGTGGCCAGCGACGAGGCCAGATAGCCCAGATCGAACCAGCCAGGACTGCGGAGCCAGCCGATCTGCCCGCGCTGAAGCCAGGCCCCGGCCAGGACCGGCGTGAGGGCGGCGCCGGCGGCAGCGACCGCCACCATCCACCGGCGGCCTAAGTAGCCGTCAGGCCACGCCCAGTCGCGAAAGCGCCTTCCCTGGCGGCCCGGTCCTGGCCGGGCTGGCTGCCCGCCGAGGCGGGTCAGGGTGATCGCGTGCGCTGGCACCAGCAGCAGCGCGAATACTTCCAGGTATCCGAGCAACGCCAGCGACAGAGCGTAGCCGGCGAACCAGCCGGGCCGGGGATCGTCAGCGCCCCGGATCAGCACCAGGCTCGCGAGCACGGCGGCGGCCGTCACCAGCCCGTACGGCCGCGCATCATGAGCCTCCTGAGTGACCATCGGCAGTGCCGCGAAGAGCAGCCCCGCCCACAGGCCCGCGCGCGGAGATCCAAGCCTGCGCCCGATCACGGTGATCCCCCAGGCGGCACCGGCCATCCCCAGCACCGAGGGCAGCCTGGTCGCGAG
>DASZAD010000212.1:0-22484 GCA_035945415.1 Streptosporangiaceae bacterium
GGCCGCAGCCCGGCGCCGGGGCACCCGCACGGGGCGGTGCCCGTGTCCGCCGCGGGCGCGGTGACCGGATGGAGCGCGCCGCAGCGGCCGCACAGCAGTGCGTCCTTGGCGGCGGCCGCGGCGCCCTCCTCGAGGGTCTCGTCGTCCTCGTCGACAGGCTGCGCCGCCGTGTCGAGCAGCAGCCACCTGCGGCGGTCCGGCCGCGCGGCGCTGGAGGTGAAGCACTCACCGCCGCTGCCGCGCTGCACGGAGCCGGTCAGGTGCACCGCGCCGCACCGCTTGCAGCAGCCGAACTCGAACACAGAGCTGTGGCAGTCCGGGCAGGTCTGACGGCGGGCCAGCGACACGTGCGGGCCGGCGGGTCCCAGGCAGGTGAACGCGCCCTCGGTGGCCCGGGCGAACAGGTGGTAACGCGCCGACAGCACCGGGGTGCCGGTGGCGTCGCGGATCTTGGTGCCCACCGCCACCAGCGCGGCCAGCGCGGCCCGGGCGCGGGGCCCGTCGGAGCCGGGGAACACCTCGGCGGCCAGGCCGGTGAACGGCCGGGGCGAGCGGGCCAGCAGCGTGCGCAGCCGCGCCATCGTCCGCTCATGCGCGAGCAGCGGCGCCGGGCCGTCATCGCGCAGAACGGCGGCTGCCGGGTCGCCTGCGGCGCGGGCCGCCAGCGCTGCCCCCGGGTCCGCCGAGGCGGCCAGGCCGAGGTAGGCGTCGGCGCCGAGCGGCCCCCACAACGGGCCGGCCGGGATGTCCACCCACTGGGCGCCGACCAGATCCTGGCGAGACGGGTCGCCGTCCACCCACTCGAACGGCGCATCGAACAGCTTGCTGGCGAAGGTCATCACCGCCTGGGGATGACCGCCGATGGTGGCGCTGGTGGCGATCGCCTGGAACGGCGCGTCAGCGGCGCCGCGGCCGATCCGTTCGCGCAGCCGGCGCAGTAGCATGCCCACCTCTTCGGCCTTGGCCCCGTCGTAAACATGGGCCTCGTCCAGCACCACGAACCGCCAGTGCCCGCTGTGCGTGCCCTCGAACAGTTCGATGTCCGCCGGGCGTAGCAGCAGGTACTCCAGCATCGCGTAGTTGGTGAGCAGCAGATGTGGCGGGCCGTCGCGCATCTCCTGCCGGCTCAGCAGCTCGTTCGGCAGGCGTAGCTCGCCGGGGTTCAGCGATTCGAACAGCGATGCGCCCTCGGCGGCCCGTTCCGGGGTGTCGCCCGTGTAACGGCCGAAGGTGACCTGCGGCAGGCCGGCCAGCAGCCGCCGTAGCCGGCGAAGCTGGTCGTTGGCGAGCGCGTTCATCGGATACAGCAGCAGCGCCCGCACCCCCGGCCCGAGTGTTCCAGCACGTTGCTCGGTGATCAGCGCTGACAGAACTGGCAGCAGGAAGCTCTCGGTCTTCCCCGAGCCGGTGCCCGTGGCGACCACCAGATTGCGGCCGGCGGCGGCCTTGCGCAGCGCCTGTTCCTGATGAGCGTGCAGCGGCCGGTCAAGCGGCAGTGCCGGTCCGCCCAGCCGGGCGAACCCCTGATCGAGCACGCCCTCGCCGATCAGTTCGCGCAGCGTGGCCCCGCTCCGGTACGGCGGTGTCGCCTCCAGCAACGGCCCCTTGGTCAGCATTGGGCTTGCGGTGATGCACTCGGCGAGCGCGGCCGCGAGTGCCTTGTCTCGCACCGGCAGCAGCGACCGCAGGTAACGGCGGTAGGTGGCGCTCAGCGTGGCACTGACTGCGATCGCATCCACGGCGTGAACGGCTCCAGAGCGCGAGAGTGGCGTCTCCCAGCACGATAGCGGTCAGTCCGGTGCCGTTGGACGTGCTCACCCGCCCAGCTGCCCGGCCGGTCTGGCTACATATGTCTGAGGTCTTTGACGGGTAGCCAGGGGTCGGCGACCGGCGCCCGGGCGGTGATCCTGGCGATCACGGCAGTGCGCGCGCCGACGGTGATCCGCAGTTCCGCGCCGCCATGGGCGGTCACCGTGTCCAACATCCGCCGCAGCGGGTAGCCGCCGCGCCGGAACGGCACCAGCACCTGCACCACCTCGCCCGCGGCGACCACCTCGATGGGCGGGTCGCTGGTAACCGTGGGCAAGCACAGCCGCAGGGCACCGCCGCGGATGAGGTCGGGCCCTGTCAGCCGCAGCGGCCCAAGGCTGTGCCAGGCGGTCGCCGTCCCCCCGCAGCGCGGTTCGGGCTCGATCCGCACCCGCCAGTGCGGCGGGGTAACCCGCAACGGCAACACGGCCTCGCCGGCCACGCAGGCCATATCCATCGTGGTGACCTCGCCCGCGATCACCGCCGCGCTGGGTGCGATCGTCATCCCGCCCGGCGGGATGACGATGGCCTCGGCGGCCTCCAGCCCTTCGTCACGAGGCAGCCGCAGCGCGGGCGTGTAGCTGGCCGCCAGGCCTTCGGCGACGGCCACCACCCGGCGCAGCCCGGGGGCGGACGCATTGCCCAGCGCGGTCACGGTCACTACCAGCTCGCCGAGTACCGGGCGGGGCATGCGCTCCCAAAGCCGCTCGGCGTTCCAGTGGTTTCCGTCGGTCTCGGCCACCGCCAGGAGCTGACCGGAACCTTGCCGCCGCAACTCGACCAGCCAGCGGGTCTCGTCGGCGGGCGGCAGCCGCACGGCCGGCAGCGTCCGGACGATGGGAAGCCCGCTCATCGTGCTGATCCCGGGTACCGGGGTGCCCGGCACCAGCCGGGGTTTCGCCCGGCCACGGACCGGGTGCCGCGGCGCGGCCGCGCCCGCAGATGCCAGCTCGAGCCAGGCCACTGCCGACAGGTCCAGCAGTACCAGCCGCCACCCGTTCCAGGACGGCGGCAGCTTGCTCTCCATCAGGATCCGCGGGGCCACGTCACCGTGCAGGGGCCGTCCGGCTGGGTGGACCAGCCACACGGGTTCGGGTGGCAACTCGGCGGCGATCGGGTGGCCCTCGGCATCGAAGGCCAACAATGGATCCGGCCAGCCGCTGATTTCATCTGGAGACATCGCGGTCCAGGACCGGGCAGCGGCCGGGCCTTCGCCGGGGCCCGCATCACGGGTAAGGAGTCCTCGCCCGAACGGATCGAGCCTGCACGGCGCGGTTCCGGCCAGTCCCGGGTGAGCGGCTGCCGCCGCCCGGGCCACCGCCACGATGCGGCCCGGCAGCGACAGCGCCGCCAGGTCCGCCGCGCTGGGTTCACCGTCCCCGGTGAGCAGTTCCATCAGTGTCCGGCAGCGCTCGACAACACCGGCGCCCGCCGGCAGGCGCAGTAGCGCGGAGACCGACGGGTCAAGCTCGGCCAATTCCCGATCCGGAGCGCCGGCGCCGGCCAACCGCAGAAATTCCGTCAAACACGTCGCGGGCACCGCAGCGTGGGCGAGTACCGCCTGCTGAGGATCACCGTCGAGAGCGGGAATCCCCAGCGCCGCCAGTGAAGCGAGGAACGCCTCCGCCCAGTTGGCGGCGGAGCGCTTGCCCGCCCGCACCCCGGCCGACCGGTGCCAGGCCGGCCACACCTTGTCGTTCTTGGCGTGATGAGCGGTGACCTGTGCCACGGCCACGACGACACAGGCCGGCCAGCGGCGGGCCAGCACCCGGGGCGGATCGGACCTGGACAGGTCACCCAGCGCCGCGGCCGTCGCACACAGCACTTCCGGTGCCACGTCGAGCGTCCCGGCGGGCTCGCCGGTTGCGAGGTGGCGGCGCCAGCCGGTTTCGAGCAGGCCGAGCAGCCTGCCACCGGTAGCCGGCCCGCTCATGCCGCCCCTTCGCCGCCCGCCCAGCGTCGGACGGCTTCTCGCCGTGGCGTAGTCACCAGCGGCATCCGGACAGCACCAGTCAGCCCGGCCGCTGGCACCCGCTCTCACGTCCAGTGGACCCCCGCTGGCCCGCTCTTTTGGAGATAACGCCTACTGTACGACTGCGTGCGCCTTTGGCGCGGCCACGCTTGCCGAATGCAGAGCTGCGGCCCGCGACTTTGCGGGCAGAGACTGCGGTTAGGTGATGAGTTCGAAGTCGATGTCGAGGGCGCGGTAGGTCTCGGCGGCCCTGCGGTCGCGGGTGGCGAGGGTGACTCCGTGTTCAGCCGCCGCGGCGGCAACCAGGGCGTCGTAGACCGCGCCGCCCGCGATGCCGAGCGATGCCAGCCTGGCATGGAGCCGTTGGGCGCCCTGCGCGCTGAGGAACAGCGAGCTGGGGAAGTTGTGCGCGAGCAGCCGCGCGACGGCAGCCGGGGCGCGGCGGTCTGGCGGCGGCAGCCGGGTGAGCACGGAGAACGTCTCGAAGGCTGCGTGGCCGCTCAGTCCGCAACTGCGTTCGCCGATGGCCCTCCTGGTGCCCTGGTGGTGTTCGTGCCCGGCAGCGGCGAGGGCGACGGCGACGCTGGTGTCGATCAGGAGCTGAGGCCGGTCATCGCTGGTTGGCATCGCGCAGTGTCCGGACGAGGTCATCGCTGATGGCGGCGTCGGCGGCCGGGATGACGAGCAGGCCGTCTTCGTCTTCCAGCTTGTCGTCCGCGAGAGGCTCTATGTGCAGTCCGGCTCCGTCCGGCGTCACCTCGACCTCGCCGGGCACCAGGCCGAGGCTGTCCCGCAGCGCCTTCGGGATAACCAATCGGCCTGCCTTATCGATGGTTGAACGCATGGCATTTATGTTACCAGGCGATTGGCAAGACAGGCTGGCGAGGTATGCGGCCAGGAGCAGCTAGCTCGCGGCTACCCGGCGAGTTCGTCGGCCACCATCGAACTGGGCCGGTCGCCGCGGCTGTGTGGTCGCGGCAACCGCTCCCCGAAGTGGCCCGGGGGACTCCGAAGTGGACTATCAGACGGAGATTCATCATGATCCGGCTCTGGCCGACCGAGCGCGCTGGCGCCACGGGCGAGGACGACTGCTCTAATCAGCCGGCCGCGCTGCGACGAGGGAGGCGAACACCACGGTGGAGCTGCGATAGTTCAACGTGGAATAGTCGAAAGCCCCGCCGCAGGTTATGAGCCGCAGGGCCGCGTAGCCCGCCCCTCCGTAGACGGCTTTTGCCGGGAAACGGGATTTCACGTACTGGCGCACGCCGGTGACGCGGAAGACAGCGGTGATCCCGTCAGCGAGCACCACGTACACCCTGTTCCCGGGGTGCAGGCCCCCCAGGCGGAAGAAAACAGCGGGCCCCCGATAGGTGTCGACATGACCGACGATGACCGACGCGCCGAGCTGCCCGGGCGTCGCCGAGTACTTGTACCATGCCGCCCTATCGGCCGATGCGTGAAGTGGCGGCACCCGGATCGTCCCATCCGGGTTGATTCCCAGGCGCAGCAGCCTGGAGTGCACGCCAATGGCGGGGATATCGACCGACACCGGCAGTGATCGCCGTAGGTGGGCCCCGCTTCCCCATCGCCCGATCACGCCCGCGGCCGCCGGGGAAGGCTGCGGCGCATGCTGCTGGGCAGCGGCCGCGAAGCCGATCGTGGCCGCCCCGGCCAGGATGAGAAGCACTCCAGCCAGGCCGGCTACGCGGGTGCGGGCGTTGCCGGGCGTCCCGCGCGGAGGGGCGGCGTAGCCGGACTGCGGCCAGGACATGACCACGCGAAACCCCGCGATGCGCCGCCAGTCAACATCACGCAATGCCGCCGTGCCTCCCGCCGTTCCCCTGGTGTTCTACCCGCGTGGGCTGATATTCAGTGATCAGTCCATTGCGCGCCCGCGTCGTCTATGGGCCTTACCGGCTGGTCGCTTTTTGAGGCCAGCCTCCGGGCCGGGGATAGCAGCCAGTAGCCGGGGTATTTCTTCGGTGCCGGGGTCCGGTGCTGGACCGGGAACCGGGGCCGCCGCCTACGGGTGCCTGAGGAGGATCCGTAACGATGCGCGTGACCATCGCGAGGACCGGGCCCGGCGCGAGGTTGACCGCTATCGGCTGCGGTGCCGTGGCGGTCCTCGCTTCCGTGGCCGTCTCGGCCTGCTCGGGGTCCACGTCCCCGTCGGCGGGGTCTTCGACGAGGCCCGCGGTCAGCGCCTCGCCGACGCCGGCCACGCCCCCCGGCAGCACCCCCAGCCACTCCAGGCGCCCGGCGGCCAACCGGCCGGCCAGCCCGTCGACGTTAATCTCGACGATCCCGAGCCTGCCGATCGGCCGGCCCGCCACCCCGGCCACAGCCCGCCGATCGCGCACCCCCCGTCCGGCTACCAGCAGCCGGTTGCCCATCGCCGCGCCCGCCACGGGCGGCGGCGGAACGGCCGGACTCCAGGACCCGCTGCTTCTGGTCCTGGGCGGAGCGGCGGTGCTGGCCGGCGCCGGGAGCCTCGCGTACCGCAGAAAGGCGACCAGAGACCGCTGACATCGCAGCCCGGATCGCGGAGCCTGCGGGACGGCTCGTAGGCCGGCCGCCAGGGGCTGGTGCGCGCCGCCGGCCGGCTGGCGCGCCGTTACTGGAGACTTTGGGATAATTAACGCTGGGGCGCCGGCCTCCTGGCGGATCGCGGCGTTTTGCGTTCCGGGAGATGGCTATAGCTGAGTTAGCCCCGTCTCTCATCGACCCTTCCGGTTCGCGGAGGAAACCATGAAATGCGGCCGTCTCCTGCTCACCATCGGCTTAGCTACCTCGACCGTCGCGCTGCTCACGGCGGCCCCGGCACAGGCGGGATCTGACCGGGCCAGCCGGCCGGTACCCGTCTCCGGGCGCAGCCCGTTCCCGCTGGGGTGCAGCGGCGCTGGCCGGGGCTTCGCGCACGGCGCTGCGGTCGAGCCCTCGCTCGCCGTCGATCCGGCGATCCCCTCGCACCTGGCCGCCATCTGGCAGCAGGACCGGGCCACCACCGGGCCAGGTGGAGCCCAGGGCCTGGTCACCGCGTTCAGCGGCGACAGCGGCCGGCACTGGCGCCGGGTCGCGCTGCCCTTTGTCTCCCGGTGCTCCGGAGGCATCTACCGGCTGGCCTCCGACCCATGGCTGTCGTTCTCCTCCGACGGCCGCATCCTCTACGCTTCGTCCCTGGTCTTCGACGGGAACAATCCGGTGAACAGCCTCCTGGTCAGCACCTCGCGCGACGGCGGGCAGACCTGGAGCAGGCCAGCCACGATCATCCACGTCACGAACGCGCCCTACATCAATGACAAGGAGTCAGTCACCGCCGATCCGTTCCATCGGGACGTCGCCTACATGGTGTGGGACCGCCTGAACCCGAAGCGCGGCAACGGCCAGCCGGTCTGGTTCGCCAAGACCACCAATGGCGGACTGAGCTGGTCCCAGCCCAGGAAGATCTACGACCCGACGGCGGAGGGCGCCAGCACCGAGGGCAACATCGTCACGGTGCTGCCCGACGGCACGCTGGTGGACGTGTTCCTGTACGCGGCGATCGGGCTCATCCCACCTGACGGGCCGGCCGTCCCGGCCGCCCGCCCAGCGGCCACGGGGGGCGTGCCTGCCGAGATCCGGGCCGTGATCTCGCACGACCAGGGGCGCACCTGGTCCGGGCCGGTCGTCGTGGCCCGGATCGGCTTCCGCGACCACGCGATCGACCCCGACACCGGAACGCGGATCCGCACCGGTGGCAACCTGCCGGCGGTGGCCACCGACCCTCGCACCGGCCGGATCTACGTCACCTGGGCCGGTGCGGGCATGTCGTCCTCGGGCTCTGCGGTCGGGCTCGTCTCGTCGGCTGACGGCGGTCTGCACTGGACCCGGCCGCTGCGGATCAACCAGACCCCGGACTCGCCGCGGGGCGGGAACGGCCAGGCCTTCATCCCCGCCATCAGCGTGACCCCGAACGGGACCATCGGCGTGAGCTACTACGACCTGCGGGAAAACACGCCCGCCCCCGGCCTGCCCGCCATGCGCTGGCTGGTGACCTGCCGCGGGGCGGTCTGCCTGCGGACCGCTGGGGCCTGGCGAGAGCAGCCGCTGCTCGGCCCGTTCAATCTGGAACTAGCCCCGCGGATCGCCGGGGGCGGATACTTCCTTGGCGACTACATGGGGCAGGCGGCGGCAGGGGACTCGCTGCTGACCCTCGCGACCGCCACCACCCGGATCCCCGGCAACCAGCAGAATGAGTACTTCCAGCGGGTGCGCTCCGGATGACCCAGGGGCTAGGTGTATCAATGGAACCGCTGCCGGTTCTCTGGAACGTCAGAGGCATCCGCAGACATGGGGCGCTCGGCTAGGCCGGACGGGAAGGCCCGGGATCGTCGCGGGCACTCCTACGGCCGCGGGCTGCCGGTGGTGGCTGTTGTCCCCGTCGATCACCGACCGGAAAGGAAGCCAACCGATGAACCGAGCCACGCTCACCGCCGCCTACCTGGACGAGGTCAAGCGGCGCGGCCTGCAGGCGCACGAGCTGATCGGCTCGCAAGCTGACGCGGATTATCTGAACATCTTCTACGGGGGCAAGTACCTGTCCCGGCCGCTGTTCCTCGGCACCGAGGAGTGCGCGCAACTCCACGGGGACATGGAGAACCTGCGCTCGGCGCTGATCAGCATTCCGGACCGGCTGTTCGGCGGGGATCTGGCCGCGTTCGCCCGTGCCGTCGGCATGACCGACGTGCAGGTGTCGGCCATCATGCGCAGCCGGGGTACCGCCGTGACCAGGCTGACCCGGGCGGATCTCTACCTGTCTGAGGCCGGCTTCCAGATGATGGAGTTCAACATGGGCGGCGCGATCGGCGGCATCGACAACGCCGACATGGCTCGCTCACTGCTGGAGCACCCGGTGCTGGCCGAGTTCGCCGAGACCCACCGGCTGGAATACGTCGACTCCATGGCAGAGCAGGTCAAGACCATCAAGCTGGAAAGCGGCTTCCCGCTCGACTCGCGGCCAATGATGGTGATGACCGACTGGCCCACGAGCTGGGAGACCCTGGGACCGTACATCCAGGTCTACACGGGCCGGCTGTCGGAGCGCGGGCTGGACGCCTGCGGGGCTCATATCGGCCAGCTCGAGGTGCGCGACGGCGGGGTCTGGCTGGGCGACAAGAAGGTCGACATCGTCTACCGGATGTGGCTGATCGAGGACCTGCTGGAGAACGAGGAGGCCCCGGCTCTGCTGGACCCGATCCTGGACGCCGTGGCCCGTGGCGAGGTCAGGCTGTTCACGGCGATGGACGACGACCTGTTCGCCAGCAAGGGCGCGCTGGCCATGCTGTCGGACGAGAAGAACCGGTCCGCGTTCAGCGCCGAGGAGCTGGCCAGCCTGGACCGGATCCTGCCGTGGACCCGGATGGTCCGGCCCGGCCCGGTGACCCTGGAAGACGGCCGCCAGGTCGACCTGCTGGACTACGTCCTCACCCACCGGCATGACCTGGCCCTCAAGCCCACCGCCCTGCATGGCGGGATCGGCGTGCTGCTCGGCTGGCGGGACGACACCAGCCCGGAAATGTGGGAGGAGCAGGTCCGGGCGGCCCTGGACGGCCCGTTCGTGATCCAGCGCCGGATCCGGGCGGTGCCCGAGCTGTTCCCGGCTGACGAGGGGGATCCGGAGCCGTGGCTGGTCTGCTGGGGTGCCTTCCTCATGGCCAGCGGCTACGGCGGGGTCTTCGCCCGGGCCAGGACGATCGAATCGAACGAGGAGATCCTCAACGTCGGCCAAGGCGCGTACTCGGGATCCTGCCTGCACGTCCGGTCTGACTGAGCCGGCGCCCACGCGCTTCGCGGCCGAAGTTTTCCCCCGGCGACTGCTGGTCACCGGGGGAAGGCCGCAGCGGCCTGTTCACCGCCGCTCGTGAGTAAAAAGCCCTCATGGCGAGGGAATGATTTCCGCCGGCTCCGCTGACTTTGCCCGGGTGGCTGACAAACGGTCACTATGATGAACGCTCAGGGAATTTTTAGGGGCGGGGTGGGGAATGCGTCGTTATCTTCTGGCTGCGGTGTGGCCCGCAGGCATGGCCGCGATCGCGGCCGCTACAGTCATCGCAGCGCGCCGGGCGCCGGCTGCATCCAGCCGACGGGGGGCTTCCTCGCCGGCCTGGCGGCCCGGAGCTGATCCGGACCCGGCCCGTCAGGCAGAAGCCAGCGGCGAGGCAGGACGGGAGGCCGTCCGGCTGGCCGAGGTCTCCGCGGCCGCGCCGCCAGCGGGCGGCCGTCTCGGCGAGTTGCCCGAGTGGGTGCCCGGCCTCATCAAGCTGGGCGCGATCAGTGGCGCCGGGGGGGCGCTCTCGTACGCCGTGATGACGGTGCTCGGACCGCCCGTGGTGAACGTCGGCCCGGCCATCGACGAGCCGATCATGCGCTGGGTCCAGAGCCATCAGATCCGGGAGTGGGCCGCGATCATGGCGCGGCTCAACAAGGTCGGCGGCACGTGGACCAACTGGGGGTCGGCCGGCACCGCGGCCGCCTGCCTGGCGGTGACCTGGCGCGCGCAGAAGTGGCTGCCGCCCGCCGTCCTCGGGGCCGCGATCCTGGTGGATCACTACACCACGCTCGCCCTCAGGCACACGTTCCGCCGGCCCGGCCCGCCGAACAGCCCGCTGGGTACTTATCCTTCCGGCGGCTGCGACCGGGTGGTGCTGTTCTACGGCCTGATCGCGCACATGCTCTGGCGCGAGTTCAGCGGGAGCCACCGCGGCAAGGTCTGGGCCATCGGCGCGGTGTCCGCTCTCTCCTTCAACGTGGCCTACTGCCGGGCGTATCTCAGCAAGCACTGGTTCACCGATATCGTGTTCGGCCTGGTCTATGGCGCGGCGCTGCTCATGCCGCTCATCGCGGCGATCCGGCTGATCGCCGGCCCGCCGGCCGTTACAGCCGCCCCGGGCAGGCCCGAGCTCGTCGCCGTGATGGCCGCGTGACGCTGCCGAGGTGGCTCAGCGTGCTCGCTGACCTGCGATCGGCCGTGTCCGAGCGGCCTGACGGGCGCTGATGCTGGTCCTGGCGGTACCGGCCGGGCTGGCGGCGGCGGTGTGGGCGTACCTGCTGGTGGGTCACGGCGGGTACTGGCTGACCAGCCGGCGCCTGCCGGCGACGGCCGCGAAGCCGGTGAGCTGGCCGGCGGTCAGCGCGGTCGTTCCCGCCCGGGACGAGGCCGGGATGCTCCCCATCACGTTGCCGGCCCTGCTCGGGCAGGACTACCCGGGCCGTCTGACCGTGGTCGTCGTGGATGACGGCAGCTCTGACGGCACGGCCCAGGTGGCCGAGCGCATCGGCCGCGAGGCGGCTGCCGGTCCGAGCGGCGCGGGCCGGCGGGACCTTAGGGTCGTGCGGGGCAGCCCGACCCCGGAGGGCTGGGCCGGGAAGGTGTGGGCTATGGCCCAGGGGCTCAGGGAAACAGGCTCCGCGGCGTACGTACTGTTCACCGACGCCGACATCGCCTGCCGGCCGCAGGTGCTGACCGCCTTGGTGACGGCCGCCGAAGGCGACCGCAGGGACCTGGTGTCGCAAATGGCGCTGCTGCGGGCCGAGTCGTTCTGGGAGCGGGCGCTCGTCCCGGCGTTCGTGTACTTCTTCGCCCAGCTCTACCCGTTCCGCCGGGTGAACCGCCCCGGCAGCCGGACGGCGGCGGCAGCCGGAGGCTGCATGCTGGTCCGCCGCCAGGCACTGGACGCGGGGGGCACGGGGACGGGCCTGGCCGCCATCCGCGGCGCCCGGATCGATGACGTGGCGCTCGGACGGCTGCTCAAGCGCCCCCCGGCTTCCGGCCGCTGCTGGCTCGGGCTCAGCACCGACGTGATCAGCGTGCGGCCGTATCCGGGGTTGTCCGGCCTGTGGGACATGGTCGCCCGCAGCGCCTACACCCAGCTCCGCTACTCGCCCGCCCTGCTGGCCGCGACCATCGCGGGGCTGGCCTGGCTCTACGCGCTGCCGCCCGCCGCCGGGCTGGCCGGGCTGGCCGATCTCGCGGCCGGCGGGGGAGCCGCCGCGGCCTGGTGCGCGGGAGCCGGTCTGGCCGGATGGCTGATCATGTCGGCCAGCTTCGTGCCCATGCTCCGGCTGTACCGGCTCTCCCCGCTCCGGGCGCCCAGCCTGCCGCTCATCGCCCTGCTCTACGCCGCGATGACGGCCGACTCGGCCCGGCGCCACCTCGGCGGCCGGGGCGGAGAGTGGAAGGGCCGGATCGTCCCCTCCCGGCTGGGCCCCTGAGCCGTAGTTCCCCCCAAACGGGGAACCGACATAGGCGCTGAACAGGCGAAACAGTCTCGACACAGGACCACGTAGTCATGTAATTTCCAAGAAAAAGGCGTTTCTACCTGGTCAAACAAGTCAGCCGATCAGCCTGGGGGGAACTTCAGCCTAAGGCTCAGCCGGGGTTCCCTGACGCGATCGCTTCCTCGACGATCCTGGCCACGGCGATCAGCCGCTCCTCGCCGCCGTCGGGGCCGATGAGCTGGAGAGAGGCGGGCAGCCCGCTGGCCAGCGGCACGGGCAGGGCCAGCGCGGGCAGGCCGGCCAGGTTGACCGGCGCGGTGTGCGCCACCACGCTGAAGCCGGCCCGTTCGCCGATCCGAGGCGGCGGGCCGGCCAGCGTGGGCAGGGCGAGGACCGGATATCGCTCCAGCAGGCCGGTCAGCGACTTCCGCAGCCTGTCCCGCACCACCCTGACCTGCTCCAGATCGGCGGCGCCGTAGGTCGCACCCATCTCCATGCTGCGCTGGTTCTGCTCGGTCAGCTCGGCCAGGCGCGGAAGCAGATGCTCGTTCGACCGGTATCCTTCCGCGTCGATCAGGACGTCCGCGGCCGTGAGCGCAGGCGCGAAGTCCTCGTCGCGGACCTCCTCCAGGGCGAACCCGGCAGCGGCAAGCGCGGCATCGATCGCGGCGTCGATCGCGGGCTGCACCGCAACAGCGGTCCGCAGCCGGCCGGCGAGCATCGGCCCGTTGTAGGCGCCGGCGATGAAACCGGGCTCGATCAGTCGCATCCCGAGCTCTACCGCGGCGACGTCCCGGCCGAGCGGGCCCACCGTGTCGAGCGAGGGAGCCAGCGGATAGACGCCCGCGACCGACACCCGGCCCCAGGTGGTCTTCAGGCCGGTGATCCCGCAGCAGGCGGCCGGGATCCGGATCGAGCCGCCGGTGTCTGTGCCGTAGCCGACGTCCGCCTCCCCGGCCGCCACCGCGACCGCCGAGCCGCTGGATGACCCGCCGGGGATGAGCCGGGGGTCCAGCGGGTTGCGCGGGTTGCCGGACCAGCGGTTCAACCCGTCAGCGGACCAGCAGAGCTCGGACAGGTTGGTCTTGCCCAGGACCCGCGCGCCCGCGCGACGGGCGGCAGCCACGACGGGCGCGTCCGAGGCCGCGGGCGTGGCATCCGAAGCGATCACCGGACAGCCGACCGTGGTCGGCAGCCCCGCCACGTCGATGCAGTCCTTGACCGCGAGGCGGGGACCGTCACCCAGCGCGTCCACCCGGGCTAGCCATGTAGTCATGACACCATCCTGGCAGAGCCGATCCGGCGGTGGCCGGGAATCACACGCTCGGCGGGACGGTGACCACCATGATCATCGTGGTCGCCTCGGTCCCCCGGTTGGCGTACTCGTGCGGCAGGCCGCCGGAGAAACGGGCGCACTGGCCCGCCTCGATCTCCTGCTCCCGGCCGGCCACCTCCAGGGTGATCGTGCCGCTTTCAACCCAGATCAGCTCCCTGGTCGCGGGGGCGTGTGCCTGGCCGCCGAACGTCTCACCGGGCTCGACCCGCCACTGCCATAGCTCGGCGGCCCAGGGCGGATCGGTAGCGCCGATGATCGTGCCCGTGCCGCCCGACGGCCCGTGCCACAGCGGCCTCGGCACGGAAATGCTGACGTCCGGCTGCTCGCTGACCTCCACCAGCCGGGTCACCGGCACCCCGAACGCGTCGCTGATCCGGGCCAGCGTGCCCAGGCTGGGATTGGAGCGTCCCTGTTCCACCGCTACCAGGACGCCCTTACTGACTCTGCAACGCTTGGCGAGCTGATCCAGCGACCAGCCTCGCTCCGCGCGCAGGGCCTGGACCGTGCGGGCGATCGCGCCCGCTAGATCGACTTGATCCGGCATAAATCGGCTTTCTCTCGCGACGGAACGGTCGATATAGTGGACTACACGTTATATTAATCCGACCGAAGCCCTGGAATCCCGAAGCCTCGGAGACTCGCTGTTCATGGTAGTGATCTTCGCATTCGTCGCCGCCGCGCTCTACGGCACCGCCGACTTCTTGGGCGGAGCCGCCAGCCGGCGCGCCCCGGCGCTGGCCGTGCTGTGCGTCACCGCAACGTTCGGGGAGATCATCCTGATCGCGGCGGCCCTGGTCGCCGGCGGCCCACTCCGGATGGCTGGGCTGCCGTGGGCCCTGGCCGGCGGGGCCGCGGGCGCGTTCGGCCTGGTCGTCTTCTACGTCGGGCTGGCCACGACGCGGATGAGCGTCGTGGCGCCGGTCTCCGCGCTGGTCTCCACCGTCCTGCCGGTAGGTGTGGCGGTGGCCGGCGGCGAGCGGCCCAGCCTGCTGGTGGCGATCGGCGCGGTGATCTGCCTGGTGGCGATCATCCTGGTCAGCATGGAGGGAAGCGCCGCCGGGCCGCGCGGGCGTGGCGGGTCGCTGCGTGGACTCGGTTACGGCGTGGCGGCCGGGGTCGGGTTCGGCCTGTTCCTCATCTGCCTGAAGAACGCGGGAACGTCCGGCGTATGGTGGCCGTCGGCCATGGCCGGGCTGGCGGGTGCGGTGATCGCGCTGGCCGCGGCCGGGCTGACCAGGACGCGTCCGGTGTGGTGGCGGACCAGCCCAGGCACGTTTGGCATGGCGCTGGCCTCCGGCGTGTTCGACTCGCTGGCCAACGTCAGCTATGTGGTCGCGACCAGGGAGGGCCTGTTCGGCCTGGCTGTGGTGATCACATCCCTCTACCCCGGCGTCACCGTCCTGCTGGCACGCCTGACCCTGGGCGAGCGAATCCACCTGATCCAGCGCGTCGGCCTGGCCCTGGCCGCTACAGGCGTCGTCATGCTCACCGTATAAGCTCGCGCGGCCGGACGCTGGATGCTCTTGCGGCCGCACGAACCCCGGGGAAGGGGAAATAGAAGCCCGCTGGTTCGTTCAGTCGTCCCCGTCATCCGCCCTGCCGGGGAAGAGCACCCCGCAGACCTCAAGGTACAACTGCTCGGGGTAAGGCAGATGGTCGACGGTGCGCAGCGCCTGCTCTTGTCCTGCCGATTCCAACACGAATGTGCCGTAACCAAGGAGCTGGCCTTGGAAAGACCGCTGGAAGCTCATGTCGGTCACCTTGGTCATGGGCATCATGGCGACCTTGCGGGTGACGAACCCGCTTGTCAGCAGCATCCGCTGCGAGGTTACTACGAAGTAGTTAACGGACCAGTCGATGGCCTTCACGACGAGGTATCCGAGAAGCACCGCCCAAGCTATCCAGATGGCCAGCAGGGCGACACCGCTATGCTTCCCGATGAACTCGCTTAGCACTCCGGCCAGAACAAGTCCGCCGACAACCAGAGCAACGGGGCCAATCAGCACAGCCGGGTGCTTGCGCACCGTGATGACCTGATGTTCGTGTGGCAGCAGGTACTTGTTAACCCGGGCCGGCGCGATATCGCCGGGAGTTATCAGGCGCATGCACGTTAGAAAGACAGCGAGTTTACGAACCGGGCAAGCGAGCTACCGGCCGAGTGCAGCCCATGGAACCCGCTGGTCAACAGGTGCCCGGCGCTGGCGGGCTGGGTGACCAGGTAGAACACGACGAAGATGATCGCCGCCCAGGTGAGCAGCTTCTTCATGACCCTTCCCTCCAGGCAATCCATGCGAGTCCGTCGACTGCGTAGCTTAGCCCACCGGCCATTTCCCGACCGTGAGCACTCGCATCGAATTATGCGAGGGTACCGCCGTCCTCACCTGCGTTCGTACCCCCGTGAGGCCCGCTCGTAACAGGCTGTTGCCCCTCGTGGCGCACGCGGCGGCGGGCGGACGAGCCGATCACCTGACGCGGAAGCCGCCGGTCTGACACGATTCCGTGATGACGGCCACTTGGGTGGGGTGACGATGACAGACACCCGTGACTTCGCGGTCATCGTCTACCGGGAAGAAGAGACGTGGGAGGTCGAAGTGCTTCCTGTGGCCCTCACCGAGGACCTGGACGGCCTGATCCACGCGCTGAGGCAGCAGCCGAGCATCGGCGGGACGATCGGGCTCGCTGCCGTGGGTGATGACTTCTTCGTGGCCCTGCGGGTGCTGGGCGGCCAGACATCAATCTTCCTGTCCGATCTCACGGCGGCCCTCGACTGGCCGCTGGCCCGCCAGGTCCTCGACCACCTCGACCTGTCGCTGTCCGATGACGAAGAGCTTGACCAGGTGCTGCCAGCCGGTGACCTGTCCATCTTCGCCGACCTGGGGGTGGACGAGATGGAACTGGGCGCACTGGCCGGTGATCTCGACAGGTTCCCGGATGAGATCCTGAGCAGCCTGGCCGGCCGGCTGGGATTCGGCCTGGCGATGCAGCGCGCGCTCGACGCCACCCTGGGCCCCTAGGTCGTGCCCAAGGCCATGCCTGCCGGAGAAAGCCCGGGCTACCTGGCCGCGTACGAGCCCGCGATGCGGCTCGCGCTGGACGAGGCAAAGCTGGCCGCGCGTGCTGGTGGCGACGTGGCCGATGTCCCAGTGGGCGCCGTCGTGCTCGATGCCTCCGGAGCGGCCCTGGCCCGGGCGCACAACCAGCGCGAAGCCACCGGGGACCCGACCGCACACGCGGAGATCGTGGCCATCAGGGAGGCCGCCCGGGTGACCGGCGGCTGGCGGCTGGACGGCAGCACGATCGTGGTGACGCTCGAACCGTGCACGATGTGCGCTGGCGCGATCGTCGCGGCCCGGCTGGACCGGCTGGTGTACGGCGCGGTCGATCCGAAGGGCGGTGCGGCCGGTTCGCTCTGGGACGTACTGCGGGACCGACGGCTCAGCCACGTCCCCGAAGTGATCGGCGGCGTGCTCGAGCCGGAGTGCGGAGCGTTGCTGCGGGAGTTCTTCGCCGCACGCCGGCGCCCGGACGAGCGCTGAAGCGCCGTTAACAGGTATGCTCACCGGCGGTGGAGTCGCCTAGTGGCCGAGGGCGCACGCCTCGAAAGCGTGTGAGGGGGCAACCCCTCCGTGGGTTCAAATCCCACCTCCACCGCCGCTGACCTGCGAGAACACCGATGCTGGCAGTCGGTAGCGGGTGCCCTGGGTTTCCCTGGGCTCATTTGGTGGGCCCAGTTAGAAACCCCCAACGGTCCCATCGCCGGGCTCAGCCGCAGATGTCGTGCCTGGTCACGGCCATCGCGGACGACCCTGAACACAAGCACGCACGCCGCCGGGGCGTGCACCCTGCCGGTTTGGGTTGGGCGGGACAGTCCGCGACTGGCCGGTGCCCGTCAACTCACAGACCGAATCACGCTGAGTGTCAATAACGTGTTTGGGGAGGGGGATCACTGTCGCCGTCACAGTGGCCAGCCTGGCCCCCTTGAGCTGACGATGCGGCGGGCGGATCCTGGACCCGTGAACGTCCCTCCCAGCAACGTCCCTCCCAGCGGCGATGTGGGTGAGCGGCTGGCCGCACTGGCCGGGCAGCGGCCTTGGTGGCCGCTGGTCGAGCCGACGCCGCGGTGGATCCGTGTCCGGATCGGCGGCGAACTGGTCGCCGACTCCCGCCGGGCCCTGCTGCACGTGCAGTACGGGCGCGGCGCACTGCCGCGCAGCTTCTTGGCGACCTACTACATCCCGCTCGACGACGTCTTGCCCGCCGCACTGGCTGACCCGGTGGAGGCCGAGACCGGGCTGACCGTCTGGGCGGTAGCAGCCGCTGGCCTTCGCGCCGGCGGCGCGGCGTGGATGCACCACCGGCCACCGCAGCCGCTGGAAGCGCTCGCCGGCCTGGTGACGTTCTCCTGGCTCGACCCGCTGACCTGGTTCGAAGAAGAGGAGCCGCTGCTCGCGCATGCTCGCGATCCGCACAAGCGGGTCGACGTGGGAGCAAGCTCGCGCTGCGCGGCTCGGCTGCCATCGCTCTTCTGTCTTTCGCCTGCGGGTCGGTCCTTGCCGTCTCCGCGGCAAGGGTCGGGACTGCAATAGCCTTCCTGATGCCCAGATAGACGCCCGGCAACCGGCAGACTCATCGGCCACCCGGCGGCACCCAGCCCAGCCGGCTCAGCCCGGCCAGCACCGGGCCCCAGCTTGGCCCGCACCGGCGTCGGGTCAGGCATGAGCCCCGCCGCCAGGGTGGACGGTATGTGCGAGGAGCGGGACGAGGACCTGGGCGTTGGGGCTTCCCCAGCCGGTGACCGGGTCCCAGCCGGGCGCTGCCTGGTAGCCGACCACGACGCCGGTGGGCAGCATGACGGAGTTGTCGCCGGTGATCACGTCGTGGATGGCGCGGTGGTAGGCGGGGCTGCGGGCGATGCGGTAGATGGCGGGGTTGACCAGGCCCAGGTGCTGGCCGGCGTTCTGGTCGGCGAGGGCGATGAGAGCCGCCCAGAGCGGGGTGGCGGCGCTGGTGCCCCGGGCCGGCATGAAGGTGCCGTCGCTGAATTCCAGGGCTAGGGCGGTGCGGTCGTCGGCGTCGGCGGTCACGTCGGGCACGCCCCGGGTGGCGCGGATGCGGGCGATGCCCTCTTGGTAGGAGGGGCGGCGGAACAGGCGGCTGTAGCCGCCGCCGGTGGCGTCGGTGAGCTCGTTCCAGGCCATTTCGCCTTTGTAGGCGCCGGTCTGGTAGCTGGCATCCAGGCTGGTGCCGCCGACCGCGAGCACCAGCGGGTCAGAGGCGGGCAGGCTGACCTGCTTGGGCAGGCCCTGGTCGCTGACCGCGCCGCCGTCCCCAGAGGAGGCGACGACCGAGACGTGGCGGCCGCAGGCCTGTTCCAGCACTTGGTGGATGCGGGCCACCTCGGCGGGGGTGAAGAGGCGCTCACCGGCGCTGGCGCTGATGGAGATCACCGCGGCGTGCTGGGCGAGACCTGCCCGCACCACCCCGGTCAGCGCCTTGGTGAAGTTCGCGGTGCTGGTGGCCGCGTCATCGGGAACCAGGACCACGTCAAGGGTGGCACCGGGTGCGATCGCGTGGGCGATCTCAGTGTCTTCCACCTCCTCGGTGCCCGCGACATAGGGCGACTTGGCCCCGGCCAGGGTGGTGGTGATCCGCAGCGTGGCGGGGGGCAGGCCGAACCTGCTGTCGAACGCGGCCAGGTCCTTGCGGATATCGGTGAAGCTGGGCGAGGGGGTGTGGGCCAGCTCGGGCATGACCACAGTCTCGCCGCTGCCGTCGATCCCCCGGGTGAGCAGGTTACGCACGCCGTAGGCGACCTGGTATTGGGCCGGGGTGTAGCACAAGACCTGCGGCAGCACGTGCGGCGGCCCGCACGATACGGGCCCGGGCGCGACGGCTGTGGCGGCCTTCGCGGGGCCGCTGGTGACAGCAGCCGCCGCCGTGCAGGCGGCCGGGAGGCACGCCGCCGCGGCCATGACGCCCGCCGTGGTGACCAGCCGGGGCCACCGCTGCGCGGTGTGCCGTGGCGGTCGTGCCGCGTGCGGCAGTTGCCGGGAGATCCAGCGAGCGTTCATTGCGTTTCCTTTCCTGGGGACCGGATGGCGATCACTTGTGGCGGGTGACTTGAGCACGGTGACCCGTTCGCTGAGCGGGAAGGTTGCGGCGACGAGCCCGAGGCCGGCGAAGGCTCCGGTGGCGATGAGGCGTGGCGAAGGAGAAGAAGCCGCCGCGGCTGCGGGCGCTATCGGCGCATCCATGGCATCCGCTACTTCCGACGGATGCGGCGCGGGTGCGTGCCGCCCCGCTCGCGGGGTCCAGGGCACCGGCCAGGCGCAGCTTGCCCGAGTTCTGCCCGTTGATCAGGACTAGGCCCTGGTGCCCGCCCGGGAGGATCTGCACCCTGCTCGGACGCGGCGCGGGACAGGTCGGCCTGGACCCGGTTCAGCGACGCGCGCAGGCCTGCAGCGAAGATCACCGCGGTGACGCCGAACACGACCGCCGCGGCGGTGACCAGGGTGCGGGTGGGCCGTGCGAAAGGCCCGGTCGGCCCAATGGTCTGCGGCCTGGGCAGGTGGCGGGCCCGGCTGAGCAGCCGGTGCGCGCCATACCCGTGGGCGGGCCGGGGAGAGCGGCCGGGCGCGATCGCCTGCACCGCGCTCATCCGCCGGCGCGCAGCGCGATCGCGCCCGCGGTGACAAGGACCAGGCCGAGCATCGCCAGCCGCACGGTCTGGCTCACCCAGACCGGCACGGCCAGGCTGCCCACGCCGTACGCCTGGGCGGTTTGGCCGAGCCTCGGCACCGCCAGCACGTTGCCTGCCGCTACGCCGGCCGCGCAGCCGATGACAGCGGGAACCGGGCCGGATTCTTGGACGCGGCCGATCACAACACGTAATATCCCTGCTACTGGGCGGTGGGCCGTTGGCGATCACCTGTACCGCGCGCCGGAACTCGGTGATCAGGTTCGGGCGCCGGACACCTGCCCCTCGCGGCCGGGACTGGCGACCGGGCGCGAATAGCCGGCGACCTGTGTGAGCACGGCCGGTCAGCGCCGGCGCCGGTGAAGCTCTAGGTACCGGATCCGCGCCCGCTCCTCCTCGCATCCGGGCTCCTCCTGCATGCTCTGGCTGAGTCAGCCGGCTCGCGCGTAAGACAGCGCGAGGACGCCGTTGCGGTGGGGCCGGGAGTGGAGGAGCTTGAGCGGTACCTGGCTGGCGCCTCCTTGGAACAGGTGCTTGCCGGTGCCGGCTAGGACCGGGTGAACCAGGAGCAGGAGCTCATCCAGCAGGCCCTCCAGCAGCAGGAACCGGACCAGGGTGCCGCTGGCCCCGACGGCGATGTCCCCGCCGGGCTGCCGTTTCAGCCTGGCGAGCTCGGCCGCGGCGTCGGTACTGATGACCGTGGTGGGTCCCCAGCCGGGATCGGCCAGGGTGGCGGAGACGACGATCTTCGGCGTGCTGGTCATCATCTCTGCATGCGGAGGCCGGTTTGCGCCGGTGAATACCGCGCCGAACAGCTGGTAGGAGCGCCGCCCGTACAGGTGGGTGTCGGCCGCGGTGAGCAGCGGCATCACGGCCTGGTTCAACTCGTCGTCGTAGTAGGGCGGGTTCCACTTCTCCGGCGCCTCGATCACGCCGTCCGCGGTCATGAACAGCCCTGCGGTGATCTTTCTCATGCCGGGTCCTTCCCGTGGCGGTGATCTGGCCCGCCGCGCTCGGCGAGCGCGTAGCCGACCAGGGCGGTGGCGTGTCCGTGGCCGAGGCCGTAGCCGGCCTTGAGCCGGTCGACGAGGGCCTTGTGCCCGGTCAGCTCGCTGGAGGCGATGAGGTCGAGCCAGTAGCTGACCGGCTTGCCGTATTTCTTCTCGATGGAGGGGAAGTAGTACGCAGGGCCGGTGACGCGGTCAGTCATCGTGGTCTCCAGTTCGCTTGGCCGGGGTTTCGTCGTGGTTGCCGGGCCCCGGGACCGGGCTGGTGAGGAATTCGGTGAGGGTGGCCGCGATGGCCTTGACGTCGAGTTTCTTGGCGTGGCCGAGGCCGCGGCGCACTATCAGCTGGCCGTTCGGGAGCGCGGCTGCGACCGCGTGTGCGGCGTGACGCATGAAGGCTGGGGTTTCCTTGCCGGTGCCGCACATCACCAGCGCCGGCATGGTGACCGCCGCCCACTGGCCCGGCGGCAGCGGCCGCCCGGCCTGGTAGCCGTCAACCAGCGCGGCGTCATACGGCAGGGTGTGCGCGACCGCGGTGAGCCGCTTCCACACCCCAGGCATCAGGCGCAGCAGGCCGGGAACGAAGGCCGGAGCGCCCATCCCGTCGATCATGTAGTAGCGGACCGCTTCCCCGCGGCGTCCGGCCGCGATCAGCTCGCTGACCCGGTCACGCAGGTCCGCCGGGGGCCGCCGGTCAGCCGGGTCGACCACCAGCGGCGGCTCCTGCACCGCCAGCCGGCTGATCGGCACCCCCGCGGCGGCCGCGTCGAGGGCGAGGACCGCGCCAGAGGACAGGCCCCACACGCAGGCCCGCCCGCCCGCCGCGCCGATCACCGCGGCGAGGTCGTCGATCTCGCGCTGGACGGTGTGGGGGGCGGCGTCGCCGCTGTCGCCGCGGCCGCGCCGGTCGTAGCTGTAGACGGTGAACCGGGCGGACAAAAGCTCGGCCAGTTTGACCTGGCCGGGGTAGCGGCGGTAGCTGAATGCACCGCCGACCAGCACCAGCGGGTCACCGGAACCGGTACGGTCGTAGGCGATCAGGGTCCCATCGGATGATGTCACTGTGTCCATGGCGGTCTCCGGACTGCTGTAAGTGGCCAGCCGGTGCTGGCCCGCGGGCGGGCTGGTGGCTGCGCCTCATGGGCTCGCTGACCAGCCATGACAGTCTCCTTTCGTGGCGTGCCTCATGCTGGCTTCGTGGCCGCCCCGGCTCATCGGAGGTGGCGGTGGGCAGCTCAGCCTGCGGGCTGGTAAGTCAGGTGCACCACGCCGGTGCTGAACGTCTGGGAGCCGGCCAGGGTGAGGTTGATCTGGCTGCCGTCTTCGTCGAACAGGCGCTTGCCGTGGCCCTCGACCACGGGGAAGACCAGCAGGTCAAGCTCGTCGGCCAGGCCCCTGCGCAGCAGC
>DASZAD010000213.1:0-8549 GCA_035945415.1 Streptosporangiaceae bacterium
GCCTTGCCGTCCCGCAGCACCAGGGCGTTCCCCGACCCGACGCTCACGGCGTACGGCGGGGGGATATTGCCCCACTCCCTGAAGCGTGAGCTGATCACGCGGGTGTACTGGATCACCACCGTGGCCGCGGACATCTGGCCGGCGTCGGTGGTCATGGCCCGGGCGCCGTCCATCCAGACGAGCCAGCGGTGCTTCCCGGGTGACCAGGTGAAGGTGAACGACGCCGCGGAGTAGGAGACCGACTTCGATCTGACGGACCGGCCACCGGGTGGTAGCGGGCCGAACGTGAACCCGATGTTGCGGGCGATGCTCGCGTGCCTGGCTTCGGCGACCAGCGTGCTGGCGCGCGCGAAAAGGTTGTACGGGGCGATGCGGCTGGAGTCGCGGTAGTACCCGGCTATCCCAGGCTTGTTGGCGTACAGGTCGACGATCCGGGAGTGCTCCACGACCGGGAGCAGGTGCGGCTGGGCGCCGGAGAAGGCGAACGCTGGCCGCCCGAACTGCCGTAGCAGCGCGATGTCGTCTTCTCTGGTGCTGCGGACCGGGCCGATCACCCGCGGGTCGTGCGAGGAGAAGACGGCCATGAAGCGGCTCAGCCCGCCCTCGACCGGTATCACGTAGACCAGGTCCGCGGAGTTGATCCCGGTCTGCGGCCGGGCCAGGACGATGTTGTCGATCTTCACGGCCAGCACCGGCTTCAGCCGGGAGACCGGCTCCCCGGTGAACGGCGAATAGAGCTGTGTCGACGTGCGGGAAGGCGATCGCGTGGGCGTGGGAGTGGGCGTGGGTCGATCGACCATCTTCACCTTGGCCACATGAGGACTGGCGGTCAGGGCCAGGACCAGCGTGGCCGTCAGGCCGGCGGCTCCGGCGCCGCCGGACACCGCGGCGATGATCTTGTTACGGCTCCACATCAGGCTCGGAGGTCCCTCCAGTCGAGCAGTCGCACTACATTTAACCCGGCTGCGCCGCGTGGTCCGTTACGTGCGGTCAACCGCGGGGGACGTGGATGATCCCGGCGGTGCGGGTGCCGGGGCCGTGCCCGCGTGGGCGAGCGGCAGCAGCAGCTCGAAGGTCGAGCCCTGGCCGGGGGTGCTCTCCACCCGGGCCGAGCCGCCGTGGGCCTCCGCGATCGCCTGGACGATGGCCAGGCCGAGGCCGAACCCGCTCCGGTTCTCCCGGCTGCGGTGCGCGCCGCTGCCGCGGGCGAACCGGTGGAAGATCCGGTCGAGGTCGGCGGCCGGGATGCCGCAGCCGGAGTCCGCCACCGCCAGGACCACCCGGTCGCCGGCGAGACGGGTGCTGACCTCGATCCGGTCTCCGGGCGCGGTGTGGGCGATGGCGTTCTCGATCAGCGCGTCCAGCGCCAGCGCCAGACGGTCACGGTCGGCCACCACCGTAGCCTCGGTCGAGGTGTCGAGCCGCCACTGCCGTTCGGTGTGCCCCCAGCGTCCGAGCGCGTCGACCACCACGGACTCGATCGCGACCGGCCCGGTGTGCAGGAAGTCCGGGCTGCCCGCGGAGGCCAGCAGCAGCATCCGGGTGGCGAGCCGCCGTAGCCGCCGCAGCTCGTCGGCGACCACCCTGGCGTCGTCGACCACCTCCTCGCTGGTCGCCGCGCGCTCGATCAGCTCGGCGTGCCCCAGGGCCACGGTGATCGGCGTGCCCAGCTCGTGCGAGGCGTCCTGCAGGAAGCGGCGCTGCTGCCGGAGCAGCCGCAGGTTCTCCTGGGAGACGCGCTGCACCTCCTCCATGGCCGCGAACCGTTCCTCGGTGGCTGCCAGCCGGCGCCGGCCGTGCCAGACCATCACCAGGAACATCAGCGCGATGAGCGGGACTTCGGCCAGGTAGTCGGCGTCCTGGTGGCCCTTGAGCACTTGCACGCCGATGATGCCGCCGGTGGCGAGGGTGACCGCGACCAGGGTCAGGAGGGTGTTCTGCAGCCGCCACAGCCGGTAGCCGTAGATGAGCGTCAGGCTCACCCAGATGGCCAGGAACGGAATGGTCTGCCAGGCCTGCAGGAGCCGCATGGCCACCAGGTTGAACCCGACGAACGCCACCCAGACGAGGTCCACCCAGGACAGGTGGAACCGCACGAGAACCTGCCGCCACCGGGCTGCTGCCGCGACGGCCGACTGCGCCTGGTCGTCGCGGGCGGCCCGCTCCAGCGGCCGGGACCGCAGGACACGCTGCGTGGACACGGCTCCTCCCAGCGGCGTCCGAATTGTTCCAGGGTGCCGCCGTCGGCCAGCCTAGTCAACGGGTGTGGCCGGTGACCGGCCTTCTGGCGTGTGCGTCCGTCGTACGCTGGCCCGGGGGGGTGGTCGCTAATTCGTCCAGGGCTTGTACATCCAGGGGTGGTTGCTGCCCGATGAGAGCGTCACGGCGCGGGCGTGCGCGCTCGCGGGGGAATGGCCGAGATGGCCGGGGCTGCCGTGGCCGAGCGAGCCGAGGGCCGCGCCGCCCAGACCGCCGAGCACCAGAGCCAGGACGATGAGCCCGCGCGCCGCCCGGGTGCGGGCCCGGCCTTTCGTCGCTAACGGGCGAGCGCCATCGGCGAAGCGAGGCCCCATCAGCCGGCTGGTCCGCGTCATGTGCCGCTGCGACCTAAGAGTCTTCATCGGGAAAATCCCCTCATCGTGACTCGAGATTTCAGGTCTTCCAGAACGGAAAAACTACACCGCCGCCAATCGCGAGATAGGTCATTTGGCAGAATCCGACCCCATTTCTTCTACGGCGGGACATCCTTCGATATCTATGACAACGGATACCATTTCTGGTCACGCCAGCATGTATAGCACCTGCTATCACTCAGCCATTTTTAGGCGTCAGCAGTCACAGCGACCACGGTTAGGATCTCCCGTGGACCCAGGCAGGACACGCCCTCGGCGGATCGCGTGAGAGCCCTGCGTAGCGGGTATTAACCGGGCGGCGGTCTGTGGCGGCAGAGGACGCAATACGATCATGGAATTCCGGGTGCTCGGGCCGGTCGAGCTGTGGTCGGCTGGGCAGCAACATGATCTCGGGCCAGCCCGGGCGCGATGCGTCCTGGCCATTCTGCTGCTGACTCCCCGCACCATCGTGCCGGCCGAGTCGCTCATCGACCGGGTGTGGGACACCCGGCCCCCGCCGAAGGCGCGCGAAGATCTCTCGGTCTATATCGCCAGGCTGCGCGCGTCGCTGCGGCAGGCCGTGGGCGAAGACGTCAAGCTCGCCGGGCGTGACCGGGGCTACCTGCTCGACGTCGACCCCGAGGCGGTGGATCTGCACCGGTTCCGCCGGTTCCGCCGGCAGGCCGACGCGCTCAGCGCCAGCGGCGACCACGATCACGGGGCCGCGCTGCTGCGCGAGGCGGACGCGCTCTGGCGCGGTCAGGCCCTGGCCGGGCTCCGCGGCGACTGGGTGGCGCGAATGCGCGACAGCCTGGAAGAGGAGCGGCGTGCGGCCATCCTTGGCCGCGTCGAGTGCGAGCTGAAGCTGGGCCGGCACGCCGACCTGGTTGGTGAGCTACGCAACCTGCTGGCCCAGTACCCGCTGGACGAGGCGTTCATCGCCCACCAGATGGCCGCGCTGTACCGGAGCGGCCGGCCAGGGGATGCGCTCAGCCTGTACCGGGAGACCCGCACCCGGCTCATCGACGAGCAGGGCACCGAGCCCGGGCCGGTGCTGGCCGAGCTGCACCAGCGCATCCTGCGCCGGGACCCGGAGCTGGCCCTCGAGCTCGCCGCCGACCGGCATCTCGCCCGGGTGGTCCGGCCGGACACGCTTCCGCCCGAGACGGTGGAGTTCGTGGGCCGCCGGGAGGAAGTCCGGGTCCTCACCGCGAACGACGAGGACAGCCCCATGATCAACGTGATCGAGGGGATGCCCGGGGTGGGAAAGACCGCGCTGGCCGTGCACGCCGCCCGTCTGGTGTCCGAGCGGTATCCGGACGGCGTGTTCTATCTCAACTTCCACGCCCATGATCCCGGGCGGACCGCGCTCGACGCGGCCGAAGCGCTGCACCGCCTGCTCCGGATGCTGACCGTGCCGGCCACCCAGATACCCGACGCGACCGGCGACCGCGCCGCGCTGTGGCGGGCCCAGCTCGGGCGCCGCCGCGCCGTGGTGATCCTCGACGACATCGCCGGATACGAGCAGATCCGCCCCCTGCTGCCGGCCGCCAGCCGGTGTCTGATCCTGATCACCACCCGGCGCCGGCTCCCCTACACCGAAGGCGCCCGCATCCTGTCCCTGGACGTGCTGACGATCGACGACGCGATCGCGCTGTTCCAGCGCATCGCGGGGGACCACCTGGCCCGCGACTCCGGTGAGGTGGCCACGGCGGTGCGGATGTGCGGGCGGCTGCCGCTCGCCATCCAGCTCACCGCGGGCCGGCTCGGCCGCCACGACCCGCTCGGGCTCGGTGGCCTGGTCGAGGAGCTGTCCCAGGCGCCGGCCCGGCTGGGCGGCACGGGCGCACCCAGCCCCGAGGTGATGTCGGCGTTCGACCTGTCCTACCGCGCGCTGGAGCCGGATCACCAGCGGCTCTTCCGGCGGCTGGGCGTGAGCCCGACCGCGCAGATCAGCGTCCAGGCCGCGGCCGCCCTGGGCGGCGGCACCCTGGCCGAGACGCAGCAAGCCCTCACCGTTCTGCTGGACCACCACCTGCTGGCCCGGGCGCCGGCCAGCCAGTTCCGCTTCCACGATCTCATCCGCGGGTACGCCGCCGTTCGCGCCGCCCGCGAAGACCCCGAGCCCGAGCAGCGGCTGGCGATCGGGCGGCTGCTGGACTACTACCTGCACACCGCGGACGCGGCCGACCGGCTGTTGCATCCGTTCCGGCGCCGGATGCCCGTCTCGGTCACCCACGCGCCGGCCGCCACCCCGGCCATCGGCTCGAAGGAAGACGCGGCGGTCTGGCTGGAAGCGGAGTGGCGCAACATCCTGCAAGCCGCGCAGTACGCGGGCAGGCACGAGTGGAAGCGGAAGTGCGCCGACCTGACCCACGCACTGGCCGGTTTCGTGGAGATCAGGGCGTACTGGGACGAGGCCATCGCGGCCCACACCCTGGCCCTGCAAGCCTGCCGGGACCTCGATGATCCGGCCATGATCGCCCAGGCATCCCTGGAGCTCGGCGAAGTGCGCCAGCAGACCGGCCGCCACGAGGCGACGCTGCCGCTGGCCGTGGAGGCCGCGGCCATCTACCGCTCGCTGGCCGACCGGCGCGGGGAGGCCGAAGCCCTGGACCAGATCGGCATGGCCCATCAGCGTGCCGCCCGGTCCCGGGAGGCCCTGGCCTACTTCCACGAATCCGGGATCCTGTACCGGGCGGCCGGGGACCAGCTCGGCGTGGCCAGCACGCTGAGCCACTCCGGGATCGCCTGCTGGCACCTCGGGCGCTACCCCGACGCGATCCGCCACCTGCGGGACGCGCTCTCGCTCTACCGCGACGTCGGGGACCGGCGCGGGGAGGCCAAGACCCTCAACAACCTCGGCCGGATGCAGCTCTACTGCGGCTACCACCGGGACGCGCTCGGCTGCTACCAGGAGTCCCTGGCCATTTTCACCGAGATCGGCGGAGCGCAGAACGAGGCGATCCTGTACCACAACATCGGCAGCGTCTACCACTACAAGGGCAGTTACAAAGAAGGGCTCGCCGCCTACCGCCGGGCGCTGGCCATTTACCGGGACATCGGCGATCTGCCGGACGAGGCGGACGTGCTCAACGACATCGGCGTCATTTACCAGAGCGCCGAATGTTACGACGAGGCGCTGATCCACCACGAGAAGGCCAGATCGATCGCCGGAGAGATCGGAAACCAGTCCCAGCAGGTGATCGCGCTGCGCGGGATAGCCGACGTGTACCGCGGGTCCGGCCGCTACAGCGAGGCGTTCGAGCATTATCACACCGCCCTGAGCCTGGCCAGGCAGATCGGCGACCCGTACGAGGAGGGGAAGATCCTCGCCGGGATCGCGGAAACGACGCTCAGCACCCGCCGGCCCGATGACGCGCGGATCGTGTTCCGCCAGGCGCTGGACATCTTCGAGCGGCTGGGCGTGCCGGAGGCGGAGTCGGCGCGGATCCGCATCGAGACGATGGACCCCGGGCTGAGCCGCCGCACCTCCTGACCGCCGCCGCGTTCTCGGCCCTGTCCCGGTCAATGGTCCTGACCTGGGGTGCAAGGTAGCCGTCAAGGTCAGTGCAACAACGTCATCCAGGTCAGCGGGGACGCTGAAAGCGTGCCCGGGCGCAGCATGACCAGCGAGATAGAGACCCAGATCGTCGGCACACGGCTGCGCCCCCTGTACGCGACCGGGTTCATCCAAAGCCTGGTGCTGTGGTACTCCATCGAGAAGCTCTTCATGCGGTCCATCGGGCTGAACGACTACCTCATCACGATCGCCACACTGGTCTATATCGGGATCATGGTGGCGGCCAACATCCCGCTCGGCGTGCTCGCCGACCGGTGGAGCCGCAAAGGCGTGCTCCACCTCGCCACCTGCGCGCTCATCGCCAGCTCCCTGGTGTGTGGCCTCAGCCACGGCCTGGTGACCTACGCCGGCGGGATGTCGGCCTGGGGGCTGTTCTACGCGGCCTACGCCGGCACCTACGACTCGGTGGTCTACGACGTGGTGCTGGAGGAGACCGGCTCGGCTGGCCGCTTCGAGCACTTCTACGGCCGGGTGCAGATGTTCGAGTCCGCCGGGTTCGTCACCAGCGCCCTGCTCAGCGCGCTCGTGGCGCGCTACGTCAGCCTGCGGCTCGCGTTCCTGCTGACGATCCCGCTGACCTGTTGCGCGTTCGTTACCCTGCACCGCTTCCGCGAGCCGGGCCTGCACCGCCGGGCGTCCCGGGCGCACCTGCTGGCGCATGTGGGCCAGATCCTGCGGCGCGCCACCCGGGCCGAGGTCGCCTGGATCGTGGTGGCCCTGGTCGCGACCTGCGTGGTCATGCGCCTGATGATCGAGTTTTACCAGCTCTGGTACCTCGGCCTGGCCCTCCCCGCCATGTGGTACGGCCCGGGCTGCGCGCTGATGTACGCCGGCGCGTGGAGTGGCGGCGCACTCGCTGACAAGCTGAGAAACGGCCGCACGCTCCTGGTGGCCGGGTTCGGCACGCTCGCGATCGCCGGCGGGCTGTTCGTCCGGGCGCCGGTCATGGTCATCGGCGCCCAGGTGGCCACGATCATCGGGATCACGGTCCTCAACATCGGCCTGACCCGCCACCTGCACGACGCGATGCCGTCCGGCATCAGGGCCGGGGCCTCGTCGGTGGTCAGCACGATCGGATACGGCGCGTTCGCGCCGGTCGCTCTCGGCTTCGGCCTGTTCAGCCGGGCGCACGGCATCTTCAGCGCGTCCGTCTTCGTCATCGTCCCGCTCGGCGCCATCTGCGTCTCGGTGGTGTGCGCGCGAGCCCGGATCCGCCGGCCCGAGCGGCCGGCGGCGGCGTCGGGGGCCGGCCAGGAACCGGCCAGTGCCGGCCCCCGGACGCCGCCCCGCCCCGTGCCAGCTCCGGCCCGCTCGGTGAGCACCTAGGCGGTCCAGCTCTCAAGATCGACGGAGACTTTTGATTAATCCCGTCCATAAAACTCCCCATCGATCTTGGTCCATCCCAGTGATCCAGCGCTGCGCCATCGGTCTTGGCGGACGGTACGGGGGCCTAGCCCGGCTAGGCCCCCGTTTCCCGCTCGCGGATGCGGTCCCGCTGCGGGGCGACCGTGTACCTGGGGTCGCGGGCCGAGGCCCGGCCCGCGTAGAAGACCCCGAATCGGGTGAGCGCGGACGCGGTCACCAGCGCCGCGCCGGCCACGGCCGTCGCGGCCCGGTTCCGGCCGCCGAGGGCCACCACGGCGAGCCCGCCGGCGGTCAGGATCTCCGCCGCCTCCATAAGGCGCCCCGCCCGGCCGGACTCGTACGGCTCGGCGGTCTGGCCCAGTCGCCGGGTCAGCAGGCTCTTGGCGACCAGTTCGGTGGCGCCGCCGATCACAGCCAGGTTGCGGGCCGGCTCGGCTCGCTCGGGCCGCACCATGGCCAGGCCGAGGCCACCGGCCGCGGTGGCCGCGGAACCGGCGAACACGTACGGCAGCTCCCGGTGCGCGTCGTGCCAGGCCGGCACGGCGGTGTCCGACAGCAGCGCCGCCGTGTAGGCGGCCACGCACGGGCCGAGCGCGGCCGCCGCGACGGTGGCCGCCCGCCCGGCCCCCGGCAGCCTGCCGGTGACCGCCGAGGCCGCGGCCACCCCGGCGGCCGGGCCGTAGCCGGCCAGCAGCCAGCTCCCGACGCTCATCGGCGAGGTGGGCTTGAAGACCCGCAGCATGTTCAGGAACCTGGCCGGGCGGCCCAGGTCGTGCACGAGGGCGGCGGCGGCCACACTGATCGCTCCCGCGGCGGCGGTCTTCGCCGCCGTGGCCAGCTCGGGACGGCCGGACAGGTCCGCGGCGGCGCCGAGCGCCGAGGAGGCGCCGGCCAGCCCGCCGAGGAAGAGGTAACCGGGCACGTCCGGCACCCGCCACACCGGCTCCTTGACGACCGGCCGGCCGTAGTAGGAGCGGAACTCGGCGCGC
>DASZAD010000214.1:0-5907 GCA_035945415.1 Streptosporangiaceae bacterium
GCCGCCGGACGGCTGGGTGCTCGTCGCGCGCCAGCGCTTCTCCTCCTCCGCCCGGGTGGTGATCAGGCGCTTCTCCTGATCGCGTAGCTCGGCGGCCTTCGCGAAGTCCTGGGCGTCGATCGCCGCCTCTTTCTCCCTGACCACCTGGACGATCCGCGCATCCAGCTGGCGCAGTACCGAGGGCTCCTCAATGCCCAGCCTGGCCTCGATGGAGGCCAGGCGCCGTGTGATCGCGTCCAGCTTGCCGCTGATCTCGTCCAGGATCCCGGCGTGCCGGATGCGCAGCCAGGGTTCCGAGGCTGATTGCGGGCTGCGGTAGCCGTGCAGGAGGCGAACGACCTGCTGGCGCACGGTGTTCAGATCCACGCCGAGCTGGGTCAGTACCTTGGCACCCACGTCGTCGCCCTCGCGGATCAGGCCGAGCAGGATGTGTTCGGTGCCGATGTAGTGGTGCCCGAGTTGCACCGACTCGCGCAGTGACAACTCCAGCACCTTCTTGGCCCGGGGCGTGAACGGGATATGGCCGGCCGATGCGCCCTCGCCCCGGCCGATGATCTCTTCGACCTTGTGCCGGACGGCCTCCACGCCAATGCCCAGTTCCTGCAGCGCCTTCGCGGCTACGCCCTCGTCCTCATCGATGAGGCCGAGCAGCAGGTGCTCGGTGCCAATGTAGTTGTGACCGAGCTGCCTGGCTTCTTCCTGGGCCAGGACTATGACCCGCCGGGCCCGGTCGGTGAACCTCTCGAACATCTCCGCTCCTGGCATATAGCGGGAGTCGCCTTCAGGTATGCCCGCGGGCACGATTATCCGGCTGGACGGACCTCTCCGCTCCTGGCTACACCGGGAGTCGCGGTTGCGGGCCCTGGAGGGCGAGTACCGAGACTCGTAAAAGCTTCATCCAGTTTGCACCCTCGGCGAGCGTGACCGGAGTGCCCTGGATGCTGGCAGACTGGGAAAGTGCCGATGATCCCCGAGCCTGCCCACCAGGACCTGCATGAGCCCTGCGTGCTGCTCAAGCTGGGCGAGATCGTGCTGAAGGGTCGGAACCGGCAGCAGTTCGAGAAGATTCTGCATGCCAACGTCCGTACCGCCGTCCGGGAGACCGGGATCGCGATACGGCAATGGCAGCGCGAGGGCGTGACCCTGCTGCGCTTGCAGGAGGGCACGGCGGACCCCGAGGTGGCCATCGCCGCGATCGCGGACCGGGTGCGGGACGTCCCTGGCATCGTCCGGGTGTGCAGGGCGCTGCGGGTGGCGAAGGACGTCGACGCCGCCGCTGACGCCGCGGTGGAGTTGTTCAAGGGCAGGACCGGCACGTTCGCGGTCCGCGCCCGGCGCAGGGACAAGCGCTTCCCTATGAGGTCGTCCGAGCTGGCCGCCTACATCGGCGCCCGGATACAGCAGGCGCACGGGCTGCCGGTCAACCTCAGTCACCCCGACCACACGGTGTTCGTCGAGGTGGACCACCACGAAGTGTTCTTGTTCACCGAGGGCCTGCCCGGGCAGGGCGGCCTGCCGGTGGGCATGAGCGGCCGGGGGCTGGCGCTCATGTCTGGCGGCATCGACTCGCCGGTCGCCGCGTACCGGATGATGCGCCGCGGCCTGCGTTGCGACTTCCTGCACTTCTCCGGGATGCCGCTGACCGGGCCCGAATCGGTCTACAAGGCGTATGCCCTGGTCCGCGGACTGGATCGCTTCCAAGGGGGGTCGCGGCTGTTCGTAGTGGCGTTTGGCAAGGCGCAGCAGCGGCTGGCCTCGTCGGGGGCGAGCCGGCTGCAGGTGGTGGCGCAGCGGAGGATCATGCTGCGGACCGGCGAGGTCCTGGCCCGGCGGCTGGGCGGCGGCGCGTTGATCACGGGTGACTCGCTCGGCCAGGTCAGCAGCCAGACGCTGACCAACATCACGGCGCTCGACGACGCGGCTGGCCTGCCGATCCTGCGGCCGCTGATCGGCTGGGACAAGACGGAGATCATGGCCGAGGCCCGCCGGATCGGCACCCTGGCCATCTCTGAGCTACCCGACCAGGACTGCTGCACGCTGCTCACGCCGCGGCACGTGGAGACCAGGGCGAGGATCGACGACCTGCGCCGGATCGAGAGCCGGCTGGACGCCGAGGACCTGGCCGAGGAGCTGGCCGCCGCTGCCCAGGAGTACCACCTATCCCAGTCCTGAGGCCATCTCCAAGATCGATGGGGAGTTTCTATGGATCCAGTCCATAAAACTCCCCATCGATCATGGTCAAGCTAGGGTGCCGGGCCTAGTTCACCGTCACTGCCGCACCAAGAGTGCCCGCCGCACCAAGAGTGCCCGCCGCACCAAGAGTGCCCGCCGCAGGCACGCCCAGAGTGTCCGGAGCGTCCGGAGCGTCCGGAGCGCCCGGAGCGCTCAGAGAGGGAACCGGCGGAGCCGGGGTCAGGGTGCGGCCGACCAGTGGCGGCAGGTTCGTGGCCACGCTGGCCAGCTCCCGCATGTCGGCATCCACCAGGGCCTGCGCGCCGTCGCACAGGGCGTTGTCCGGGCGGGGATGCACGTCGATGATGATCCCGTCCGCGCCGACCGCGATCGCCGCGCGGGACAGCGGCAGCACCAGGTCGCGCCGCCCGCCCGAGTGCGACGGGTCCACGATGACAGGCAGGTGTGACAGCCGCTGGGCCACCGGGACCGCGCTGATGTCGAGCGTGTTGCGAGTGGCCGTCTCGAACGTCCGGATGCCGCGCTCACACAGCACGATGTCCAGGTTGCCGCGCTGGGCGATGTACTCCGCAGCCATCAGCCACTCCTCGACCGTGGCGTTCATCCCGCGCTTGAGCAGCACCGGCCGGCCCGCCGTGCCCACCGCCTGCAGCAACGGGAAGTTCTGCATGTTCCTGGTGCCGACCTGCAGCATGTCGGCGTAGCTGGCCACCAGGTCCACGTCAGCCGGGTCGGTCACCTCGGTGACGACCGGCAGCCCCGTCTCCTGCCGCACGTCAGCCAGGATCTTCAGGCCGGCCTCGCCCAGACCCTGGAAGGCGTACGGGGAGGTGCGTGGCTTGAACGCGCCGCCGCGCAGCAGCGACGCCCCGCCGGCCCGGGCTATCTGGGCGGCCTGGAGTGTCTGCTCGGCCGTCTCTACCGCACACGGCCCGGCGATGAGCGTCATGGTGTCCGGGCCGATCGGCACGCCGCGCACCTGGATGACCGAGCGCGCCGGATGATGCTCCCTGCTGACCAGCTTGTACGGAACCGAGATCCGCACCACGTCGCTCACTCCGGGCAGGCTGATCAGGTTCAGCGTGCCGAACTGTTCCACGTCGCCCACCAGGCCGACAATCGTGCGGGACACGCCCCGGCTGACAAACGCCTCGCCACCGGCCGCCCGCACGAGATCGACCACACAGTCGATGTCCTCCTGGCTGGCATCCGGCGCCATCACCACGACCATGCTGTCCTCCTCGGCTCCTTACACGAGAAAAGCCCCGGAGCCGTTCCCGGCCCGGGGCTTTGGTCAAAGTCGCTAATCGTCAGTGCAGCGCCTGGCGGGCGACCGGCCGAACCCCGGGCCGGTAGCCATACCAAAACCAGAACTGCCTGAGCACGGAGCCAGCATAACGCACCCGCTCACCGGCGCGCCGGCCGTGCCTCAGTTCCCACCGCCCGGCAGCCCCCAGAACACCGTGATCGTGGAGCCCTTCGGCGCCTGGCCGTTCGGGCTGTAGTTGAACACGGCGTGGAGCGGGCCGGCCCCGACCAGGTTGACGGTGAAGCCGAGTTGCTCCAGCGTGTGGACGGCCTGGTCGACCGGCATGCCGTCCACGTTCGGTATCTGCACCATCGGCGGGCCGGGGGAGATGTAGATGGTGACCACCTCGCCCTTGGTCACCGGGCTGTTCGGCGCGGGCGACTGTCGCGTGATCGTGTCCTGTGGCTGCGTGCTGTTCTGCGCGGGCTGTTCGTTCAGCGAGACCCCGTTGGCCTGCGCCCAGGCTTCGGCGGTGGACTTCGGCTGCCCGACGAAGTTAGGCAGCGGCGGTCCCGCGCTGACCGTGATCGTGACCGGCCGTGGCTGCGGCCACGAGGTGCCGGCCGGCGGGTTGGTACTGATCACGATGCCCGCCGCGATCGTGGCCGACGCCTGGTTGATCACCGTACCCGGGGTCAGCCCCGCCTGCCGCAGCGCCGCCTGCGCGGCGGCCAGCGCCTGCCCGCTCACCTGGGGCACGGCGATGAGCCGCGGCCCGGCCGAGGGGATGAGCAGGATCGTGGCCCCCCGGCGCACGCTGCTGCCCGCCGCGGGCGTGGTGGCGATCACGTCGCCCTTGGCCACGCTGTTGTCCAGCCGCGGCGGCGCGGTCCTGACGGTGAAGCCTGTGCCGCGCAGTTCTGCCGTCGCCGCGGCCAAGCTCAGCCGGGTGACCTGCGGCACCTTGGCGTAGCGCCCGGCGACCTGCCACCAGGCGATGCCGCCGATCAGCGCCACCGCCAGCACGGCCGCCAGCACGAGGACCAGCCTGCGGCTGAACAGCCACCGCTGCAGCCACGGCTCGCGCGGCCCCTGATGCCGCCCGCCGAGCGACGAGCCCCCGCGCGGAGCCGGCGGCCCGCCGTCCGGGCCGACGATCAGCGTCCGGTGCTGCGGCTCGTATTCCGCGCCGGCCGACGGGGTCGCGCCGTAATCGGCTGGTGGCATCATCCCGGGCAGTGCGAGCGGGCCCGGTGGGCCTTCGTTCATCACATACGCAGCCGGGCTCGCCTCCATCCCGGCCGGACCCATCGGCGGCGGGAACGGCCCCGGGATGGGCATGCCCTGCCTGACCGCCCGCACCGCCTGCAAGAACTGTCCGGCGTCCGCCGGTCGCAGCTCAGGATCCCGGCTGGTGGCCAAAGCGACCAGCGCGTCCAGCGCCTGCGGCAGCCCGGGCTCGACGGCCGACGGAGCCGGGATCGTCTCGTTGACGTGCTTGTACGCCACCGCCAGCGCCGACTCGCCCACGTGCGGCTGCCGCCCGGTGAGCAGCTCGAACAACATCACGCCGGCCGCGTACACATCGCAGCGGGTGTCGCTGGCGCCGTCGGTGACCTGCTCCGGCGCCAGGTAGGCCACGGTGCCCATCAGGACGCCGGTCTTGGTGTGGTGGCTCGTCCCGGTGATGCTCCGGGCCAGCCCGAAGTCCGCGACCTTGATCCGGCCGTCCGCCGCCAGCAGCACATTCTCCGGCTTGACGTCCCGGTGCACCAGTCCGGCCTGATGCGCGGCGGCCAGCCCGGCCAGCACGTTCTCGATGATGTCCAGCGCGTCGCGGGGGCTGAGCCTGCGGTGCTCGTTCAGAAGTTGTCTGAGCGTGTGGCCGTGCACGTACTCCATGGCCAGGTACAGATGCCGCCCGTCGGATCCCTGGTCGTAGACGGAGACCACGTTCGGGTGGGAGAGCTGGGCCACCGAACGGGCCTCGCGGATGAACCGCGCCACGAAGTGCTCGTCGGCCGCGAGCTCGGCGTGCATGATCTTGATCGCGACCGTGCGGTCGAGCCTGGTATCCAGGCCCAGGTACACGGTGGCCATGCCGCCGTGCGCGATACTCGACGTGACCTGGTAACGGCCGTCGAGTAGCTGGCCCGCCGGCTGCCCGGCGAGAGTCGTGTCCATCGGGGACGAGTGTATTGGTCGTTGACCCCTGTTTGCCTGGGTAACGGCGGGTCTCCCGGGACAGGCGAGTACAGTCAGCGGGCTAGGCCGTGTCCCGGTCCGGCTCCGCCGTGCGCACCGCCTCGGCCGCGGTGTGGCAGGCCGCCGTGTTGGGCAGCACGCGGATGCCGTGCGCGGCCAGCACGCCGAGCACGGACCCGCCCTCGCCGGGCTCAACCCGGCGCATGGCCACGGTAGTCAGAGCTCGGTCCCCGAAGCAGCCAGCGCCCGGCTCGGCACGT
>DASZAD010000215.1:0-5985 GCA_035945415.1 Streptosporangiaceae bacterium
ATCCGCGCGTTCGTCGCCAGCCACATCGGGATCACGGTTCCCGTCGGCAATGCCGCGTTCCCGGCGGGCGAGTGGGTCATATCCGGCCGGTCCGAAGTGACCGTCAACTCGGCGGGCACGATCAGCGTCCAACTGATCCACGCCACCGCGGAGGACCTGTGCCGCACACTCGGCTGAGTGCGCCCACCCGCCGCCCGCCTACCGGAAGCGGCCGGGCCGCTGGTCCGGCCCGCCATGTCCAAGATCGATGCCGAGTTTCTATGGATCCCGCGCATAAGACTCGGCATCGATCTTGGTTCAGCCGGGACACCGTCCGCCTCAAGAAACGCGGTTACGGCTAGGTGGCGATGCCGATGGCCTGCCCGATGGTTTCCGGCTGGTCCATCACGGCGAGCATGTAGTGGGCGACGTCGGCGCGCGGGACGGACCGGCCGCCACGCACGTTCTGGCCGTAGGCGGTGCGGTAGCGGCCGGTGAACGGCTTGCCGGTGAGCTGCGGCGGCCGCAGCACGGTCCAGTCCAGCCCGGACTCGCGTAGGACGTCCTCCATCGCGGCCAGATCCTCGTAGACCTTCCCGAACAGCGTCTTGGCGATCCGCACGCCCACCTGGCGCATGACGAACCCGTCGCCGGGATCGTGCTTGGGCGGGTCCGGCCGTCCGGGCGATGGGGTGGTGGCCACCGGCGAGGCGCTGATCGCCACCAGCCGCCGCACCCCGGTGGCGCGCATCGCGGCCACGACGGCCGCGGTGCCGGGGGCAGCGATCCCGGCGTCGGCGTTGTTGTGTGGTCCCAGGGCCGACAGCACCGCGTCGGCCCCAGCCACCGCCGATTCCAGCACCTGCGGCTGGGGTGCCGCCAGATCAGCGGCGATGAGCCGGGCGGTCCGCAGATCCGGGGGGACCTTGGCCAGGTTGCGCGCGACAGCGGTGACGTCGTAACCGCCGTCGCGGGCCTGGCGGAGCAGCTCGCGGCCGACGCCGCCGGTGGCTGCGATGATCGTTAGTTTCATAATGTCCCTCCAGCGGGCTAGACGGGGTTGACGCCGGCCAGGTCGGTACGGCGGATGCGGACCACGGCCACGGTGATCACCAGCGCGAGGAGCATGATCCAGGCCGCGATCAGGAACCCGCGGGCGAACCCGGTGGCCAGTGCGTGGTGGTAGAGGCTGGTGAGCGCGGCCTGACTGGGCGTGTGGAGCCGGGCGCCGTGGGCATGAGCAGCGGCCATGGCCCGAGCCGCGGCGGCGCGTGCGCTGTTCGCGGCGACGGTGAAGGCGACCGTGCCGAGCACGGCCAGCCCGATCGACCCGCCCGCCTGCTGGGCGGTGTTGCGCAGGCTGGCCGCCACGCTGCCGGTCCCCGCGGCAGTGCCGGTGGCGGACTGTATTACCGGCATGAGGCGTTCCTCCTCTACGTGCGATCCTCAGGAACGATAGGAACGGCAGGCCCGGCCGGGCGTCACCCGAAAGTGGAGGCGAAGGTGGAATCTTCCACCGCTGACCTGCTGGCCACCAAGCTGCACGTCCCCCGCGCCCCGTCCGGCTTCGTGGCCCGGGCCCGGCTGACCGCCCGGCTGGACGAAGGGCTCGCCCGCCGGCTGACCCTGGTCTGCGCACCAGCCGGGTCCGGCAAGACGGCGTTGCTGGCCGCCTGGGCCAGCGGCGGCCGGCGGCCGGTGGCCTGGCTGTCGGTGGACGAGGGCGACAACGACTGGGCCCGGTTCTGGCGGCACGTGGCCGCGGCGCTGGAGCGGGCCCGCCCCGGGATCAGCGACCGGGTCGGCCCGCTGATCGGCCGCGGCCACCCGCTGGGCGGAGCAGCGCGGCCTCTCCGTCGACGATGAGCCGGTCTACGCGAGGGAGCGGGACCACCTGCTACTGGCCTGGGTGCTGCTCGCCTCCGGCCAGCCGGAGCTCACCGGGCTGGCGCTCGGCTGGCTGGACCGGCTGCTAGCCACGGCGGAGGACCAGGACCGCACCGGCAGCGTCATCGAGATCCGGGCGCTGCGGGCGCTGGTGCTGGCCCGCGGAAGCGTCCCGGCCGCCGCGGTGCACGAGCTGGCCGGGACGCTCGCCCTGGCCAGCGCGCAGGGTCACGTCCGGGTGTTCGCCGACGAGGGCACACCGATGACGGCCCTGCTCGACCAGGTGGCCGCGGCCCACCGGGACGGGCAGGCAGCCGTCAGGCAGGTGCCGCTCGGCTACCTGGCGCGGGTACTGCGGGCCGCCGGGCCGAAGGCGGGCGGGCCGAAGGCGGGCGGGCCGAAGGCAGCCCCGCCAGCCGCCTGGCGGAGCGCGGGTGCGGCAGTACCCGGTCTGGTCGAGCCGCTGACCTCCCGGGAGATGGAGGTGCTGTACCTGCTCGCGGCCGGCTCGCCGAATCAGCTAATCGCCGAGAGCCTGGTGGTCACCCTGGACACGGTCAAGAAGCACGTCACCCACGTGCTCGGCAAGCTCGGCGCGGCCAACCGCACCGAGGCGGTCGCGCGCGCCCGCGAACTCGGACTGATCGCCTAGCTGCGGGTCTTGCCCGCGCGGATCATCTCCAGCGCCTGTCGCACCCGGCGTTGCCCGGTTTCCTCTTGCTTCGCCTCGGCTTAGCCGCGCTCTGAAGCTGATCACTCCCATCCGCCTATCCTCACCCATCGCTCCTGCCGCCGCGCCGGGAGCCCCCGGCAATGCCGCTGTGATCGCGACGAGCCACAGCCGTTACGCTTCGGCCATGCTGCGATCAAGCGAGGTCGTCGCGCCTGGTTCCAGGACCCGGACGGGAACGTTCTGTCGCTGACGCAGTTCGCGGCCCAGTCGCGCCACAGGCGCGCCGGCGGGCACGGCGACCAGGATCGACAGGACGCACCTTAGATCGACAGCACCTTAGGAGGTTGCGATGCGGCTGGGGATGGTCCGCACGGCGGCCGGCGAGCCGAGCGTGGCGGTGGGGCGCGACGGCGGATGGGTGGCGCTGGCGGCGGTTCCTGACGCGGACCGGCTGGGTCCGGCAGCGGGTGACCTGCTGGCGTTCCTGGGCGCGGGCGAGGACGTGCACCGGCTCGCCGGGGAGTTGGCCGCGCGAGCGGCGCCTGCGGCTGAGCCCGTCTCACTGCAGGCTCCGCCGTTGCGCCCGGCGGCGTTCCGTGACTGCTCGCTGTGGGAGGAGCACCTGATCGCGGCGGCCCGGGGCCTGCTGGGGCTGCAGGGCTCCGCTGCCCTGGCGGTCAGCGGCGGCTACCAGCGGGTGACGGGACGGCCATTCCCCCGGCTGCGCCCTCGCCGGCTGTGGCACGAGCAGCCGGTGTACTACAAGGGCAACCCGGCAGCGTATCTGGGTGACGGTGACACCGTGCGGTGGCCGGCCTATACCCAGGTCCTGGACTACGAGCTCGAAATCGGCGTCGTCATCGCCCGCGACTGCAGCGACCTGACCCCCGCCGAGGCTCTCGGCGCTGTCGGCGGGTTCCTGCTTGTGAACGACTTCAGCGCCCGCGACGTGCAGCTTCGCGAGATGGTCGAGGGGCTGATGGGACCGGCGAAGTCCAAGGACTTCGGGACCGCCTTCGGCTCCGTCGTCGTCACGCCCGGCGACGTCCTGCCCGTCCTCGGCGACCTGGACGTCGAGGTCCGGGTCAACGGCCAGGTGTGGGGGAGCGGGAGCACCCGCGGGATGCGGCATTCGCTGGCCGACGTCATCGCCTACGCGAGCGCGGGCGAGCCGCTGGCGGCCGGCACGGTGATCGGGCTCGGCACGATCCCTGGCTGCAGCGGGATCGAGACCGGGCGGTGGCTGTCTCCCGGCGACGTGGTGGAGCTGTCCGCCGGGCCGCTCGGCACGCTGCGCAACGCGGTGGGAGAGCCCCAGCCGTGGCGGCGGCCTGGCGCGGTGACCAGGCCGCCGTGGAGCATCGTGGTGCGAGCCGGTGAGCGGCCCGACCCTCCGGCCGACCCGGTCGCGTGGACCCCGCCGAAGGCCCCGGCGCTGCAGGGCGTGCTCGCCCCCAACCGCGTGCTCGACCAGGTGGAGCGCTGGGAGGTGCCCGGCGGGGCCAAGCCGGAGGACGTGGTCTTCGACGCCGCTGGCCGGCTGTACGCGGGGGTCGAGGACGGCCGGATCTGGCGGTGGCCGGCCGGGTTCCCTTCCCCCGGCGCGGGCTCGGCCGAGCTGTTCGCCGACACTCACGGCCGGCCGCTGGGCCTGGAGGCCGACCCGCGCGACGACACGCTCATCGTGTGCGACGCCTACCGGGGGCTGCTGCGAGCGGACGAGACCGGGCGGGTCCGGGTGCTCGCCGATGCGTACCGGGAGCAGCGGCTGAAGTTCACCAACAACGCCGCGATCGCTGCCGACGGCACCGTGTACTTCTCCGACAGCTCGTCCCGGTTCCGCATCGAGCACTACAAACAGGACCTGCTCGAACACCGGCCCAACGGTCGCGTGTTCGCTTATCGTCCCGGCGCGACCGGCCTGGAGCTCATCACCGGCGGCTTGTATTTCCCGAACGGCGTGGCGCTGGCCCCCGACGAATCGTTCCTGCTGGTGGCCCAAACCACCGGGTATGACATCCTGCGCATCCCGCTGGCCGGCGCCACCGCGGGCCGCCCCGAGCCGTTCGCGTCCAACCTGCCCGGGATACCCGACAACATGTCTCCGGCGGGGGACGGTAGCTACTGGGTCGCGTTCCCGACGCCGCGGCTGCCGCTGGTGGACCGGATGATGCCCCGCCCGGCGGCGCGCCGCCTCGCGGCCCGCCTCCCTGACCGCCTCCAGCCCGCGGCGCAGCGCTACGGGCTCGCCGGGCGAGTGGGCGCGGACGGGCAGATCGTCCAGCTGCTGCACGGCCCGGCGGGGACCTACCGCGAGATCGTCGGCGTGCGCCAGCACGACGGCTGGCTCTACCTCGGCAGCCTGTACGAGACGGCGGTGGGCCGGGTGCCGCTGTCCGCCTGATACAACCGGCGCATATCGGGATCTAGCGATATCCCGGATGCGGACGGATCATGGCATCACGGGGACACGCCCAGGTCGTGTCTCGTGGATCTTTGGTGCCAGTGCCTGCTAGCGCGCCTTCGGCGCGACGCCTTCGCGCCAGACGGATCTGGCCCGTGGGGTGTGCGCTTTAGCCCAGCGGGCTGGTGGCGGGTGGGCACAATGGCCGCTATGGATAGTTTCCTGATCACGGTCGACGGTGCCGGGCATGAGGTCACCTCGGATGCGGTGCGGCGCCTGCTCGATACCTCGGCCCGGTTCTGGCTGGACCTGGCCGGCCTGGACCAGTCCACCGCGGACGGGCTGCTGCGTGACACCTTCGGCTTTCATCAGCTTGCGGTCGAGGACGCTGAGCACTTCGGGCAACGGCCCAAGATCGACAGCTACGACGACTTCACGGTGCTGGTGGTGTACGGGGCAGCCGCGGACGGGGAGCTGGTCGAGGTGCACTGCTTTTACACCGAGAGCTACCTGGTCACCGTTCACCACCGGGCCTGCCCGGGGCTGACCGGCCTGGCCAGCCGTATCAAGCAAGGGGCGGGCCCGCGGCCAGACCACGTCATGCTGCTCTACCAGGTGGTAGACGCGCTGGTGGACGGGTACTTCCCGGTGCTGGCCGATCTCGATGACCGGATCGATGCGCTGGAAGATGCGATCCTGCAGCGGCCGACCGACCAGCAGCTGGGAGAGCTGTTCGACATGAAGCGGTCGCTGATCGTGCTGCGCAAGGTGGTCACCCCGCAGCGGGACATGTTCGCCGAGCTGCTGAGCGGGACCGGGACGCTGCCCGGCATGACCGCGGACGCCGAGCGCTACTTCCGGGACCTATACGACCACCTGATCCGGATCAGCGACCTGGTCGACAGCTACCGGGACCTGCTCAGCGGCGTGCTGGACACCCATCTGTCCACCGTGTCCAACCGGCTGAACGTGGTCATGAAGCAGCTCGCCATCATCGCCACGGTCTTTTTGCCGCTGAGCTTTCTGACCGGGTTCTTCGGGC
>DASZAD010000216.1:0-1672 GCA_035945415.1 Streptosporangiaceae bacterium
TCGACCGGGTTCCCGCGGTGTTCAATGCGCTGCGCCGCACGCTGGCCGGGCTGTTTCCCGTGCTCGGCGACGTCAAGGTGACGCATGGCTGGGGCGGCCCGCTCGGCGTGCCGCGGGACTGGTGCGCGTCAGCCGGCCTCGACCGCTCCACCGGCCTGGGCTGGGCGGGCGGCTACGTCGGCGACGGCGTTGCCACCACGAACCTGGCCGGCCGCACCCTGGCCGACCTGATCACCGGGGCAGACAGCGAGCTGACCCGGCTGCCGTGGGTGGGCCACCGCTCGCCCCCCTGGGAGGTAGAGCCGTTGCGCTGGCTCGGCGCGAACGCAGGCCTGCAGGCGATGAGCTGGGCCGACCGGGTGGAGGCCAAGACCGGGCGCCCGTCGCGCGCGGCTCGGATCGTCGGCCGGTTCATCGGCACCTGACCCGATCTGGCCGAGTTTCGGCGGGGAGCAAAGCCGGATGGAGTTCGCTCTGGGGGCGCTGGGCTGCTAACATCAGCGTCTCTGGCGCCGCTAGCTCAATTGGCAGAGCAGCGGACTCTTAATCCGCGGGTTCGGGGTTCAAGTCCCTGGCGGCGCACCCGTCCTGACCTGGGGTTATGCCAGTTCCGGGTTGTCTCGTGAAGGCCGTTTCGGGGCCATGGTTGCTCCACGTTTGCTCGTCAGTCCGAACGTAGTTGATCATGGTGCCCGGAACGCCCGGCGAGGCCCCTACCGATGGTTATACACAGCGTGACATCTGCCCGAAAGGCGCAGGTAGAGGGCTCGCCGCTGACGCGGCCCCAGGTGTCCCGCTGGCGCCATGGTCTCTGCGCGTGGGCGGCTGTCACGCCGGGATCGCCAGCCAGGTACACGCGAGGTCCATCGCAGGTACATGCCAGGTCCATCACGCTGCGTATCCGGGGAGCTGCGCAGCAGACGTCACGAGGTTCTGCGGGGCCGCAGACGGGTCCGGCAGGCGGTGCGCCCGGTCAGCGATGGGCACCCGGCGGCGCCTGAGGAAGTCGTGCGACGTCCTCAGGTGAGCGGCCTGCTGAGACCTGGTCCGTGTGCCTGCGAGGCTCCACCTCATGGCCGATGAACGCGCCTGCGTTCCGGTCCGGTCAGAAGCTCAGCTGCCGTCTCCTGTGGCGTGGGCACGGTCGAACTTGGTGAGCATGCGGTTCAGGTGAGGGTCGAATAGCGCGGGATCGGACTGGCGGATGTCGTCTCTGGTCCACCACCGGGCTTCGCGGAACTCGCCGGGGTCGGGCGTCAGTGCCTGGCCCATGCCACAACGGAGAACAAACCACACACTGACGTCGGTGTGCCGGCCCGCCGCCGGTGCCGTCTGGGTGACGGTCACGAACAGCGGGTGTTCGCCGGTGACCGGGGAGAAGACAGCCTCGATGCCAAGCTCTTCCCGGACTTCACGCCGCACGGTCGCAACGGGGTGCTCACCAGGCTCAACGTGGCCGCCGGAGGGAAGCCACAGCCCGGCTTTGCGATGGTCGACGAGCAGCACACTGCCGCAGTCGTGATCGATCAGCAGGAAGTAGGACACCAGATGCGGGGAGGGCGTGCACGGTTTGACGCGGCGGAAGACGTCACCGGTGCTGTCAAGCCAGGCAAGTGCCTGGCGACGGTGCTCGTCCTCGACCATATCCACGGGCACTAGCTCGGCGACGAGA
>DASZAD010000217.1:0-18960 GCA_035945415.1 Streptosporangiaceae bacterium
GAGTCCACCACTTGCGCGGCCTTGGCCCGCAGGGCCACCACTGTGGGGGTCACGCTGGCCGCCCGGGCGGCCGACGCCCTGGCCGCGAACTCCTCCGTCACGATGGCCCGGACCGCGGCGATGTCCCGCGCGTGCGCGTCCGCCTCCCCCGAGCCTGGCTGGCCCGTGCCGGGCGGGCCGGGCTGGGCGTCGGCAGCCGCGCCGATCGCTTCCAGGCCGATCAGGCTGACCCCTGGCCGCGCGCCCGCGGCCGGGTCCACATCCCGGGGCAGGGCCAGGTCGAGCAGGACCAGCGGCCGGTTCTGCGGCCGGGCGGGCACCATCGTCTCGGTGATCACCACGCCGGTCGCGCCGGTGCAGGAGATGACCAGGTCGGCCGCCTCGATCGCGGCGGACAGCGCGGCGAGGCCGGCCGTCTCTCCGGCGACGGTGGCCGCCAGGCGCGTGGCGTGCTCCCGGGTCCGGTTGGCGATGACGATGCCGGTCGCGCCCATCCGGTGCGCGGTGGCGGTGGCCAGCGCGCTCATCGAACCCGCGCCCACCACGAGCACCCGGCAGCCGCGCAGCAAGCCCCCCGGCTGGGCCGCCCGGGCGCTCAGGCGGCTGGCGGCGAGGGTGATGCCCACGCTGACCAGGTTGGCGCCGGCCTGGTCGATCCCGGTCTCGGCATGTGCCCGCTTGCCCGTCCGGAGGGCCAGGCGGCCGAGCTCGCCCAGCGCCGGGCCGAGCGTCCCCTGATCGCGCGCCACTCCGAGGGCGTGGCGTACCTGGCCGAGGATCTGGCTCTCGCCGACGACCATCGAGTCGAGCCCGCAGGTCACCTCCAGGAGGTGCTGGATGGCCCGGTCCTCATAGTGCACGTACAGGTGCGAGGTCAGCTCGTCGAGCGGGATGCCGGAATGCCGGGCGAGCAGCTCGCTGATCGCGGTGACGCCGGCGTGGAACTTGTCCACGTCGGCGTAGATCTCGACCCGGTTACAGGTGGACACGATGAATGTCCCTGCCACGCAGGCGGACTGGAAAACGTCGTGGCGGAGCTTGGCCAGCTCATCGCCGCCGACCACGGCGCGCTCCAGGGTCACCACCGGTGCGCTCTTGTGGTTCAGGCCGACCACGAGCACGCTCACGTTCCCACCGCCCTGACCACTGGCCCGACGACCGGCCCGGCCACTGGCCCGGCCACCGCATTGTCCACCGTCGCCCTCCGCTGGGCGTGGAAGGCGAGGATCTGGAGTTCGATGGACAGGTCGACCTTACGCACATCCACACCCGCGGGGACGTTGAGAACAACAGGCGCGAAGTTGAGGATGCTGGTCACTCCGGCCGCGACCAGCCGGTCACACACGCTCTGTGCGGAGGTGGCCGGGGTCACGATCACGCCGATGGACACCCGGTGGCGACGGATCACCGCCTCCATCTCGTCCGAATGCTGGACCACCAGCCCGGCCACCGGGGTGCCCACCACGGAGGCGTCGGCGTCGAGCAGGGCGGCGACACGGAAACCGCGAGAGGCGAACCCGCCGTAGTTGGCCAGGGCCCGGCCCAGATTTCCGGCGCCGATGATCACCACTGGCCAGTCCTGGGTCAGGCCCAGCTCGCGGGAGACCTGGTAGAGCAGGTATTGCACGTCGTATCCGACGCCGCGGGTGCCATAGGAGCCGAGGTGCGAGAGGTCCTTGCGCAGCTTCGCCGAGTTGACCCCGGCGGCCACGGCGAGCTCCTCGCTGGAGACGGTGGCGGTGCCGTTCTCGGCCAGCGCGTACAGCGCCCGCAGATACACCGGGAGCCGCGCGACCGTGGCCTCGGGTATGCCGTGGCTGCCGTTGGCGGACACCGGTCGGTGGGACATGCGCAGGCGCTCCATGAGGATCGATTAGCCCGATTCCTTCACGTTACGCTTTTGTGAATGTTTGCACAAAGCCGGCGCCAGCCCCCGGCCGCGACCCCCGGACCAGGCCGTGTCCTGTGGGTTTTGGCTGTCACCGGGCCAGCGCGGCGCGCAGCCGCGGCTCGCTGACCCGCCAGAAGTCGTGCTGCACCCCGTCGATGAGCGTCACCGGGATCATGTCCGAGTACTCGCGCAGGTCATCGGCCGACCGGGTGATGTCGCGTTCTTCCCAGCGGGCGCCGAGCTCGCCCGCCACCCGGGCGATGACCTCGCGAGCCTCGTCGCACAGGTGGCAGCCAGGCCGTCCGAGCAGGGTGATCACATGATCAGGCGGTGGCACGGGATCGCGGTGGCACGGGATCACTGGCTGCGAGCCTGGCCGAGCAGCTCGCTGAGCCCCGGCATCCCCGCCAGCTTCGCCTGCTGCACGCCGAGCTCGATCAGGTTGGTGGCCACCACGTACGGGGCGCGCTCCGTCTCGAAGCGCTGGATGTGCCGGTGGCGGCAGTGCTCATCGTAGGCGGCCCGGTCCCGGTAGACCTCGTAGAAGATGCGCTGCATCGGCGCGTTCGGCACGGTGTGCGCGGCGTAGACCAGCGTGTCGGGCTCGCTGGCCCGCACCTCGTCCACCACCTGCGCGGCCAGCATGTCGAAGGCGTCCGCGCAGTCCTCGGCCAGTGTGTAGATCGCGATCAGGCCGTAGGTGTGCTGGCTGTCCTCGGCATCGCCGGCGTCCCCGGCGGCCGCCAGCGCAGCCCCCCCGGCGGGCTCCTCGTCCGCCGGATCTGGAGCGGCACTCAGCGGGCCTCCCCGGCCGGGCGCTCTCGGCCGCCAGATCCCGCCCCGGCCGGCTTCTTGCCGCCAGTCGTGCCCGGGCTCGAAGCCCTCCTCGGGGTCGTAGCCAAAGTCCTCGCCGTACTGGCCGTCCGTGTTGTTCCCCCCGTCCGGCCCATACGCGTCATCCGGTCGCTGCGTCCCGTTGGGCCGGTATGCGTCGCCGGAGTGGCCCGGCGCGGCGGCGTACCCGTCGCCCTCAGCGTACTGTTCGTCCTCCGCGTATCCAGCGTCCTCCGCGTACCCGGCGTCGCCGGCGTACTCAGCGTCGCCGGCGTATCCAGCGTCGGCGGCGTACCCGGCATAGTCACCGGTGGACTCGTACCCGTTCTCGGGCGGGTACTCACTGTTCGGCTGGTACTCCCTGTCTGCCTGGTACTCCCTGTCTGCCTGGTACTTCCCGTTCGGCTGGTATCCGCCGGCGTGCTCCGGGCCGGGCGCGGGCCGGTACCAGCGATCGTCGCTGAAGATGTCGCCGGTGGCGTCCGGGTACGGCTGGTAGCCGTTACCCGACGGCTTGGGCTCCGCCACCCCGCCGCGGTCTCTCTGCCCGGCTGTCGGCGCGGCTTCCTCGCGCAGTTCCTCCACGTCGATGTCGTCGGCCCGGGTGCCGGCGAACCAGGCCAGCACCGCACCGGCCAGGCAGAGCACCGCGTACCCCGAGTTCACCGGCAGATTGAAGCGCAACGCCAGCACGGCCGCCCCGCCGGCCGCCGTCGCGGCGGCCACGATCAGCGGGCGCCGCCAGGCCGGGTCGACCCGGGCCCGCGCCGCCGTGACCGCCAGCGTGATCACCACCGTCAGCACGGTGACGGCCGCCACCAGGTTGAGCAGGGACTTCGGGATGACCTGGTAGTGCGCGGAGGCGGGCGGCCAGGACTTGCTGAACGCGCTGGAGCTGAGCGGGTCGGTGATCAGGACCACGGCGGCCACGAAGGTCAGCGCCGCAGTCATCAGCTTCGCCCCGAACCTGACGGCCACCCCCCGGCCGGTCAGCTCGACCAGCCCCCAGGCCAGCCACAGCGGCGCCACCAGTTGTGCGCCGATCTGCACGATACGGAACGTCGTGGACCCATAACCCGAGGCGTCCCCGGCGGCTTGCGCGCCGAGCGCGACGGCCAGCCCGGCCGCGGCGCCCGACCAGGCGATCAGGTCCACCCGGGGCGCGCGGACACAGCGGCCGGCGAGCACCCCGGTGCCGACGGCCGCCAGGACGGTGCATACGAACGCCACCACCACCGAGGCAGACATCGCTTCTAATGGTGCACGACGGAACGCGCAATGGGAAACGGGCATCTTAGACCCTGCGCGGCCTCCCTGCCAGATCCCACGCGACCAGATCCCGCGCTGCCCGATCCCGTGCCGATCGCCGCTAGGCTTTGTGTATGCGGCTGGTGCCCCCCGCCGAGGAAATGGCCGCGGCCCGGGCGGCCGCTGCTGCTGCCACCGTCCGTGGCGCGGCGCTAACCCCGGACTCAGCGGCCGGAGCATTTTTCGACGTCGACAACACGATCATGCGCGGCGCCTCGATCTACCACTTCGCCCGCGGCCTGGCCGCGCGCCGGATGTTCGGCGCCAGCGACCTGGTCAAAATGACCTGGGCGCAGATGTTGCTGCGCATCAGGGGTACAGAGAACGCCGGGCACATCGAGGCGGCCAGGCAGAACGCACTCGCCTTCGTAGCCGGTCACAAGGTGGCCGACATCGTCGCGCTCTGTGAGGAGATCTACGACGAGACCATGGCCGACCGGATCTGGGAGGGCACCAGGGAGCTGGCCCAGCGCCACCTCGACGCCGGACAGCGGGTCTGGCTGGTCACCGCGACGCCGGTGGAGCTGGCCGATGTCCTGGCCCGCAGGCTCGGTCTGACCGGGGCGCTCGGCACGGTGGCCGAGCGGGTCGACGGCGTCTACACCGGCCGGCTGATCGGCGGCCTGCTGCACGGCCCGGCCAAGGCGGCCGCGATCGACGCCTTGGCCGACCGGGAGAGGCTTGACCTGTCCCGCTGCGCGGCCTACAGCGACTCGATCAACGACTTGCCGATGCTGCTGCTCGTCGGCCATCCGAACGCGGTCAATCCCGATGGCGAACTGCGGGCCGAGGCCCGGCGGTGCGGCTGGCCGGTGCACGATTTCCGGACCGGGCGGCGTGCCGCCATGATCGCCTTGCCGGCAGCGGGCGCGGCGGGCGCGGTGGGCGGCGGCGTGGCCGCGGGCCTGGTGCTGCGCAAGCGCCGCAGCGAGAAGGTCTAGCCGGGTCTAGCCGGGCCGAGCCAGGGGAACAGCATCCGGGTACGCGGCATCAGCAACGTGGCGTTGAAGTCGGGTCGAATCCGGATTGGCCGGTCTGGAAGGCACCAGAAATACGCCTGCGCGCGAAGCCGGCCGGTCCGGCGAGCCGGTCGCGCAGGCAGCCGGCGTCCTGAGCTGGGGGCGGCTCCGTCATCCCGGTGCCTGGTGGCTCCCGGATGACACGGGCTACTTCTTATTCCTCCGCTGGATGCGGGTCTTCTTGAGCAGCTTGCGATGCTTCTTCTTGGCCATCCTCTTACGGCGCTTCTTGATGACGGAGCCCACGGCACCACCTTCGGCCTCGCTCGAAAATAACGGAAAACGGGCATACTCCCCTCAGCCGCCCGTTCTCCGGGTGCGGGGCAGTGCCCGTAAGAGACTACCGCCGCCCGCCCCGTGCCTCCGCCGCCGGTCCCTCCCCCGGAGGAGGAGCCGCGCCGGGCGGGCTAGGTGACCCCGCGGCGCCCCGGCCGCATCTGATCAACTGGCTGCGACGAAGGCGTCCCTCAGGTACTGATTCACCGCCTGCTCTGGTACGCGAAAGGAACGTCCCACCCGGATGGCTTCAAGCTCCCCGGAGTGAACCAGACGGTAGACGGTCATCTTGGACACCCGCATGATCGTTGCTACCTCAGCCACGGTCAGGAACCTGACATCGCTAAGCGGAGTTTCATCTGCAGCCATCTGTTGCCCTCTTCCGTACGGCGCTAAGTGCGCCGCAGGTCCGTTTATCCGGCGCACCAGTCACGTACGCCTCCAGCGTAAGTCGCGTTCAGAAAAGGGCAACCCCGGCGCGCTGTCTCATTTCGGTGATACTTCGGTGATACCCGCCAGATGAGATGTCGCGCGCCCGATACGAGCGGCGGAGCGTAATGGTAATCGCTCAGGGAATGAGCCCATGGGCAGGGAAAACGGCGTCACGCGTGGCCTTGATGGACGCATCTACCCGGTCGGTGGACTCCGAGTCAAATTCGTAGAACTCGGCGGCCTCGCCGTCTGTCATGATCTCCGGTGCCGTCCGGCCCGTTCGGCCGCGTACGAATTCACGCCAGGCGGCCGGAGTCGGTGCAGCCGGATCTATGGGCCGGCCGGCCGCCACGGCCATTAGGTGCGTCCAGCATCGCGGGACCACCCGGACGAGCTCGTAGCCGCCTCCGCCGGTGATCAGCCACCGGCCGGCCGCGACCTCGTGCGCCAGCTCGTGCAGCATGGTCTGGGCGCGCCGTTGCCCGTCCAGGCTGAGCGCCAGATTGGCCAGCGGATCCAGCCGGTGCGTGTCGCAGCCGTGCTGGCTGACCAGCGCGTCGGGCCGGAAGGCGCGCAGCAGCGGGGGGACCACGGCATCCAGCGCGCGCAGCCACCCCGCGTCAGCGGTGCCCGGGGGCAGCGCGACGTTGACGGCCGTCCCCAGGCCCTCTCCCGAGCCGGTCTCCGTGGGCAGCCCGGTTCCGGGGAACAGCGTGGCCGGGTGCTGGTGCAGGCTGATCGTCAGCACCCGGGGATCGTCGTAGAAGGCGGCCTGCACCCCGTCTCCGTGGTGCACGTCGAGATCGACGTACGCGACCCGGCTGGCGCCCTGCCCGAGCAGCCACCTGATCGCGATGGCCGGGTCGTTGTAGACGCAGAACCCGCTGGCGCGGCCGCTCATCGCGTGGTGCAGGCCGCCGGCCACGTTCGCGGCGTGATCGGCCTGCGCCGTCCACATGGCCCGCGCCGCGGTCAGGGTGGACCCGGCCACCAGCGCGGACACCTCGTGCATCCGGGCGAACACCGGATTGTCCGCGATGCCCAGGCCGCGGTGGTAGTCGGCCCGGCCGGTCCGCCCGGCGACGCGCACGGCCTCGATGTAGTCCGGCGTGTGGACGAGCTCCAGCTCCTTTGTCGTGGCCGGCTCCGGGATCGTCACCGTGACCGCCGGGTCATCGAGTATCCCGAACGACCGGGCGAGAGCGATCGTCAGCTCCACTCGCACCGGCGCCAGCGGGTGGTCCGGGCCGAAGTCGTACCCGGCCAGCTCATCCGTCCAGGGGACCAGCAGCGTGCAGCTCATTCCTCACTCCCCGCACGCCCCAGCTCCCGGCCCCGATCTCGGGCCGCTTCGATGGCGGCGATTACCGCGGCGCGTACTTTATGCCTTTCCAGCTCGCGGACAGCGGAGATCGTGGTGCCTGCGGGCGAGGTGACCGCCTCGCGCAGGATCACCGGATGCTCGCCGGATTCGCGCAGCATGGTCGCCGCGCCATAGACCGCCTGCGTCACCATGTCCAGCGCGGTCTGGCGCGGCATGCCCAGCAGGATCCCGGCGTCCACCATGGCCTCGACCAGGTAGTACACGTAGGCGGGGCCGCTTCCCGACAGCGCGGTCGCGGCGTCCTGCTGCGACTCGGGGATGCGGATGACCCGGCCGACCGGCCGCAGCAGTTCCTCGGTCTGGCGCAGGTGCGAGTCATCGGCGTGCGACCCGGCCGAGATCACGCTCATCGCTTCGTCCACCAGCACCGGAGTGTTCGACATGACCCGGACCACCGGGACGCCGTCCGGCAGCCTGCGTTCGATGAACGACGTGGTGATACCCGCCGCCACCGAGATGACCAGCCGCCCGGCGGGGACGGCCGGGCCGATCTCATCCAGCAGCCCCGACATGTCCTGCGGCTTGACCGTCAGCAGCAGCGTGTCCGCGGTCTTGGCCGCCCCGGCGGCCGAGGTGAGCTGTATCCCGTAGCGCTCGCGCAGCTCAGCGGCGCGCTCCGGCCGCCTGGCCACGGCGATGATCCCGGATGGCGGCTTGCCCGCGCGCAGCAGCCCGGAGATGAGCGCTTCCCCCATCTTCCCGGCGCCCAGGATGCCGACGACGGTCACGGCTACCTCCTCGACGCCAGCGAGCGCAGGAAGAAGACCAGGTTGGCCGGGCGCTCGGCCAGACGCCGGGTGAGGTAGCCGTACCAGTCGTTCCCGTAGGGCACGTAGACCCGGACCTTGGCGCCGGTGGCGGCCAGCCGTCGCTGCTCGCCCGGCCGGATGCCGTAGAGCATCTGGTACTCGAAGCTGCCCCGAGCCCGGCTCGCCAGCAGGGCCTGCGCCGTGCCGATCTCGATCAGCCGCGGATCGTGCGTGGCCAGCATCGGATAGCCGGGCCCCTTCAGCAGGGTGCGCATGCACCGCACGTAGGACAGGTCGACCTCGCGCCGGGAGGGGAAGGCCACGTCGTCGGTCGCGTCGTAGGCGCCCTTGCACAGCCGGATCCGGGATCCTGACGTGGCCAGCGCCGCGCAGTCGGCCGCGCTGCGTCGCAGATAGGACTGGATCACGCAGCCGAGGTCGGGAAACTCCGCCGCCAGCTCGCGGTGCAGCCGCAGCGTGCTCTCCACCATGGTGTGCTCTTCCATGTCGAGCGTCACGGTGGTGCCCGCCCGCCGTGCCGCCAGGCAGATCCGGGTGATGTTCTCCGCCGCGGTCTTCTCCCCGTGCTCGCTGAGGCCGAGGCCGACCGCGGTCGGCTTGACCGAGACTTCGGACGCGCCGCCCGTGGTGTGCCCCTGGGCTTCCAGCCGGCCGAGCAGCCGGATGTACTCGTCGGCGGCGGCGGCCGCCTGGTCCGGATCGGTGGTGTGCTCGCCCAGGTGGTCTAGCGTCACCAGCAGCCCGCGGTCGCGCAGTTCCCGCGTGACCCGCAGGGCGTCGTCGGTGGTCGAGCCCGCGACGTACCTGGCCACCACGTCCCTGGCCACCGGGGCGCTGATCACGATGTCCCGGATCCGGTCGCTGGCCGATACGGCCAGCATCAGGCGGCGCAGCACTGCGGTGACCTCCCAGGAGTATCCGGCCGGATCAGGCTACCCGGGACGGCGCGACGGGCCGGCGGCCGGTCGGCCGCCACGCCGCCGCAATGTGACCTGGACATGCGCCCCGGCGTCCGGCGGGACGATGACCTCCTGGGCGGCGGCGACTCCGCTCGCCAGCAGATCCCTGCCGGTTGGCACGGTCCGTTTGATCAGCGCGAGCGCGATCGGCCCGAGCTCGTAGTGCCGGGCGGCCGAGCCGACGAACCCGACGGTCGCGCCGTCGAACTCCACCGGATCGCCGTGGCCCGGCAGCCGGTCCTCGCTGCCGTCCAGGTGCAGGAAGACCAGCCGGCGTGGCGGATGGCCCAGGTTGTACACCCGGGCCACGGTTTCCTGGCCGCGGTAGCAGCCCTTGTCCAGGTGCACGGCGGTCTCGATCCAGCCCACCTCGTGCGGGATCGTCCGGTGGTCGGTGTCCAGGCCGAGCCGGGGCTGGCGGGCCGCGATCCGCAGCGCCTCGAACGCCCACATCCCGGCCATCCGCGCGCCTGCTTCTTCGCGAAACTCAGCAGCCAGGTCAGCGACCTGGTCCCGGGGGACGATCAGGTCGCGGCCAGGCAGATCCGGCAATACGCCGGGGAGCTGGACCACTTCCCACGGCAGCTCGTCCGGGGCGTCCGGCCCCAGCAGGGTCAGCACCGCGTACTCGTCGCTGACGTTGGCAGGCTCCACCCGGAGCATGAACCGCATCGACTCCAGGAAGCTGGTTAGCGCTTGCGCGGTACCCGGCTCCACGTGCGCCCACACCGCGCTGCCGTCATCGGTGAGGGTCAGGTGATGTTCGATGTGCCCGTTCGGGCTGAGAACGAGCGCCTGTGCGGTCATGCCGGCCGGCAGCTGGTCGAGCCGCTGGGTGGTGAGGCTGTGCAGCCAGGACAGCCGGTCCGGCCCGGAAATGCGGACCACGCCCCGGCCGGACCTGTCCACCAGGCCCGCGGCTTCGGTGAGGGCACGCTGCTCGCCGAAGGGGTCGCCGTAGTGCGCGGCCACACCGGTGTCAGGGCCGTCGGCGGGAACGGCCCCGGGCAGCCGCAGCAGCGGGTTCTCCATACGGGCAGGCTATCCGCCGGAGCCAGGTGAGCGGGCGGCCCCGGGGGACTGGGCGGCGGCGCCGGCCTTGGCCACTCCGGCCTTGGCCGGGCCGGCCCGGCGGCAGTCCCCGCACAGCCCGAACACGGTCAGGTGCCGTATGTCGGTCTCGAACTCCTGCTCCGCTTCGAGCGCGTTGACCAGCGCGGCCACCGCACCGGGGCTGGCCTGCATGATCCGGCCGCATTCCCGGCAGACGAGGTGCACGTGCTCGGCTTCGGCGGCGAGGTGGTAGCTCGGCGCGCCGTGACCGAGGTGGCTGTGGGTCACCAGGCCGAGCTGCTCCAGTAGCTCGAGGGTCCGGTAGACGGTGGAGATGTTGACGCCCCGCGCGGTCTGCTGGACCTGGGCGCAGATCTCCTCGGGCGTGGCGTGCTCCAGCCTGGTGACCGCCTCCAGGACGAGCTGGCGCTGCGGCGTGACCCGGTACCCCCGTGCCCGCAGCTGATCGTCCCACGCCTGCGCCATATGCCGAGTCTAGGCCGCATCCGCGCGGCCGGGCGCGGCGCTGAGATCCCCGCTCAGCCGGGATCTGGGCGCAGCGGAGATCCAGCTCACGGAAACGGCCTTGCCAGTCGGCCGAGGCGTCGCGTACCGTTCGGGCTACGCGGGAAAGGAGGTGGTCCAACAGTATGCATAGACATTGGACGCGCGAGGTGGCTGTCCGTTAGCTGCCGTCCCGCCGAGGCACGGTCACGGTTAGTGTCGTGACGTGTGCATCACCGGTTAGGCCTTCGTATCCGGCGTCGCTGTGGCGCCCGGATCGTGGGCCGAGCGTTGCCGCAGGGCGGCGGCCGGCGAATTTCGGCAGACACCGACCCCCCGGGCTGGCCGGCCTAGTCCAGCCGGTCCCCGTGCTTGGCACGGGAGGCGCCCGGGGGTCTTTTCTTTGGGCGGCTATTCCGGTTTTTCGGCGCGGTGTATTACTCTCTCGACGCTTCAACGCCCTGCCGCTTCGCCCTTCCGCTTCAGGCGGGCTCCCCCGCCCGTTTCAGCCGCCTCTATCACGCGTTTCCGGCTGGCTGGCGCCCGTTTCGGGCTAGCTTGTCGTCCCTTTCAGGCGGGCTTCCCCGCCCGTTTCAGCCGGGCGGAAATGTGCGGCTGCAAGGGCTGGCCGACCGCGGCCATGTCATAGGCGTAGGCGAGATCCCCCTCCACCAGGCCGTAGAGCCGGTGGCCCGCTGTAACCTCCTTGGCTGACGCGGTACGGCTCACCACATCGGTGCTCAATTCGACCTGGGTGCCGGTGACCTGGCCCAGGTACACCTCGGTAATTCCAGTCGGATGCGCGAGCAGCAGCTCAACCGCGCCCTCCGGTTGAGCCCGCCAGAATCCCGCCTCGGTAGCGAGCGGCCGCCCGGTCTGACCGCTTTCGGTCAGTAGCCAGGTCCGGCTGGAGTAGATGAGGAATGGCTTGCCGTTGTGGCTGAAGGACAACTCCTGCCCGAACCTGAAGCTCTCGATCGTCGGGTAGCCGCCCACACCGGCGCCCTCCCACCGGCCGAGCAGGAAGCTCAGCGGTACCAGGTCAGGATGGACCGGCGGACCCTCCGGCGGGGTGGCCGTCACCGGGTCTGCTCCAGCGGCGTCTCAGGGGCTGGATCGGCGACATAACGGCGGCTCGCCGAGCCTGCCCGGTACAGCCGCACAGACACGTAAACGGCCCCTACGGCCACACAGGCGAAGGCGGCTACAAGAACCGCCAGGCTGAGCATGCCGTGCATAGCCGCAGTCTAGGCAGCCTGACGCCGCTCCGCCGCGAGCCACGCGGCGCACGTCGCCGCCGTGATCGCCTGTCCGAGTCGATAACACTCACGAAATTGTCAGACTGTGCTTGTACCTTCTGTGCTTGTACCTTGTGGCAGAACCGATTCACAAGCTGGCTGGAGGTGAGGCAGGGTGATCCCGTCCGACCCGGATTCCACGTACCCCGCTGCCCCTCAGCCCGCCAGCCTCATGGCAGAGGAGTGGGCCAGGCAAGAGGCGATCCTCACGGCCGAGATCGAGGCATCCGGTGATCGGGTGCCCCCCGATGACGCCTCCCTGGGCGAGCTGGCTGGCTCGACCGTGGACTCGACAATGGAGGAGCCATTTCCCTGGGGCGTCATAACCCATGGCCCCGGGGGACCTGGCGGAGCGGGATTCAAGTCGGGGTCGGTGCTAGACAACCTGTCCCCCGGACCGGTGCTGGCCGGGGCTTTGCAGGACACCTGCGCGAGAGGACTTACCGGCCTGTCGGATGACGAGCTGGCCGGGGTGATCCTGGCATGGCGCCGGTGCGAGTCGTACGCCGCCGCCGGGATGCTGGCAGCAGTCGCCGAGCTGCACCGCCGTCGGCTGGCCCATCCCGATCCGCACGTGGGTGAGCACGCCGGTGACGAGCTCGCCATCCTCCTGACGCTGACCGGCTATTCGGCGGCGGGACTGCTCGACCAGGCACTCGCCCTCAGCCGGCTGCCGGCCACGATGGCCGCACTGTCGGCCGGGCGGATCGACCGGGGCCGGGCCGCCGTGATCGGCTATGAGACCGGGCTGCTGGACGACTCCCTGGCCGCCGCGGTCGAGCAGCTCGTCATCGAGGATGCCCCGGCCCAGACCACCGCCCGGCTACGAGCCCGGCTGCGTCGCGCCGTACTGGCCGCCGACCCTGAAGCTGCCCGCCGGCGCAAGGAGAGGGCCATCAAGGATGCCCGGGTCGAGTTGCACGCCGAGATGGCCGGTACCGCCGCCTTGGCCGGTCGTGACCTCCCGCTGGTGGCTGCCCTGGCCGCCGACACGCGGATCGACGCACAGGCCCGCGCGCTCAAGGCGGGGGGAGCCGCCGCAACCCTGGCGCAACTCCGTGCCGCGGTGTTCCTCGGCCTGCTGACAGGTCAAGAGGCGACCAGGTTCCTCCCTGGCCAAGATCCCGATGACGGATCCGATGGTTCCGGCGATGCGGCCGGTGAAGCCACCTTGCCGCCAGGCGACCCGGTTCGTGCCACCCAGCCCCGCGATGATCGCGCGACCGCTCCGGATCCTGGTGCCCAGAACGCGGGCAACGCCGCGGCCGCCAAGTGCTCACCAGCCGGGTCGCGCTCACCGGTGGGTCCTGGGGGCGGGCTGGTAGCTCGCGGGTCTGTGCACCTCACGGTTCCCTTGAACACCTGGCTCGGGCTGTCGGACTCCCCCGGCGAGATCCTCGGGTACGGGCTCGTCGATGCCGGAACCTCCCGTGACCTGGCTGGGGACATCGCTGCCACCCGAGGGTCTCGCTGGTGCCTGACCATTACCGGCCCAGCCGGGCGTGCCATCGCTCATGCCTGCGCCCGCCGGCCTCCTCCGGCCGGCCCTGGCGGTCCACTCCACCCGCCCGGGCCGCCGGGCTCGCGCCGCCCCGGTGACATGGCTAGCTGGCTGGGGCAACTCAAGCTCAGCCGGATTGAGGCTGTGACCTGCAGCCATGCCCGTGAAGTTCCGGGCTACCGGATTCCTGACTCGTTACATCACCTCGTCAAGACCCGGTAGCGCACCTGCGCCGCCCCCGGCTGCAACCGGCCCGCCCACCGCTGCGACGACGACCACACCCGCCCCCACGACCACGGCGGACGAACCTGCGAGTGCAACCTGGCACCACTCTGCCGCAAGCATCACCGGGCCAAGCAGGCCCGGGGCTGGCATCTCGAACAACCAGAACCCGGCGTCCTGGTCTGGACTCTCCCGCACGGACGCCGATACACCGTCACTCCCGGCACCTACCCTCTGTAGCGGACTCACGGGCTTGGGCTCGGGGCGGTTCTGGCCCGCCAACGCTAACCCCCGTCGGGCGCCCGGCCCCACCGGGGCGCGGGCCACACCGCGCCAGTGGGCCGGCGGGTACCGGCGCGCTAAGGTCGCCGCATGGCAACGCGTTCCCTCGTAGTCAAGGTCACCGCGGGCAAGGACGATCCCGAGCGCTGCAACCAAGGGTTCACCGTCGCCGCGACCGCGGCCGCGAGCGGGGTGAGCACGTCGCTGTGGCTGACCGGCGAGTCGGCCTGGTTCTCCCTGCCCGGCCGGGCCGAAGAGTTCAGCCTCCCGCACGCCGCCCCGCTCGCTGATTTGCTGGCCGGCGTGCTGGCAGCCGGGACGGTGACGGTATGCACGCAGTGCGCTGCCCGCCGGGACATCGCGCCCGAAGACGTGATCGAAGGCATCAGGATCGCCGGGGCGCCCACGTTCCTGGCCGAGGCCATAGCCGAGGGCGCCCAGGCTCTGGTCTACTGACCGGCGTCCGTACCGGCAGCGACCCGGCAGCGACCCGGCAGCGACTCTGGCCGTCGCAGGTCAGCCAGACATGGCGGCCAGTCGCTCAGAGCGCAGCCTCCCGCTCCATTCCTCAGCCCCGGGCTGCAGCGGGTCGAGCGGTCCCACGGCCCAGCCGAGCAGCAGGTCGGCCAGTCCGGGGTTGCGGACCAGCGCGGGGCCATGCAGGTAGGTGCCGAGTACCCGGCCCGCATAAGCACCCTCGGTGCCATCCCCGTTACCCACACCCGAGCGAACCCGAGCCAGCGGCCGGACGCCGGAACCGAGCGTGGTGACCCCCTGATGGTTCTCAAAACCGGTCAGCCGGGGGACGCCCAGCTGCGGGTCGACGTCGGCGAGGACTTCGCCGACAGCCCGGCGACTGCCGCGGCCGCTCTCGAGATCCAGAATCTCCAGGCCGCCCAGTGACTGCCCCTCGTCTCCGGCGAACCGCTGGCCCATGAGCTGGTAGCCGGCGCACACGGCCAGGACCACCGCGCCCTGGCGAGCCGCTGCCGCGAGCCCTCCGTCGGCACGCAGCCTCCTGGCCGCGAGGATCTGCGGCAAGTCCTCGCCGCCGCCGATGAGGTAGATGTCACCCTGCCGTGGCACCGGCTGGTCGGCGTTTACCTGGACGGGCTCCACTTCGATGCCGCGCAGCCTGGCCCGGCGCTCAAGGACGAGCAGGTTTCCCCGGTCCCCGTAGGTACTGAGCAGGTCGGGATAGACCCAGACCAGGCGGAGCCTGCTGGCATTCATGGCGTACCGCTCCTCGTTCGTAGCTGCCGTGAGGTACTCACCGGGTGCTCATGAGGCCCGGCCGAAAGCAGCCCGGATCTGCTGGAAGGCCGTGTAGTTGGCGATCACGTCCAGGTTGCCTTCTATCCGATCCACCGCCTCGTCGATCCCGTTCACGAGCTCAAAGGGGACCAGGTCGGCTTCGAGCCTGACCGCCAGATCCAGCTTGCGCTCGCCGGTGACGAAGACCCGCCGGCCACGCAGGTGCCGGTAGTCCACGTCCCAGAGCCATGAGGTGTCCCGACCGTCCGGGCCCTGGGCGTTGACAGAGAGCACCAGAGGCACCGGCGCCGGCTCCAGCACGTCGAATGCCTCCAGCCAGCCCGCCGGGTTCTTCGCCAGCAGCAGCCGGACCTGGCGTCCGCGCCGTTGCACCATCATGTACCGGCCGGCCACCGAGGTCACCGCGCGCAGCCGGGGCAGGATCCGGTCAGCGTCGAGGCCGAAGATCTCGGCGACGGCCAGCGCGATGAGCGCGTTCGCGCGGTTGGCCCGGCCGGGCAGGGCCAACCGCAGCTCATGAGAGCGCCCGAGGGGGTCCACGGCGACGTCACCGTCCAGCGTCCAACTCACCTGCGGCCGGGCGAAGTGGCACTCGGGGCACCGGTAGTCCCGCTCGTCCCGCTCCAGGTGGGACCCGCACTGCGGGCAGCACCAGGAGTCCTCCCGCCAGCGCTGCCCGGCCGCCACCCAGGTCACCTGCTTGGCCGCACCGGCAGCCCAGGCGATGAGCGGGTCGTCCGCGTTGGCCACGACCCGGCAGCCGGGGGCGTCCGCCAAGGCATCTCGCCAGCGCCGGGCCAGCAGCCAGATCTCGGCGGCCCGGTCCATCTGGTCGCGGCTGAGGTTGAGCAGTACCAGCACCCGCGCGGCGGTGGCGGCCAGCACGCCGGGCACGTACTTCTCGTCCACTTCGAGCACGGCGAACGGCGCGTCCTGGGTCTGGCCGAGCGCGGCCGTCAGGCCCGTCGGCATGTTGGCCCCGAACGCGTTCGAGGAGACTGGCTGGCCCAGCGCCTCGACCGCGGCGGTGATCAGCCGGGTCGTGGTGGTCTTACCGTTGGTCCCGGTGACCAGCACGATCTGGCGGCCGGCGGCCAGCAGTTCGAGCAGGCGCGGCTCTATCCGCAGCGCGATGACCCCGCCGATCACCGATCCGTCGCCCCGGCCGGTCAGGCGGGAGACCCGGCCTGCCGCGCCGCCGATGCTGGTGGCCAGCCGGGCACGGAGCTGAAGTTTGCTCATCGCCGCGATGCTACCGGGCCGGCGATTCCCAGGCGGCCGCGATGAACCGGCGCGGCCAGGACAGCACCACGGGCAGCCACCCCGACACCTCCATCTCCGCGCAGGCGGCCGGCAGCTGGCGGCCGCGTTCACGCCCCACCATCACCGTGCCGACGTCGACCAGGAATGAGCGGTGATCGTCGTCGCCGAACAGCAGATTCCAGGCGGCCCGCCGGTTACCCTCCAGTTCCATGGACAAGGCGTGACGGCGCAGCATACGGACCCGGTGCCCGATGCGCATGTCTGGCCGGCCCACGGCCCCCACGAGGTCGAACTCCAGCGGCGGCGCGTGATCGTGGGGCCGTGGCTGTGGGGCTCCCAGCGGGCAGATCCGTTCGGCCTCGTGCAGCCAGCGAAGCTGCGGGACCACCCAGTGCGGCCCAGCGCGGACGCCAGCCGCCGCCCCGCCGCCAAGAACCGCCAGCGCCGCCGAGCCGGCGCTAGCCGCGAGCTGCTGCGGGTCAAAGCTGCTCCGGACGCTGACCGCCCGGCTACCCACCGACCGGTCGATCACGGTGGCGAGCGCGCACTCGCGCCGCCTAGCCTCCAGCATCGCCCAGGACCGCCGTAGCACCCGGGGGGCGGCGGGCAGGCCCCGGTTGGTGAGGAATGCCAAGACCAGCGTCTCGGTCCAGATCCGCAGCCAGGCCTGGGCCACCGAGGCCGCCAGCAGGTCGGCCCGGCGCAGCTCCACCAGCGTGCACGCGCGCTCACCGGTGCAGCGGCGGCCACAAGCGGCGCTGCGCCGGCCACGCAGCGGCGGCGCAGGGCCAGACCGCACCTGCTCCCGGGCCTCACCGGACGGCACCCGGATCCGCACCGGCCGGTCCATGCCATCGGCGAACACCGCCGCCACCCCCGGCGGGAGCGAGACCACCTGACGGGACTGCTCGTCGTCCAGGTTCATCGCCGCGCCCACGACCTGCCGGTCATCCTGCGCCGGTAGCCGGTGCACGATCTTGAGCGCGGTGTTCTTCACCACGTCAGGGACGAGCTTGGCTGGGATCTGTTCAGCGACAATGATCCCCTCGCCATAGGCGCGGATCTCGGCGAGCAGCCCGGCGAACAACTCGACCGCGTGCGCAGCCGCTCGCTCCGGCCCGCGCTGGCGCAACAGCCGGTGCGCCTCCTCGATCACGATCACATGCCGCAGGCCATCCGGCCGTGACCGCCGTGACCGCCGTGCCCGCAGCCGCAGATGCTCAGCCAGCCGGATGATCAGCGTGCCGATCAGGAACGCCTTGTCCTCGTCGTTGGCGACGTCTTCGATGGCCAGCACCACGTTCCGCCGCAGCAGCTCGCTTATGTCCACGGGGTGGCCGCCTTCGAAGAACCGGCCGGCCGAACCGGCCCGCAGCGAGCGCAGCCGCACGTCGACGAAGCCACGCACGTCAGCCTGCAGCTCGCGGCCGTACCCGACGTCGTCGATTACGTCGAGCGCGGCCCGCTGGAGCTGCGCCAGCGTGGGAATGGCCGGCGCCACCGCGTCCAGGCCACCACCCGTCACCACGTCCCATCCCGCGGCCTCGTAGACCCGCTGCAGCGCCTGCGACATGATCTGCGGGAACGGCTCCTCGGCGTCGAAAGCCGCCTGGAAAAGCGCCCGCACCATGTCGATGTGCGCCTGCACGGGGTAGCCGGGCTCGGGGGCGAGCGGGTTCACCGAGACCGGCACGGCCGCGGGGTCGGACGGGTTGATGAGCGTGACCTCGCCGGCCGGGTGGATGCGCCCGCCCATGGCGGCATACTCCGACTTGGCGGGCTCGATCGCCAGCCAGGGCAGGCCGGCCCGGCTGCACTGCTCCAGGATGTGCCGGACGGTCTGCGACTTCCCCGCGCCGGTGGCACCGGTCACGAACGCATGCCGGTTGAGCGTGGCCAGCGGCACCCGGAACGTTCCGACCGCCCGGTCCTGCCCGTCCAGGATCGCGCCAAGATCGATCGAGGCCGGCCCAGGCCCGGGCCCAGATCCCGGCCCAGATCCCGGCCCAGATCCCGGCTCGGTCTCGCTGGTGACGTCGAAGTCGGCGAGGTCGAGCACCCGCAGCCCGGGAACTTCGTGGCGCGGCAGGCCGGCGAGCGCAGCCAGCACTCCAGCCGTAGCGGCGAAGGGCGCGGCCGCGCCGCTACCGTCGCCGTCGTCTCGCATTCGCGCGCTCAGCGCCTCGTCCAGGCGAAGCGAACAGTCCGGCTGGCCGGCCCGCAGCCGGTAAGGATGACCGGTCAGGTCCACCGAGCCGGCCAGCACCGGGGCCAGCAGCCGCAGCTCGGCCAGCGTGGCCGCGCCCGCCAGCACCCGCACGCTCCACAGCCCGGCCTCGCGGAAGCTGTCAAGCTCGGCCATCCGCCGCTGCGCGCGCTCGGCCTCGAGCCTGGACCGTTCCTCATCGAAGCGGCGGAGCACATTGAGCTCGGTGCGCAGCTCCGCGACCTCGGCGTCGACCGGGCCCGCCGGTTCGGCCACGACCAGCCAGCCGAATTTTCGCCCGAGCAGGCCGCCGAGCGCCGACTCGAAGCCGCCGGGCCGGTCATGGAAGCCGTCCGGATCGAGCGGCGGGGCCTGCCGCCCGGGACAGGCCGTCCAGATCAGACGATCGAGCTCGGCGCGCCAGTCCTCGCCGATGCCCGCGCCGCGCGCCCCGGCCGGAAACAGCAGGCCGCCGCCGGGATC